>JAFLDH010000196.1 GCA_017302505.1 Burkholderiales bacterium
CCCGCTGGCCGAGCCGGCGATCAGCAGCAGGAAGGCCACCACCACGGCCAGGCAGGCCATGCCCACCCGGTCGGCGCGCAGCCGGCGGGCGGCCTCGGCCCACAGCCCCGGCGACGGCGCGGCCAGCACCGCGCTCATCGCAGCTCCACCCGCGGGTCGGCCCAGCGGTACAGCAGATCGACCGCCAGGTTCACCGCCATCGTCAGCAGCGCCACGTAGACCGTCACCGCCTGGATCACCGGGTAGTCGCTGCGGTTCACCGCCAGCAGCACCTCGCGGCCCAACCCGGGGATCGAGAAGAACACCTCGATCAGAAAGCTGCCGACGAAGATGCCCGGCAGCGCCAGGCCGATGTTGGTCAGGATCGGCACCATCGCGTTGCGCAGCACATGGCGCAGCAGCACGCTGCGCTCGGCCAGGCCCTTGGCACGCGCGGTGCGCACGTAGTCCTGGCCGATCTCGTCGAGGAAGAAGCTGCGGTACAGCCGGGTCTGCGGCGCCAGGCCCACCAGCACCGCCAGCATCACCGGCAGCGGCGCATAGACCGTCAGGTTGGTCCACAGGCTGTCGCTCCAGCCCTGCACCGGGAACCAGCCTAGCTGGAAGGCGAACAGGTACTGCCCGACGATGATGTAGACCAGGAAGCTGATCGACAGCGCCACGGTGGTCACCACCATCACCAGCCGGTCGGTGAGCGAGCCGCGCCAGGCCGCCACCGCCAGCGCCAGCGGCAGCGCCAGCAGCGTGTCCAGCACCAGGATCGGCAGCATCACCGTCAGCGTGGCCGGCAGCCGGCTGGCGAACAACTGGGCCACCGGCTCGCCGGTGGCCCAGCTCTTGCCCCAGTCGAAGGTGGCCACCTGCTGCAGGAACAGCCCCAGCTGCACCCACCAGGGCCGGTCCAGCCCCAGCTGCTGGCGGATGGCCGCCACCTGCTCAGGCGTGGCGTTCAGCCCGGCCAGGATCTCGGCCGGGTCGCCACCGAAGGCCTTGAACAGCAGAAACACCAGCAGCACCACGCCGAGCAGCGTCGGCACCATCTGCCACAGGCGCCGGAGCAGGTATGCGGCCATCGTCGGGGGGCGTGCGGGGGTTTGGGGGCGCAGTGTAGGCTCGCAGCATGAGGCAAGTCCTGCGCCTGATCCTGCTGTGCGGCCTGCTGGCGCTGGGCGCGGCCGCCAGCGCGCGCGACGCCGCGCTGCCGAAAGTGCTGCGCTATGCCTTCCCGATTGCCGAAACCGGCTTCGACCCGGCGCAGATCAGCGACCTGTATTCGCGCACGGTGGTGGCGGGTATCTTCGACGCGCCGCTGGAGTTCGCCTACATGGCCCGGCCCTACCGGCTGCGGCCCAACACCGCCGCCGCGATGCCCGAGGTCTCGGCCGACTACCGCAGCTTCACGATCCGGCTGAAGCCCGGCATCCTGTTCGCCGACGATCCGGCCTTCGGCGGCAAGCCGCGCGAGCTGACGGCCGCCGACTACGTGTATGCCATCAAGCGCCACTACGACCCGCGCTGGAAGAGCGGCAACCTCTACATCCTGGAGAACGCCAAGATCCTGGGCCTGAGCGAACTGCGCAAGCAGGCGCTGGACAGCAAGAAGCCCTTCGACTACGACACCGAGGTCGAAGGCCTGCGCGCGCTGGACCGCTACACGCTGCAGATCCGCCTGGCCGAGCCCAGCCCGCGCTTCCTCTACAACCTGGCCGAAGGCTCCTTCACCGGCGCCGTGGCGCGCGAGGTGGTCGAGGCCTATGGCGACAAGGTCGGCGAGCATCCGGTCGGCACCGGCCCCTTCCGGCTGGCGCAGTGGAAACGCAGCTCGCGCATCACGCTGCAGCGCAATCCGCAGTACCGCGAGGTGCGCTACGACGAGCAGCCACCGGCGGACGACGCGCGGCTGCAGGCCATCGCCGCGCAGTTCAAGGGCCGGCGCCTGCCGCTGATCGACGAGGTGCAGATCGCCATCATCGAAGAGGCCCAGCCGCGCTGGCTGTCCTTCCTGAATGCCGAGCAGGACCTGCTGGAAGGCGTGCCCGCCGAGTTCGCGCACATCGCCATCCCCAACAACCAGCTCGCACCCAACCTGGCCAAGCGCGGCATCGGCATGCTGCGCGTGCCGCGCGCCGACGTGGCTGTCACCTACTTCGGCATGGAGAACCCGGTCGTTGGCGGCAACGCGCCCGAGAAGGTGGCGCTGCGCCGGGCCATCGCGCTGGCGGTGGACGTGGAGCGCGAGATCCTGCAGGTGCGGCGCGGCCAGGCGGTGCCGGCGCAGTCGCCGATCGCGCCGGGCACCTGGGGCTACGACCCGGCGTTCCGCAGCGAGATGGGCGAGCACAGCCTGGCGCGCGCCAAGGCGCTGCTGGATCTGTACGGCTACATCGACCGCGACGGCGACGGCTGGCGCGAGCTGCCCGACGGCCGGCCGCTGAAGCTGGAGTACGCCACCTCGCCCGATCAGACCTCGCGCCAGCTGGCCGAGCTGTGGAAGAAGCACATGGATGCGCTGGGCGTGCGCATCGAGTTCCAGGTGGCCAAGTGGCCCGAGCAGCTGAAGGCCAGCCGCACGGGCAAGCTGATGATGTGGGGCGTGGGCTGGAGCGCCGGCCAGCCCGATGCCGACACCTTCCTGGCGCTGGGCTACGGCCCCAACAAGGGCCAGGCCAACCATGCGCGCTTCGACCTGAAGGCCTTCAACGAGCTGTACGAGCGCCAGCGCGTGCTGCCCGACGGCCCCGAGCGCCAGGCGCTGCTGGACCAGGCGAAGAAGCTGATGATCGCCTACATGCCCTACAAGGTGCACGTGCACCGCATCACCACCGACCTGTGGCATCCGTGGGTGCTGGGCTTCGACCGCAACCTGTACGTGCGCGACTTCTGGCGCTATATCGACATCGACGCCGCCCTGCAGGCCGAAGCCAGGCGCTAACCCAGGCTTAACGGCCGGCGCCTAGACTGTGCCGTCATCCTTAGCCGAACACCGTTCCCCATGCTGAAGATCCTGCGCCGTCTGGCGCTGTGCCTGGCCCCGTTGAGCTTCCTGGCGCCGCTGGCGGCGCAGACCCTGCCTGCCGGCGTGACCGCGGTGCGCTCGGTCGAGGGCATCGACGAATACAAGCTGGCCAACGGCCTGCAGATCCTGCTGGTGCCCGACGACTCCAAGCCCAGCACCACCGTCAACCTGACCTACCGCGTCGGCTCACGGCACGAGAACGTCGGCGAGACCGGCATGGCCCACCTGCTGGAGCACATGCTGTTCAAGGGTTCGCCGAAGCATCCGCAGGTGTGGGCCGAGTTCACCAAGCGCGGGCTGGCGGCCAACGGCAGCACCAGCTTCGACCGCACCAACTACACCGCCACCTTCTCGGCCAATGACGACAACCTGAAGTGGTACTTAGGCTGGCTGGCCGACTCGATGGTCAACAGCTACATCGCGCGCGAAGACCTGGACACCGAGATGACGGTGGTGCGCAACGAGATGGAAAGCGGCGAGAACAACCCCAGCCGCATGCTGGTGCAGCGCACGCTGTCGGCGATGTACGACTGGCACCCCTATGCGCGCAGCGTGATCGGCGCGCGCAGCGATGTCGAGAACGTCGACATCCCGCGGCTGCAGGCCTTCTACCGGCTGTACTACCAGCCGGACAACGCTACGCTGATCGTTTCGGGCAAGTTCGACGCCGCGCAGGTGCTGAAGTGGGTGGCCGACAGCTTCGGCCCGATCCCCAAACCGACGCGCCAGCTGCCGAAGATGTACACGCTGGACCCGGCGCAGGATGGCGAGCGCCAGGTCACGCTGCGCCGCACCGGCGGCGCGCCGCTGCTGATGCTGGCCTATCACGTGCCGCCCGGCGCACATGCCGATTTCGCGGCCGTGGACCTGCTGGCCATGGTGCTGGGCGACACGCCCTCGGGCCGGCTGCACAAGCAGCTGACCGAGAAGCAGCTCGCCGCCAGCACCTTCGCCTTCGCCTGGTCGCTGCACGATCCGTCGGTGCTGCTGCTGGGTGCGCAGCTGGCGCCGGGGCAGGACGTGGACAAGGCCCGCAACGCGCTGCTGGCCACGGTGGAATCGATCCGCAGCCAGCCGATCACCGCGCAGGAGCTGGAACGCGCCCGCACCCAGTGGCTGAACGGCTGGGACGAGAACTTCGCCGACCCCGAGAACGTCGGCCTGTCGCTGTCCGAAGCCATCGCCATGGGCGACTGGCGGCTGTTCTTCCTGGACCGCGATCGCGTCCGCAAGGTCACGCTGGCCGAGGTGCAGCGCGTGGCCGACGCCTACCTGAAGCCGGCCAACCGCACGCTGGGCCTGTACCTGCCCACCGAGCAGCCCGACCGGGCGCCCGCCCCGGCCAAGGTGGACCTGGCGCAGGTGATGCAGCAGTTCCAGCCGCAGGCGGCTGCCGCGCAGGTGGCCGCCTTCGATGCCACGCCGGCCAACATCGATGCGCGCACCGTGCGCTTCAGTGCCGGCGGCCTGCAGGCCGCGGTGCTGCCCAAGCCCACGCGCGGCGGCACGGTGCAGGCGGTGCTGAGCCTGCGCTTCGGCGACGAGAAGACGCTGTTCGGCCAGGCCACCGCGGCCGAGGCCGCGGCTCGGCTGCTGGACAAGGGCACGGCCACGCTGTCGCGCGAGCAGGTGCAGGACAAGCTGGATGCGCTGAAGACCAGCCTGTCGGTGTCCTCGGGCCCGGGCGTGGTCAGCGTGGGCCTGAGCACGCGCCGCGAGCACCTGGCCGAGGCCGTGGCGCTGGTGGCCGAGCTGCTGCGCCGGCCGACCTTCCCGGCCGAGGCCTTCGACGAATACAAGCGCCAGACGCTGACGCGCATCGAGGCCGCGCGCAAGGAACCCGGCGCGCTGGCGGCCGTCACGCTGGCGCGGCTGAACAACCCCTACCCGCGCGGCGACGTGCGCCATGCGCGCAGCTTCGACGAGCAGCTGCAGGACCTGAACGCGCTGACGCTGGCGCAGGTGCGCGCCTTCCATGGCCGCTTCTACGGCGCGCGCTTTGCGCAGTTCGGCGCGGCCGGCGACATCGACCTGCCTGCGCTCCAGCGCGCGCTGCAGGCCGGCTTCGGCGACTGGCAAGCCGGCGAGCCCTTCACCCGCGTGCCGCAGCCGCTGGTGGCCGGCACCGGCCAGACGCTGATGCTGGACACGCCGGACAAGCAGAACGCCGACCTGCGCGCGCGCCTGAGCCTGCCGATCTCGGACAACGACGCCGACTATTCCGCGCTGATGATGGCCAACCACCTGCTGGGCAGCGGCGGCAATTCGCGGCTGTGGAAGCGGGTGCGCGAAGCCGAGGGCCTGTCCTACGACGTGCGCAGCCAGATCGCCTGGAACAACTTCGACCCGAACTCCACCTGGCAGGCCAGCGCCATCTTCGCGCCGCAGAACCGCGGCAAGGTCGAAGCCGCGTTCCGCGAGGAGATCGCCCGCGCACTGAAGGACGGTTTCACCCAGAAAGAGCTGGACGAAGGCCGCAGCGGGCTGCTGAACTTCCGCCGCCTGTCGCGCGCGCAGGACGACGTGCTGGCCTCGCAGCTGGCCGGCAACCTGTACGTGGGCCGCGATTTCGCGGTGTCGGCGCGCGTCGATGCGGCACTGGCCGCGCTGACGCTGGAGCAGGTCAACGGCGCACTGCGCAAGTACCTGAAGCCGGAGCAGATCGACGCGGTCTTCGCCGGCGACTTCAAGCGCTGAGCGCGCAGGCCCTCTGGCATCATCGTCTGGCCCTTCCGGAGGCCCGACGATGCCCCTGCCCGAGCCGCACATCCGCCGCTATCAACGCTTCCTGCGCGACACGCGCGGCCTGTCCTTCGACGGCTACGACGCGCTGTGGCGCTGGTCGGTGGCCGATCTGCCGGCCTTCTGGCAATCGGTGTGGGACTACTTCGGGCTGCAGTCGCCGACGCCGCACCGCGCGGTGCTGGAGCATCCGCAGATGCCCGGCGCGCGGTGGTTCCCCGGCGCGCAGGTCAACTACGCGCAGCATCTGTTCAGCCATGCCGAGGCCAGCCATGCCGCCGGCCACCCGGCCATCGTCTTCGCCGACGAGGCGATGCTGGCGCGCGGCGCACTGCAGCAGATCAGCTGGCCTGAGCTGAAGCGCCAGGTGGCGGCCTGCGCCGCCGGGCTGCGCGGCATGGGCGTGCAGCGCGGCGACCGCGTCTGCGCGGTGCTGCCCAACGTGCCGCAGACCATCGTCGTCTTCCTGGCCTGTGCCAGCCTGGGCGCGATCTGGTCGGTGTGCTCGCCCGACATGGGTCCGGTGGCGGTGCTGGACCGCTTCCGCCAGATCGAGCCCAAGGTGCTGGTGGCCTGCGACGGCTACCGTTATGCCGGCCAGACGCACGACCGCCGCGCGCTGCTGGCCGAGCTGCTGCAGGGCCTGCCCAGCGTGCGCCATGCGGTGCTGTGGCGTGCATTGGGGCTGGACGCCGACCTGTCCGGCCCGCAGCGCGAGGCGCACGACCTGGACGCGCTGCTGGCCGCCGACGCCGCGGTGGCGCCGGAATGGCTGCCCTTCGACCACCCGCTGTGGGTGGTGTACTCCAGCGGCACCACCGGCCTGCCCAAGCCCATCGTGCACGGCCACGGCGGGGTGATGCTCGAGGCGCTGAAGATGGGCGCGCTGCACAACAACCTCGGCCCCAGCGCCACCGACGGCGACCGCTTCCACTGGTACAGCAGCACCGGCTGGATCATGTGGAACAGCCAGCTCGGCGCGCTGCTGGGCGGCACCACGGTGTGCATCTTCGACGGCAGCCCGGCGGGGCCGCATGGCGCGCCCGACTGGAGCACGCTGTGGCGCTTTGCCGGTCTGGCGCGCTGCAGCTTCTTCGGTGCCGGTGCGGCCTTCTTTGCGTCCTGCCTGAAGGCTGGCGTGGAGCCGCAGGCGGTGGCCGACCTGTCGGCGCTGCGCGCCGTGGGCTCCACCGGCTCTCCGTTGTCGGTGGACGGCTACCGCTGGATCTGGGACAAGCTGCCCCAGGTGGATGGCGAGAGGATCTGGCTCACGCCGATCAGTGGCGGCACCGACTTTGCCGGCGCCTTCGTCGGCGGGCTGATCACGCTGCCGGTGGTGGAAGGCGAGATGCAGTGCCGCTGCCTGGGCGCGAGCGTCGAGGCCTGGTCCGAGCCCGATGCCAACGGCGTCGGCAAGCCGCTGATCGACGAGGTGGGCGAGCTGGTCTGCACGAAGCCGATGCCGTCGATGCCGCTGTACTTCTGGGGTGACCCGGAGGGTAAGCGCTACCACGACAGCTATTTCGACATGTACCCCGGCATCTGGCGTCACGGCGACTGGATCAAGATCACGCCGCGCGGCGGCGCCATCATCTACGGCCGCAGCGACGCCACCATCAACCGCCACGGCATCCGCATGGGCACCTCCGAGCTGTACCGCGCGGTGGAGGCCTTGCCCGAGGTGCTGGACAGCCTGGTGGTGGACCTGGAATACCTGGGCCGCGACAGCTGGATGCCGCTGTTCGTGGTGCTGCGCGAGGGCGTCGCGCTGGACGAGGCGCTCACCAAGCGCATCAAGCAGGCCATCCGCGAGGCGCTGTCGGCGCGCCACGTGCCGAACGACGTGTTCCAGGTGAGCGGCATCCCGCGCACGCTGTCGGGAAAGAAGATGGAGCTGCCGGTGAAGAAGCTGCTGATGGGCGCCAGCCCCGACGCGGTGCTCAAGCGCGACGCGATGGCCAATGCCGATTGCGTGGATTGGTACGTGGCGCTGGCAGCCGGGCGAGCTGCGCCCCCGGCCTGATCAGGCGCTGGCGAACTGCACGATCTGCCCGGCCGGCCGGGCGCCGGCCACCCGTGCCACCTCGCGGCCGTGGTCCAGCTTGACCAGCGTGGGAATGCTGCGGATGCCGAATCGCGACGCCGTGCGCGGGTTGTCGTCGCTGTTCACCTTGACCAGCAGCGCGCGGCCCTTCAGGCTGCCCGCGGCCTGCGCGAACTGCGGTGCCATCTGCTGGCAGGGCCCGCACCACGGCGCCCAGAAGTCCACCACCACCGGCAGGTCGCTGCGCCCGACCACCTGGTCGAAGTTGGCGTCCGACAATTCCACCGGGTGGCCGTCCAGCAGCGCCTGGCCGCAGCGGCCGCAGACCGGGTCGTCGCCCAGCCTGGCGGCGGGGATCCGGTTGGTGGCCCCGCAGTGCGGGCAGGCGACATGAAGGCTGCGTGCATCGTTCATGAGCAGGACATGGGTGCGGACGCCGGCTTCTCAAGGGCCGGGGGAATAATGGACCGACCCCATCCGTAGACATGGCAGGTGAACCCGGCGCCCCCCGCATTCCGTGAGCAGCTGCTTGGCGCCGTGCCGCGGCTGCGCCGCTATGCGCGCTCGCTGGTGTTCGAGGACGCGCAGTCGGACGACCTGGTGCAGAGCACGCTGGAGCGTGCGTTGACGCATTGGCACCAGTTCGACCAGCGGCGCGACATCGTCGTCTGGCTGCTGTCCATCGCGCACAACGCGCACCAGGACATGCGCCGCAAAGAGTCCCGGATGCAGATCGTCGACCCGACCCAGTTGCAGACCGCGCAGGACGCCCAGGGCGGCGACCCCGGCGTCGACGTCGGCTTGCGGCTGGACCTGCTGGCCGCGCTGGCGCGGCTGACGCCCGAGCAGCGCGAACCCTTGCTGCTGGTGTGTGTCGAACAGCTCAGCTATGCCGAAGTGGCCGAAGTCATGCACATCCCCGTGGGCACGGTGATGTCGCGCGTGTGCCGCGCGCGCGCCACGCTGCGTGCCTTGCTCGAAGCCCCGTCCCGCCCCGGGCCGGCCCATCTGCGGCGGGTGGTGTGATGGAACGCGATACCTTGGACGACGATCTGCTCAGCGCCTGGGTCGACGGCGAGCTGGCCGACCAGCCCGAGCAGCGCCTGCGCGTCGAGGCCTGGCTGCAGGCGCATCCGCAAGACGCGGAGCGCGTGCGCCTGTGGGCGGCCGACCGCGATGCGCTGCATGCGCGGCTGGCACCGCTGGCCGG
>JAFLDH010000197.1 GCA_017302505.1 Burkholderiales bacterium
ACCCCGCACCGAGCCGGGCCCCTGGACCGGCCTGTCCCCGGCGCTGGCCGATTGGCTGGGCACCGCCTGAGCCTGGCACGCCGCTTGCACATTTGCCCCCCGTTCAACCCACAGCCCTGAGGAGTTCCCGATGCAAACCCGATTCCGTCCCCTGATGCCCGCCGCCCTGCTGGCCGCCACGCTGCTGGCCTGCGGCACGGCCGCCGCGCAGGAGAAAGTGCTGCGCATCGCGATGACCGCTGCCGACATCCCGCGCACGCTGGGCCAGCCCGACCAGGGCTTCGAAGGCAACCGCTTCACCGGCATCCCGATGTACGACTCGCTGACGCAGTGGGACCTGTCCAAGGCCGACGCGCCCAGCGTGCTGATCCCCGCGCTGGCCACCAGCTGGGCGGTGGACGCCAAGGACAAGACCAAGTGGGTCTTCAAGCTGCGCAACGACGTCAAGTTCCACGACGGCAGCCCCTTCAATGCCGACGCCGTGGTGTGGAACGTGCGCAAGGTGCTGGACAAGGACGCGGTGCACTTCGACGCCAGCCAGGTGGGCGTCACCGCCAGCCGCATGCCCACGCTGCGCAGCGCCCGCAAGATCGACGACTTCACGGTGGAGCTGACCACCAGCGAGCCCGATGCCTTCCTGCCGCTGAACCTGACCAACCTGTTCATGGCCAGCCCGGCCCACTGGCAGAAGAAGTTCGACGCCGCGCCGGGCGCCACGCCGGCCGACAAGTCCAAGGCGGCCTGGGTGGCCTTTGCCGCCGATGCCAGCGGCTCGGGTCCGTTCAAGATGGCCCGCTTCGTGCCGCGCGAGCGCCTGGAGATGGTGGCCAACAAGGCCTACTGGGACCCGAAGCGCACGCCCAAGATCGACCGCGTGGTGCTGCTGCCGATGCCCGAGGCCAATGCGCGCACTGCGGCGCTGCTGTCCGGCCAGGTGGACTGGATCGAGGCGCCCTCGCCCGACGCGATGGGCTCGATCCAGCAGCGCGGCAACAAGATCTACTTCAACCAGCAGCCGCACGTGTGGCCGTGGCAGCTGAGCTTTGCCGAAGGCTCGCCGTGGCTGGACAAGCGCGTGCGCCACGCGGCCAACCTGTGCGTCGACAGGCTGGGCCTGATGAAGCTGCTGGGCGGCATGATGGCCGTGCCCAAGGGCACCGTGCCGCCGGGCCACCCGTGGTGGGGCAACCCCAAGTTCGACATCCGCTACGACGTGCCGGCCGCGCAGAAGCTGATGACCGAGGCCGGCCACAGCGCCGCCAAGCCGCTGAAGGTGAAGGTGCAGATCTCGGCCTCCGGCTCCGGCCAGATGCAGCCGCTGCCGATGAACGAGTTCGTGCAGCAGAGCCTGAAGCAGTGCTACTTCGACGTGCAGTTCGACGTCATCGAGTGGAACACGCTGTTCACCAACTGGCGCAAGGGCGCGAAGGATCCGTCGGCCAACGGCGCCAACGCCACCAACGTCAGCTTCGCGGCGATGGACCCCTTCTTCGCGATGGTGCGCTTCACCAGCACCAAGACCTTCCCGCCGGTCAGCAACAACTGGGGCTACTTTGGCAATGCCGAGTTCGACAAGCTGATCGCCGACGCGCGCACCAGCTTCGAAGGCCCGGCGCGCGACGCGGCGCTGGCCAAGCTGCATGCGCGCATCGTCGAGGAGGCACCCTTCGTGTGGATTGCACACGACGTGGGCCCGCGTGCGATGAGCCCCAAGGTCAAGGGCGTGGTGCAGCCGCGCAGCTGGTTCATCGACATCGCGCCGATGTCGATCGAATGACGCGGGCATGATCGCCTTCCTGCTCCGGCGGCTGGTCTACACGCTGCCCATCATGCTGGGCGTGGCGCTGGTGTGCTTTGCGCTGGTGCACCTGGCGCCAGGCGACCCGCTGGTGTCGATCCTGCCGCCGGATGCATCGGGTGAGATGCAGCAACAGCTGCGCACGCTGTACGGTTTCGACCGCAGCTATCCGGAGCAGTTCGCCAGCTGGGTGTGGCGCGCGCTGCAGGGTGACCTGGGCACCAGCATCGCCAGCGGCCGCCCGGTGGCCGCCGAGGTGCTGAATGCCGTGGGCAACACGCTGCGGCTCGCCGTCTTCGCCACGCTGATCGGCTTCGTCTTCGGTTGCCTGTTCGGCTTCGTCGCCGGCTACTTCCAGGGCAGCTGGGTGGACAAGGCAGCCTCGCTGACCGCCGTGCTGGGGGTCAGCGTGCCGCACTACTGGCTGGGCATGGTGATGGTGATCGTGTTCGCGGTCATCCTGGGCTGGCTGCCGCCGGGCGGCGCCGGGCCCGGCGGCTCTGGCGACTGGGTCTGGGACCTGGAGCACATGAAGCACCTGGTGCTGCCGGCCATCACGATGAGCGTGATCCCGATGGGCATCATCGCGCGCACGGTGCGCGCGCTGGTGGCCGACATCCTGGCGCAGGAATTCATTGTCGGCCTGCGCGCCAAGGGGCTCACCGACGTCGGCATCTTCCTGCACGTGGTGAAGAACGCCGCGCCCACCGCGCTGGCGGTGATGGGCCTGCAACTGGGCTACCTGCTAGGCGGCAGCATCCTGATCGAGACCGTGTTCTCCTGGCCCGGCGCCGGCTTCCTGCTGAACAGCGCCATCTTCCAGCGCGACCTGCCGCTGTTGCAGGGCACGATCCTGGTGCTGGCGATGTTCTTCGTCGTGCTGAACCTGCTGGTCGATGTGATCCAGGGCACGCTCGATCCGAGGATTGCACGATGAGCGCAGTGGTGGACACCAAGCTGCCGGCGGCGGCGATGGAACGCAGCCCCGGCTACTGGCAGACGGTGGGCCGGCGGCTGCTGCGCGACCCCTCGGCGCTGGTGGCCGGCGCGATGATCCTGTTCCTGATGATCCTGGCGGTATTCGGCCCCTGGCTGGCGCCGGCCGACCCCTATGCGTCGAGCATGCTGAACCGGCTGAAGCCGATCGGCACGGAAGGCTACCCGCTGGGCAGCGACGAGCTGGGCCGCGACATGCTGAGCCGGCTGATCGTCGGCGCGCGCCTGAGCCTGTTCATGGGCATCACGCCGGTAATCTTCGCCTTCGTCATCGGCGCCACCATCGGCATCGTCGCCGGCTACGCCGGCGGCGCGGTCAACTCGGTGATCATGCGCACCATCGACGTGTTCTATGCGTTCCCGTCGGTGCTGCTGGCCATCGCGCTGAGCGGCGCCTTGGGCGCAGGCATCACCAATTCGCTGATCTCGCTGACGGTGGTGTTCATCCCGCCGATCGCGCGCGTGGCCGAGAGCGTCACCACGCAGATCCGCAGCCGCGATTTCGTCGAGGCGGCGCGGGCCAGCGGCGCCGATGCCTTCACCATCGTGCGGGTGCACGTTCTGGGCAATGTGCTGGGGCCGATCTTCGTCTATGCCACCAGCCTGATCGCGGTGAGCATGATCCTGGCGTCGGGACTGAGCTTCCTGGGCCTGGGCGTCAAGCCGCCCGAGCCCGAATGGGGCCTGATGCTGAACACGCTGCGCACCGCCATCTACGTGCAGCCGTGGATCGCCGCGCTGCCCGGGGTGATGATCTTCTTCACCTCGATCGCCTTCAACCTGCTGTCGGATGGGCTGCGATCGGCGATGGAGATCAAGCAATGACCTCGCACAGCACGCCACTGCTCGAAGTGCAGGGACTGGTCAAGCACTTTCCCTTGAAGAAGGACCTGCTGGGCCGCGGCGGCGGCGTGGTGCGTGCGGTCGACGGTGTCAGCTTTGCCCTGCAGAAGGGCGAGACATTGGGCGTGGTCGGCGAATCGGGCTGCGGCAAGAGCACCACCGCGCGGCTGCTGATGCACCTGATCGAGCCCGATCGCGGCGACATCGTCTTCGACGCGCGCGCCGTCGGCGGCCGAGAGCTCGGCCTGAAGGATTACCGCCGCCAGGTGCAGATGGTGTTCCAGGACAGCTACGCGTCGCTGAACCCGCGGCTGACCATCGAGGACAGCATCGCCTTTGCACCGCAGGTGCACGGCACGCCGCATGCCGAGGCCGTCGCCCGCGCGCGCGACCTGCTGGCCCGCGTGGGCCTGGCGCCGCAGCGCTTTGCCGAGCGCTATCCGCACGAGCTGTCGGGCGGCCAGCGGCAGCGGGTGAACATCGCCCGCGCGCTGGCGCTGCAGCCGCGCATCATCATCCTGGACGAGGCGGTGTCGGCGCTGGACAAGTCAGTGGAAGCACAGGTGCTGAACCTGCTGCTGGACCTGAAGGACGAGTTCGGCCTGACCTACGTGTTCATCAGCCACGACCTGAACGTGGTGCGCTACATCAGTGACCGGGTGATGGTGATGTACCTGGGCCAGGTGGTGGAGATTGGCGAGAGCGAGGCGCTGTTCGAAAGCCCGCGCCACCCCTACACCAAGGCGCTGCTGAGCAGCATCCCGTCGATGGACCCGGACCATCGCACCGAGAAGCCGGCGCTGGCCGGCGACCCGCCGAACCCGATCAACCCGCCTTCGGGCTGCCGCTTCCACACCCGCTGCGAGCGCGCCGAAGGCGTGTGCAGCCAGCGCGTGCCCACACTGGTGGGTGGCACGGCCGGCCATCCGGTGGCCTGCCTGATGTACGAAGCCGGCAGCGGCCACAGCGCGGCGGAAAGGGCCGCCGCATGAGCGAAGCGTTTGTAGACATCCAAAACCTGACCGTCACCTTCACCGGCGGGCGCAAGCCGGTGCGCGCGGTGGGCGGCGTGGACCTGCAGGTGCAGCGCGGCGAGGTGGTGGCACTGATCGGCGAATCCGGCTCGGGCAAGAGCGTCACGCTGCGCTCGCTGCTGCGGCTGCACCCGCCGAAGCGCACGCAGATGGGCGGGCAACTGCGCGTGGCCGGGCAGGACGTGCTGAAGATGTCCTCCTCGCAGCTGGCCGACTACCGCGGCAAGGTCACCTCGATGATCTTCCAGGAGCCGCTGCTGGCGCTGGACCCGGTGTACACCGTGGGTGCGCAGATCGTCGAGAGCATCCGCCGCCATGAGAACGTCAGCGCCGAGGCGGCGCAGAAGCGCGCGCTGGAGCTCTTCGAGCGGGTGCGCATCCCCAGCCCCGAGCGGCGGCTGGCCGCCTACCCGCACGAGATGAGCGGCGGCATGCGCCAGCGCGCGATGATTGCGCTGGCCCTGGCCTGCAAGCCACAGCTGCTGCTGGCCGACGAGCCGACCACCGCGCTGGATGCCACGGTGCAGATCCAGATCCTGCTGCTGCTGCGCGAGCTGCAGCGCGAGATGGGGTTGTCGGTGATCTTCGTCACCCACGACATCGGCGCCGCGCTGGAGGTGGCCGATCGCATCGCCGTGATGTACGCCGGCCGCATCGTCGAGGTGGGCTCGGCCCGAGCCCTGATCCGCGAGCCGCGCCACCCCTACACGCTGGCGCTGCTGAAGAGCCGCGCCCACGGCGCGCTGGCCAAAGGCGCGCGGCTGGAGACCATCGGCGGCGCGCCGCCGGATCTGTCGGCACTGCCGCCGGGCTGCGCCTTCGCCGAACGCTGCAGCTTCGCCAACGAAGGCTGCCGCCAGACCGCGCCCGAGGTGGTGATGCTGGCGCCGGACCATGGCGCGCGCTGCCTGCGCACCGACGCCACTGCGGCAGAGAAGGTGCCCGTTGCCTGAGCTCGGAGCGACCTGTAGAATATCTACTCTTTTGTAGATACGTCGCCGGGAGGTGTACCGTGAGCATGACGGCCAAGGTCTTCAGCACCGGCAACAGCCAGGCGGTGCGCCTGCCCAAGGCGTTCAGGGTGAACGTCCGCGAGATGTGGATCGCCCGCAATGAACATACGGGCGAAATCACCCTCAGTCCGAAGCCCGACCCGGATGCGCTGCAGGCCTTCCTGACCGAGCTGCGCAGCCTGCCCGCGAGCGACGAGTTCGTGCCGCCCCGCAACGACGCGCCGCAGCCCGACCCGCTGGCCGACTGGTCGAGCGCACCTGCCAAGAAGCGCGGCCGGTGAGCCTGCTCTATCTGCTCGACACCAACATCGCCAGCTACTACCTGCGGCGCAGTTCTGCCTCGCTGGAAGCGCGCGTGAACGAAGGCTTGCTGCAACAGACTGTCGCCCTGTCGGTTCTGACGCGCGCCGAATTGCGCTTCGGCCAAGCCGGCATGGCGGCCGACGACCGGCGGCGCAAGCTGATCGACCACTTCCTGCTTCAACTGCCCAGCCTGCCCTGGACCGCCCGCGCCGCGGATCACTATGGCACGCTGAAGGACACGAATCGGCGCCACGGCACGCCCGTCGGCGAACTCGACACGCAGATCGCCGCGCACGCGCTGGCCGAGGGCCTGACCCTGGTCACCCACAACACGCGCCACTTCGACCGGGTGCCCGACCTGAAGCTGGTGGACTGGATGGCCGAGCCGCCGCCTGTGGGCAAAGCGAAGCGCAAGCGTTCCTGAACACCCTCATTCGAAAGCCACCATGCCCCTCGTCAACGACACCGCCCGCGCCTTTATGCCCTATCCGGAAGTGCCGGTGCCGCAGGCGGCCACCGGGCCGCTGGCCGGCCTGAGCTTTGCCGTCAAGGACCTGTTCGACGTGGCCGGTTACCCCACCAGCGGCGGCCAGCCTTTCGTGCTGGCGCTGTCGGGCATCAAGACGCGCACCGCGCCCACGGTGCAACGCCTGCTGGATGCCGGCGCGCGCTTCGTCGGCAAGACGATCACCGACGAGCTGGCCTTCTCGATGAACGGGCAGAACGCGCACTTCGGCTCGCCGGTCAATGGCGCGGCGCCGGACCGCATTACCGGCGGCTCGTCCTCGGGCTCAGCTTCCGCCGTGTCCAACCGGCTGTGCGACATGGCGCTGGGCACCGACACCGGCGGCAGCGTGCGCGCACCGGCCAGCCACTGCGGCCTGGTGGGCCTGCGGCCGACGCACGGCCGCGTCAGCCTGCAGGACGCATTGGACCTGTCGCCCAGCTTCGACACCTGCGGCTGGTTCACCCGCGAGCTGACGAGCTTCGCCCGCGTGGCCGACGTGCTGCTGGGCACCGACCCGGCGCCGCTGCCGGCCGCGCCGCGGCTGTTGCGGCCCACGGATCTGTGGGCCTTGCTGGCGCCCGAGGTGCTGGAAGCCTTCGCCGCGCCTTGTGCCAAGGTCGAATCCACCTGCGGCACACCGACGCCGGTGAACGTGGTGCTGGACAGCCTGGAGGCGATGTACTGGCACTACCGCCACGTGCAGGGCCACGAGGCCTGGACGGTGGACAGCGCGCTGATCACCCGCTACCAGCCGCCGCTGGGCCCCGGCGTGGCCGAGCGCTTTGCCTGGGCACGGCAGATCTCGGACGCCAAGCTGGCCGAAGGCCAGGCCTACCGCGCGCGCTTCCGGGCCCACATGGCGGCGATCCTGGGCAGCGACGGCGTGCTGATCATGCCGACCATGCCCGACGTGGCGCCGCTGATCAGTGACAACGAAGCCGGGCTGGAGAGCTACCGCAACCGCGCACTGCAGATGCTGTGCGTGGCCGGCCTGGCCGGGCTGCCGCAGCTGAGCCTGCCCTGGGCCACACGCCTGGGCGCCCCGCTGGGGCTGAGCCTGGTGGGCCCGCCGGGCAGCGACCGCAGCCTGGTGGCGCTGGCGCAGCGCATTTCGGGCTGAGTGTTTGCCCGCTGCGATGCAGCACGAGGCGCCGCGGCGAGCTTCAACCTTTACTGCGTTGGATCGAGGGCACGCCGATCAAGCATTGCTCGACGCTCCTTCGTGATGGGTGAGAAGTAGCCCACCAACGCAGCTGCCAATGCGAGGACTGCGCCTGGCACCGAGAAGTACATCTCGGACCACTGACCAAAGTCCCCGCTGACCCAGACTGCCAGCACGCCTACGGCATAGCCCACGCATGCCCAAACCGCCGCGCGCCATGAGCGATGCTTCCGTTCATGAACTGACATCCTGGGCTGGCCTCCGGCCATCTCGGGCGACCAGCGCCCTTCGGCGAACACCCACTGCACCCGCTTACTGCGTCGAAAGTATGCGACCCAGATGGCCCCGTAGACCAACTGCAGCAGGCTGATGCCAGAAGCTCCAGGCATACCCCAAGCAAAGAGTTCCAGCAGCAACCCCACACCCAGGCATGCAACCGCAACAGCCATGGCCTGCCGCAGGAGTCGCAGATTGGCCAAGGTACGACGAATCAGCAGCCAGATGCCAAGAAGAAACACGACGACGATGCTGAGGCTTGGAAGAAGCGTGAACACCCAGGTCAGCCCAAGCTCGACCGGCCCGTCGAAAGACGTGCGCGCAAGCCTGCGCGCATCGGCAATGGAGAACCCGACGACGAGCAAGAGCCCGATGAACGATGTGATGTAGTAGAGGAGCAGCCATCCTCCAATGGGCCGTCGACGAGTGAGATAAGCCGTCAGCAACACCAGGATCTGCAACGGTCCGAGCAGCGACGGCAGCCCCACATTCGGTTCGGCCGCGAATGCCGCCACAGGAAGCGACAAACCCGCGACCACATAGGCGGTCCGCACAGACTTCATGGCCCCAGTCCTTTGATTCGTCGACGCTTTGTAGTGCCGGTGCACTCTGCGCCGATCCCAACGATGGGCTTATCGTAAGGCCTCCGTGGCGCTCGCGATGCTGGAGAGAACCCTAGACGGCGGCCACGTCACACCTTTTCGGTATCAGTCCCCGAGAACGATCAGCCGATCAGTTCGGAAATCCGGGTGCGCTCCGCTCCAAGGGCGGACAACCGCAAGGCAACGCAACTAAGCGCGCGGGCGCGCAAAGGTCGCCAGGTAGTTGACGCGCGTATCGCGGCACCACGACGCGCGGTGCCACAGCGGCAGGTAGCGCATGCCGCGCACTTCGGTCTGGCGCAGGCCCATGGCCGCGGCCGCAGCGGCCAGTTCGGCCGGCCGCACGAAGCGCCGCCACTGGTGCGTGCCGCGCGGCAGCACCCGCAACAGGTACTCGGCACCGACGATGGCGAAG
>JAFLDH010000198.1 GCA_017302505.1 Burkholderiales bacterium
GGCAACCTGCGCGCCGCGCTGGCCGACCACCGCAGCTGGCAGCGCGTGCCCGGTGCCAGCCTGATCCGCCGCCGCCCCAGCCGTTGACCCTGCCATGAAACACAACGCCCCCTGGCACAGCGCCACGCTGCGCGCGCAGCGCGACCTGAGCCCCAGCGTGCGCGAATTCGAGATCCGCCCCGAACGCGGCGTGCGGCCGTGGACGGTGGGCAGCCACTTGGACCTGCGCGTGCGGGTCGACGGCCGCGAGGAGAAGCGCTCGTACTCGCTGGTCGGCCTGCCCGACGCGCCCGGCGCCGACGAGGTCTACCGCATCGCCGTGCGCCGTGCCGACGACGGCCGCGGCGGCTCGCGCTTTCTGTGGGGCCTGCAGACCGGCGACGAGCTGCTGATCGGCGAGCCCAACAACCACTTCGAGATCGGCTGGCGCGCGCCCTTCACGCTGCTGGTGGCCGGCGGCATCGGCATCACGCCGATCCTGGGCATGGCGCAGCAGCTGGCGGCGCGCGGCGCGCCGCTGCGCATGCTGTATGCGGCACGTAGTGCCGACGAACTGATCTATGCCGAGACCCTCAGGGCCACGCTGGGCGAACGGCTGCAGCTGCGCTGCAGCGACGCCGGCCAGCGCATCGACCTGGACGCCGAGATCGCCGCGCTGCCGCCAGGCGCGCAGCTGGCGCTGTGCGGGCCGCTGCGCCTAATGGACGCGGCGCGCAGTGCCTGGCAACGCGCCGGCCGTCCCGAAGCCGACCTGCGCTTCGAGACCTTCGGCAACAGCGGCACGCAGGCGGCCGAGCCCTTCTGGGTGGAGCTGCCGCGCCACGGCCTGCGCATCGAGGTGCCGGCCGACCGCAACCTGCTGGACGTGCTGGAAGCGCACGGCGTGCAGGCGCTGTCGGACTGCCGTCGCGGCGAATGCGGGCTGTGTGCGCTGGACATCGTGTCGGTGCAGGGCACGGTGGACCACCGCGACGTGTTCTTCAGCCCGCACCAGAAGCAGGCCAACCACAAGCTCTGCGCCTGCGTGTCGCGGGTGTGCGGCGGCGGCGTGGTGCTCGATTCGGCCTACCGGCCCGATTGAGAGCCGATTGAGTTAGGGTGCGGGCTCCACCTTCACGGGAGCACGCCATGCCGGTCGAGTTCATCAACCCTGCGGAGCTGAGCCAGGGCACCTATTCGCACGTGGCCGCCGTCAGCGGCGGCGCACGCACGCTGTACGTGTCGGGCCAGGTGGCGATGGATGCCACCGGCCAGGTGGTCGGCAAGACCTTCGCCGAACAGTGCGAGCAGGTGCTGCGCAACCTGGGCATTGCGCTGGCCGCCGGCGGCGCGCAATACCACCACATCGTCAAGATGAACGTCTACGTGCGCGACCTGACCAGCGACAAGGTGAAGACGCTGCGCGCCATCCGCCAGCGCCACTTCGGCGCGCACCAGCCGGCCAGCACGCTGGTCGGCACCACCGCGCTGGTGCACGAGGACCTGATGCTGGAGATCGAGTGCGTGGCGGTGGTGGATTAGGGCCTGTTCACGCTACCGCAAGGGGTCGCGTTGTGGATCAGAAATGCCGCAGGCAAGGCGCAAACCGCAGCCGGGTTGGACACCCGGCGAGGATTTGCAACGCCGCATGCGGCATTTCTGGCCACAACCCTTCGGGAAGGCCCGCCGCCACGGGCCACTCGTCGTTGCAGCGCTTGCCCGCACGTCAGTGCGGGCGGCGCACTGCGCCTAGATTGGCCCGTGGCGCCGGGCCTTCGCGACCCCTTGCGGTAGCGTGAACAGGCCCTAACGGGCCGCCGCAGGCCCGGACTTCATCCGGTGGATCAGCTGGCGTGCCTGCATCTCGGCCTGCAGCGCCCGCTCCAAGGGCGAGCGGCACAGCCCGGCATGGCCGTAGTTCAGGTTCTCGTACAACTCGGCAGCCGCCGGGTACGCATCCAGCAGGGCCGACAGGCCCTGGTGCGATTGCAGGTCCTCGAACTCCTCGGCCAGGTGTCGCACGACCGAGCGGTACTGCCCGGCCGCCACCGGCTGCGGGCTGCGCTCCAGCCGCTCCAGCAACTGGGCGAGCAGGTGCGCCACCGCGAGGCGGGCCTTGGGGCTGACGGGTGAAGAGGCACTCATGCCTCTGCACATGGGGACGACGAGGCCGGGCTCAAGCCCCCGGCGTCAACGCCGGCAGCACCGTGCCGCTGCATTCGCCAAAGCCGATGCGCCGGGCACCGTCGCGCAGGCAATGCGCGCGCAGGATCAGGCAATCGCCGTCCTGCAGGAAGCTGCGCGTCTCGCCGCCCGGCAGCGCCACCGGCTGCTTGCCGCCCATCGACAGCTCCAGCAGCGAGCCACCCTGCCCTGGCAGCGGGCCGGATTGCGTGCCGGTGCCCAGCAGGTCGCCAGTCTGCAGGTTGCACCCGCCGCTGCTGTGGTGGGCGAGCATCTGCGCCACCGTCCAGTAGGCATCGCGGAAGTTCGAGCGGCTCAGCTCCACCGGGGCCAGGCCCTGGGTGCGCATCGCCTCGGTCTGGATCAGCACCTGCAGCGCGATGTCGATCTGGCCACGCTCTCGGTTGGCTGGCGAATCCAGATAGGGCAAGGGCTGCGGGTCGCCATCGGGCCGGCTGAAGGGCGCGCGGAAGGGTTCCAGCGCCTCGCGGGTGACGATCCACGGCGAGATGGTGGTGGCAAAGCTCTTTGCCAGGAAGGGGCCCAGCGGCTGGTATTCCCAGGTCTGGATGTCACGCGCCGACCAGTCGTTGAGCAGCACCATGCCGAACCAGTCGTCCTCGGCCTGCGCCATGTCCATCGGCTCGCCCTGCCGGTTGCCGGCGCCGACGAACACCCCCATCTCCAGCTCGTAGTCCAGCCGCTGGCAGGGGCCGAAGCGCGGCGCATCGGCGCCGGGCGGCAACGACTGGCCGCGCGGCCGCACGAAGCTCTGCGGGCTGACACCGATGCTCGAGGCACGGCCGTGATAGGCGATGGGCACCCACTTGTAGTTCGGCATCAGCGGGTTATCGGGGCGGAACAGCTTGCCCACCGCGGTGGCGTGGTGGATGCCGGTGAAGAAGTCGGTGTAGTCGCCAATGGCGCAGGGCAGCGCCATCTCGGCCTGGGCCATCGGCACCAGGCACAGCTCCAGGAACGGCGCCTGCTCGCTGCCTTCGGCCAGCGCCTGCGACAGTGCGCTGCGCAGGTGCCGGCGGGTGGCGGCGGGCGCGGCCATCAGCGGCTTCAGGTCGCCTTCGGCCAATGGCGCCAGCAGCGCTTCCATGCCGGCGCCCCAGGGGCATTGCTGACGTGCCAGCTTCAGATCCAGGATCCGGTCGCCGATGGCCACGCCGATGCGCAGCTTCTCGTCGCTACCCTTGCGGCGGAAGGCGCCGAAGGGCAGGTTCTGCACCGGGAAATCGGTGTCCGGCGCGTTGGCCGATTCGACCCAGCTGCTCAGTGCAGCGTCGTGTGTGGCATCCAGCATGTGTCAGGCCTTGAAGTGGTCGGCGAGCGGCGCCCAGCAGTCGACATAGCGCAGGTCGCGGGCGCCGTCGCGCAGCGCCCATTCTGTCAAGTGGAAGCGCCAGCGGCTTTCGAACATGAAGGCCAGCGTGTGGTCCAGCTTGTGCGGCGCCAGTGCGGCGTTCGAGGCACGCTCGAAGGCCTCGGCATCCGGGCCGTGCGGCACCATGCAGTTGTGCAGCGACGCGCCACCCGGGCGGAAGCCCTCGGGCTTGGCGTCGTACTGGCCGTAGACCAGGCCCATGAACTCGCTCATCACGTTGCGGTGGAACCAGGGCGGTCTGAAGGTGTCCTCGGCCACCAGCCAGCGCGGCGGGAAGATGACGAAATCGCAGTTCGCCGTGCCCGGCGTGTCGCTGGGGCTGGTCAGCACGGTGAAGATGCTCGGGTCCGGATGGTCGAAGCTGATCGAGCCGATCGTGTTGAAGTGCCGCGTGTCGTAGCGCAGCGGCGCCAGCGTGCCGTGCCAGGCCACCACGTTGAAGGGTGTGTGCGACTGCGTCGCCACCCACAGCGCGCCGCCATAGCGCTTGAGCATCTGGTACGGCCCTTCGTCGCTTTCGAAGGCCGCCACCGGCGCCTCGAAATCGCGGGCATTGGCCAGGCCGTTGGAGCCGATCGGGCCCAGCTCGGGCAGGCGGAAATGCGCGCCGTAGTTCTCGCACACATAGGCCACCGCCGGGCCATCGACATCGACCTTGAAGGCCAGGCCGCGCGGGATCAGCAGCACCTGCCCCGGCGCGGCGTCCAGCACGCCGAGCTCGGTGGTGACGCGCAGCGCACCCTGCTGCGGCACGATCAGCATCTCGCCATCGGCATTGACCAGCGCGCGCCGGCCCATCGGCCGGTTCATCAGCACGATGTGCGCGGCCACGCCGGTCTGCGCATCGACATCGCCGTTGACGACCATCGTGCGCAGGCCGCTGACGAAATCCAGCGGCTCGGCCGGCACCTCGGCCGGGTGCCAGCGCAGCGGGTTCGGCGGCGAGGCCACGCCGTCCTTGGCGCCGGTCTTCCAGTGCGCATGCGGCAGCGCCTCGTAGGCGCCGGCCACCACCGACGGCTGCCGGCGGTACATCCAGGTGCGGCGGTTCTCGGCACGCGGCGCGGTGAAGGCGCTGCCCGACAGCAGCTCGGCATACAAGCCGTGGGCCACGCGCTGCGGGCTGTTGCGACCCTGCGGCAGCGCGCCGGCCACCGCCTCGGTGGCATAGCTGTTGCCGAAGCCGCTCTGGTATTGCACTGCGCCCATCTCAGCCGTGCTGCAAGGTGTTGTCGCGGGCCAGCGCGATGGCCTCGCGCAGCACCGCGCGGTCACCCACGTGGTTGGCCAGGATCAGCACCAGCTTGGTGGTCAGCATCTCGGCCTGCGCGTCGCTCAGCCCGCGCTGGCTGTCGATCAGCTCGCGGTAGAAGTCGTCGGGGTCGGCAATGTTCGGTTGGCGGTTCAGCGGCATGGCGACTCCTTCAATGCTGCGCGGTGGCGCGGCGCAGCGCGGCGCGCACCTTGGCGGCGTCAAGCGAGCGCCAGCGCGCCGCCACATGCTGGTCGGGGCGGATCAGGTAGACCGTGCCCGGCTGGGCGTCGTAGCGCTGCGCCAGCAGACCGTCGGCATCCTGCACGTCGTCACCGACCGACAGCACGCGCGCGACGAGCGGGCCTTCGGCCACGCTTTCCACCGCGGGGCGCGGGCCGAAGCACAGCAGCGTGAAGCCGCCCGCCGGCCCGTGCAGCGTGTTGATCACGTTCAGCAGCCAGGCCGGCTGGCCCTGGCGCTGAAGCGGCGCGTCGGCGCAGTTGGTGCCCGGCTTCATCAGGCCGGCGAAGGTGTCTTCGTCGGGGGTGTTCAGCGACGACTGCAGGTACGGCGTGGGCGTGGACAGCCGGCCGCTGTTGATCAGCGGCCGCGCGAAGGGCTCGGTGGCGGCCAGTTCCAGCACCGCGTTGCGGTAGCGCAGGCTGACCGGGCTCTTCGGCGAGATGAAGTCGGTGGCCCGCGTCGAGTTCAGCAGGTTGTCGTCGGCGGCGAAGGCGCGTTCCTCGTGGTAGCTGTCGATCAGCGCCAGCGGCGCCTGGCCGTCCAGCACCAGCTTCAGCTTCCAGGCCAGGTTGTCCACGTCCTGGATGCCGGTGTTGGCACCGCGCGCGCCGAAGGGCGAGACCTGGTGCGCGCTGTCGCCGGCAAAGATCACGCGGCCGTAGCGGAACTTGTCGATGCGCCGGCAGGCGAACTGGTAGACCGACACCCATTCCAGCTCGAAAGGCAGCTCGGGCCCGAGCATCGCCTGGATGCGCGGGATCACGCGCTCGGGGCGCTTCTCGGCCTCGGGGTCGGCGTCACGGCCCAGCTGGAAGTCGATGCGCCAGACGTCGTCGCACTGCTTGTGCAGCAGCACGCTCTGTCCGCGATGGAAGGGCGGGTCGAACCAGAACCAGCGCTCGGGCTCGCTGCCCAGCCGCTGCGCGCCGTGCGCTGGCTGCGGCGCCGACTTCAGCACCACGTCGGCGATCAGGAAGCGGTCTTCGAAGAACTGTCCGGTGAACTGCGCGCCGACCATCTGGCGCGTGTCGCTGTTGGCGCCGTCGCAGGCGATCACCCAGTCGGCCTCCAGGTGGTAGCGACCGTCGGGCGTCTCCACCGTCAGCCGCGCATGGTCGTCCTGCTGCGCCAGGGCGACCAGCTTGTGCTTCCAGCCGATGTCGATCTTCGGGTGGGCCTCGCAGGCGTCGACCAGGGTCTGCTCGACGTAGTACTGCTGCAGGTTGATCATCGCCGGCATCTTGTGGCCGCGCTCGGGCAGCAGGTCGAACTGGTAGACCTGCTCGTCCTCGAGGAACACCTTGCCGACCTGCCAGCGCACGCCCTTGGCCACCAGCGGTGCGGCCACGCCCAGCCGGTCCCAGATTTCCAGCGGCCGCTTGGCATAGCAGACCGCGCGCGAGCCGAAGCTGACGGTGTTGTTGTCGTCGATCAGCCGCACGGCGATGCCGCGCTGCGCGCAATCGAGCGCGATGCTCAGGCCGATGGGGCCGGCGCCGATCACCACCAGCGGGTGGCGCTCCAGCCGGCCCTCGCGCTGTGCGGCGCTCTGGCGGTACGGGAACTCGGGGTAGGTGTAGCTCTTGGACATGACGCGCTCACTCCGCGAGTTCGGCCTCGTGCATCCAGTGCGCGTGCTTGGGCGCGCGCTTGGTGCGGCTCCATTCCTCCAGCATCGCCCACTTCACATCGTCGAGCTTGCGGTACATGTCCGGCGTGCCGGTGTCGCAGGCCAGCTCCAGCCGGTGGCCGTTGGGATCGAAGAAGTAGATCGACTTGAAGATGGTGTGGTCGGTGACCCCGACCACCGGGATGCCGGCGGCCTCGAGCCGCGCCTTGGTGTCTTCCAGCTCCTGGACGCTGCCCACCTTGAAGGCAATGTGCTGCACCCAGTCCGGCGTGTTGCTGTCGCGGCCCATCGGCGGCGAGTTCGGCAGCTCGAAGAAGGCCAGCACGTTGCCGTGGCCCGCGTCCATGAACAGGTGCATGTACGGGTCCGGCGCATGGGTGGACGGCACCTTGTCCTCGGCAATGGCCAGCACGAAGTCCATGCCCAGGTGCTGGCGGTACCACTCCACCGTTTCCTTGGCGTCGCGGCAGCGGTAGGCCACGTGATGGATGCGCTCAATCTTCATCATGTTCTCCCGTTAGGGCGGCAGGGTCGTATGGCTCTGGCGCTTCGAGCAAACGCCGTGGATCCGGCTTCGCCGGGCCACTGGCGTTGCCCCCTTGAGGGGGCGGCCGAAGGCCGTAGGGGGTGGGCTTGTTTCAGGCCTCCAGGGCTTTCCACATCTCGATGTCGCGCTCGGCAGTCCAGATGCGCGGGTCGGGGTACTGCGTGGCCTCGTCGTAGGCGCGGGTCACGTCGAAGGGCATGCAGTGGTCGAAGATGACCCACTGGCCGTACTTGGGCTTCAGCTTGTCGTAGGTCTCGCGGTAGACGGCGCGCAGCTCCTTGCCCGCGGCCGCGCCGGCCTTCACGCTGGCGTACAGGTCGGCGATGAAATTGCGCGTGCCTTCCAGCCCGCGCGCCACGTCGGCCGCGCCCTGTAGCGCCGCGCCGCGGCCCGGCACCAGCGCCTCGGGCTTCAGCGCGGCGATGTTGTCCAGCGTCTTCGGCCAGTCCTGGAAGTACGCATCGCCGGCATAGGGCGTGGCATCGAATTCCACCAGATCGCCGCTGAACAGCACCTTGTCCTGCGGCAGCCAGACCACCGTGTCGCCCTTGGTGTGGCCGCGGCCCAGCTGGATCAGCTGCACCTCGAGCTTGCCCAGCCACAGTGTCATGCGGCCGGCGAAGGTCAGCGTCGGCCAGGTCAGCCCCGCCGGCACCGATTCGACATTGCGGAACAGTCGCGGGAAGCGGCCGATCTCGCTGGCCTTGTCCTGCTCGCCGCGCTCCTTGATCAGGCTCAGCGTGTCCTCGCTGGCCAGGATGTGCTCCGGCTTGTAGGCCGATGCGCCCAGCACGCGCACCGCGTGGTAATGGCTCAGCACCACGTACTTGATCGGCTTGTCGGTGACCTCGCGGATGCGGCGGATCACGTCCTGCGCCATCGCCGGCGTGGCCTGGGTGTCAATGACCATCACCGCGTCGTCGCCGACCACGATGCCGGTGTTCGGGTCGCCTTCGGCGGTGTAGGCGTAGGCATGGTCGGACAGCTTGGTGAAGCTGACGGTCTTTTCTTCCAGGTCGGCCTGGCTGGCGAAGGCTTTGCTCATGCGGTCTCCAAGTTCGGTTTAGTCGAACACGTTTGTATTGGTGTAACTACGGGTTTGATTCTAGTCAACGCGTTCGATAATGTCTAACCGATTCGTTTCAGTAGAAACCCGCATCCGATGGCCCCGACCCGCAAGACCCCTGCCCCGCCCCCGGCGGAGCCCGCGCCGCGGGCGCAGCGCGGCATCCAGAGCGTGGAGGTCGGTGGCCAGCTGCTGCGTGCGCTGGCGCACCACGGCCGACCGATGGCGCTGAAGGACCTGGCCCGCGACGCCGGCATGAGCGCCGCCAAGGCCCACCCCTACCTGGTCAGCTTCGGCAAGCTGGGGCTGATCGGCCAGGATCCGTCCACCGGCCGCTACGGCCTGGGCCCGCTGGCCATGCAGCTGGGGCTGATCAGCCTGCAGCAATACGACCCGGTGCGCCTGGCCACGCCGCTGATTGGCGAGCTGGCGCGCACGCTGGGTCACACGGTGGGCATCGCGGTGTGGGGCAACCGCGGGCCGACGATGGTGCGCATCGAAGAGGCGCCGTCCGCGGTGCACGTGAACATGCGCCACGGCACGGTGATGACGCTGCGCGGCACGGCCTCGGGGCTGCTATTCAGCGCCTACCTGCCGCGCGAGCTGGTGCTGCCGCTGCTGCAGGCCGAGGCCGCCCCCGGCAGCCGCGCGGGCGGCTTCGATGCCGCGCTGCAGGCCCAGCTGGCGCA
>JAFLDH010000199.1 GCA_017302505.1 Burkholderiales bacterium
TGGGGCCTGCGCCTGCTGCTCTACTTCACGCCGGCCTCCCACCTGCCCATCGCGCTGCGGCTCGGACTCGACCTGCCCCTGGTGATCGCCACCGCGGGGCTGGCCCTGGTGGCGGGCGTGCTCTTCGGCCTGGCGCCGGCCTTCCAATCCACCGCCACGCCCCTGACCACCGTGCTGAACGAGGGCGCGCGCGGCGGCGAGGCCCCCGGGGGACGCGGCTGGCTGCGCCGCGGTCTGGTGGTCGCGCAGATCGCCCTCGCGCTGATGCTGCTCATCGCCTCGACCCTGTGCGTCCGCAGCTTTCTCGCCGCCCGCCAGCTCCCGCTCGGATTCGATCCGCAGGGAGTGGGCATCGGCGCCTTCCATCTGGAGGCGCATGGGTACAACGGTGAGACCGCCACCCGGTTTCTGCGGGACCTTCGTCAGGAGCTGCTCAGCCAGCCCGGAGTGGAGAGCGTGGCCTTCAGCGAGACGCTGCCGCTGGGATTCGAGGGCGGGCCGGGCGGCGACCTCACCGTGCCCGGGGAGACCCTGCGTCCCGGTGAAAGCCGGCAGGCGTATCTGAACAAGGTCAGCCCCGGCTACTTCGCCACCCTGCGCACGCCGGTCGTCGCCGGACGGGAATTCCGGGACGACGACGACGCCCGGGCACCCACCCGGATCGTGCTGAACGAGACCGCCGCCCGGCGGGTGTTCCCCGGGCGGAACCCGCTGGGGTTGACGGTGACGATGTGGGGACGCGAGTGCGAGGTCATCGGCATCGCCGCGGACGGCAAGTACCGGCGGCTGACCGAGTCGCCCCAATTGCATGTCTGGGTGGCCCAGGCGCAGTGGGGCGAGACCGACCTGGCGGCGATCGTGCGCACCCGCGGTCCGGCCTCGGAGGTGGCCGGACTCCTCACCGCTTCCGTGAGGAAGATCTCGCCCGAGGTGAAGGCCTTTACCACCACCACGCTGGAGAACTACATCCGGCCCGCCTTCCTGCTCCCGCGGACGGCCGCCGCGCTGCTCACGGGACTGGGAGCGGTGGCCCTGCTGCTCTCGCTCCTCGGCATCTACGGGGTGATGTCCTTCCAGGTGAACCGCCGGCGGCGCGAACTCGGCGTGCGCATGGCCCTCGGGGCCGGGCGTCCGGACGTGATGCGGCTCATCCTGGGACAGGGGGCCCGGCTGGCGGTGACCGGACTCGCGCTTGGCCTGGCAGGCGCCTGGGGACTCACGCGGGTGCTGGGCAGCTTCCTGGTCCACGTCACCGCGGGCGATCCCGCCACCTTCATCCTCGCCACCGTCGCCCTCGGGGCCGCCGCGATGGGGGCCTGCGGTCTGCCGGCGCTCCGGGCGTCGCGGGTGGATCCCATGATCGCACTCCGGAGCGAGTGATGCGGCCCGGCGCTCACCGCTCCCGGAAGGGCAGCCGCAGCAGGCCGCGGACCGACTGCTGCGCCGTCGCGTCCACGCCGTCGAGTCCGATCGCCACCGCGCGGGAATCCTCCCGGAGCCGGAGACTCCGGAACAGGCGGTCCCAGACCGACAACAGCGAGGCGTAGTTGGAGTCGGTCTCCACCGGCGCCCGGGAATGGTGCACCTGATGCATGCCGGGCGTGACGACGATCCGCCGAAGGACGCGCTCCAGGGCCGGAGGCAGGACGATGTTGGCATGCTGCCACTGCACCACCGCCTGCAGGGCCGTCTCGTAGAGGACCAGTTCCCCAAAGCGGAGGGCCAGCAGCAGGATCAACGGCAGCCGCAGGAGGGCCGACAGGACAATCTCGCCGGCGTGAAACCGGTTGCCGGTGGTGACGTCCATGTGGGCGTCGCAGTGATGCACCCGGTGGAAGCGCCACAGCAGCGGCACCCGGTGGCAGGCGCGGTGCCAGGCATACGTCCACAGGTCGAGCAGAAGGAGCGCCGCCGCGAGGCGCGCCCATCCCGGAAGGGACACGGCATGGAGCAGGCCGAACGCATGCGCCGCGGCCCAGTCGGCAGTCCGGCGCCAGAGCATCGCGAACACCGCGGCGATCAGGACGACATTGATGAGGGCCAGCGCGACGTTGAGGGCGCCATGACGTCCGCGCTCCTTCCAGGTGGCGAACCACGGACGCGCGGGCGCGGCAGATTCCCAGACCAGCAGCAGCACCAGCCAGACGAGGCTCACCACCCCGCGCCACTCCACCCACCGGTCGGGGGACCATCCGGTGTTCATGGTTCCCGCGGGGTTGCCGGGGCCCGGAGTTCGGGCAGCAGCAGCTTGCCGTCGACGAAGGCAAAGCACCAGGCCAGCGGGCTGGCGGTGTCGGCGGGCCGGATGGCGGGGACGAAGATCATCGGGGCAGGGCTCTCAGGGCGCCAGGGTCGGCACGGTGTTGGGCTGGATCGGCGTTTCCTGGGCGGGCTCGATCCGCAGCGGCAGCGTCTCTTCGTTCAGCGGCAGCGGCCGGCCCAGCCACAGCCCCTGGTGCAGATGGTCGTCGCGCGGCGCCAGCGTATTGGGGTGCACCAGCACGTCCAGACCGTCGCGGTTGAGCATCAGCCAGGGCACGAAGGCAGCGAAGACTTCGGTGTCGAAGGCCACCTGGTACATCGCCGCGGTGTGCGGGCCCACCGGCACATCGTGCCAGCGGCCCAGCTGCACGACGAAGCGCTCAGCGATGCGCTGGCGCAGCGCCTCGGCCACGCCGCGGGTGCGGGCCGGGTCGTAGTAGACGTGGGCGTGGTAGCTGAGGATCCGGGACAGCGGCTGCATCGATGGTGAATGGCAATCGTGCAGCGACTGTAGCGCCTCAGGACGCGGGCGCCGCGAACACCAGGCAGGTGGTGCTGCCGTGGGCGTAGAGCTTGCCGGCGGCATCGACGATGCGCGCCTCGGCGGTGGCCAGCTGGCGGCCGACATGCACCACCTGGCCGATGGCGCGCAGCGGGCCGCTCTTCATCGACGCGGCGCGCACGATGTGGATGCCGAGCTCGGCGGTGGTGTAGCCCTGGTCGGCTTCCAGCGCGGTGTGCACCGCGCAGCCCAGCGCCGAATCGAGCAGCGTCGCATACCAGCCGCCGTGCACGCTGCCCAGCGGGTTGTAGTGCATCAGCTGCGGCACGCCCTGGAACACCGCGCGGCCGCGTTCCACCTGCACCAGGTGGTAGTCCAGCGTCTGCATGATGTGCGGGTAGGGCAGCTCGCCGGCCAGCATGGCCTGCATCACCTGCAGCCCGCTGCGGCCGCGCAGCTGCTCGGGCGTGGACACGCCCGGGACGGCGCCGCGAGCACGGGCGGTGGCCTGCACGGCCTGCAGTTCGGCGTCCCAGTCGTTGACGGTGGTTGTGGACATGGTGATGATGAACAGTTGCAGATGCAATGATTGTAGCTACAATGGTCTGCATGAGCACCGTCGCCAAGCCGCAGGGCTGCACCAACTTCAAGCTGCGCCAGCTGGTGCGGCGCGTGTCCCAGCTCTATGACGCCGAGGTCGGTAAGGCCGGGCTGAAGACCACGCAGTACTCGCTGCTGTCGCACGTGCTGCGGCTGGGTCCGATCCGCCCGGGCGACCTGGCCGAGCGCATGACCATGGACGCGTCCACGCTGACGCGCAACCTGAAGCCGATGCTGGCCGCCGGCTGGCTGGAACTGTCGCCCGGCGAGGACGGCCGCAGCCGGCTGGTGCACCTGACCGACGCGGGCCGGGCCAAGCGCGCCGAGGCGCAGCGCCACTGGAAGGCGGCGCAGGAGGGTCTGAATCACCTGCTGGGCACCGAGCGGGTGCAGGCCATCCACGCGCTCGTCGACGATGCGCTGGAGCGGCTGGACGCCGCGCACGCGGAGGCAAGCCATGACTAGCGCCGCGCGGCACTGGCCGCTGTGGGTGGTGCTGCTGGCCGGCGCCGGCGTGTTTGCGCTGACCATGGGCACGCGGCAGACGATGGGCCTGTTCCTCGGCCCGCTGAACACCGCCACCGGGCTGGGCCTGGGCAGCATCAGCCTGGCCTTCGCCTTCGGCCAGCTGTTCTGGGGCATCACGCAGCCCTTTGCCGGCGCCATGGCCGACAAGGTGGGGGCGGGCCGGGTGCTGCTGGCTGGCACGCTGCTGGTGGCGCTGGGCACCTTCCTCACGCCGCTGATGACCAGCACCGCCGGGCTGATCTTCGCCATCGGCGTGCTTGCGGCCGGCGGGGCCGGCATGGCCGGGCCGGCGGTGCTGATGTCGGCCACCTCGCGGCTGATCGCGCCGGAGAAGCGCGGCATCGCCACCGGCGTGGTCAATGCCGGCGGCTCCTTCGGCCAGTTTGCGATGGCGCCGATTGCCGGCGCGCTGCTGGTGTCCATGGGCTGGGTGGGCGCGATGCAGGTGCTGGCGCTGATCGTGCTGCTGGCGCTGCCGGCGGCCTGGGTGCTGCGCGGCAATGCGCAAGCCGCCGCACCGGCCGGCGCCAAGCCGGTGGGCACGCGCGAGGCGGTGCGCACGGCGCTGCGCGACCGCAACTTCCTGCTGCTGGGCACCGGCTTCTTCGTCTGCGGCTTCCATGTCGCCTTCCTGGCCACGCACCTGCCGGGCGTGGTGGCCTCGTGCAACCTGCCGGTGCAGTTCGGCGCCTGGGCGCTGGCGCTGCTGGGCCTGTTCAACATCGTCGGCAGCGTGGCCATCGGCTGGGCGGTGGGCCGCTGGCGCATGAAGTCGCTGCTGTCGCTGCTGTATGCCACACGTGCGCTGGCGGTGCTGCTGTTCCTGCTGGCGCCGAAGACCGGCACGGTGGTGCTGCTGTTCGCCGCGGTGATGGGGCTGACCTTCCTGTCCACGGTGCCGCCGACCGCCGGGCTGGTGGCCAAGTTCTTTGGCCTGGGCAACATGGCCACGCTGTTCGGCGTGGTGATGCTGTCGCACCAGGTGGGCGGGTTCCTCGGCGCCTGGCTGGGCGGCAAGGTGTTCGAGGCCACCGGCAACTACGACATCGTCTGGTATATCGACATCCTGCTGGCGGTGGGCGCGGCACTGATCCACCTGCCGATCCGCGAGGCGCCTGTGCAACGGCCGGCCACGGCATGAGCAGTGCCGCCATGAACCCGCGCACGCGGGCACTGCTGGAAGCCCCGATCCTGCCGACGCTGCTGCGCCTGGGAGCACCCAACGTAGCGGTGATGCTGGCGCAGGCCAGCGTCGGCCTGATCGAGACCTGGTTCGTCGGCAAGCTGGGCACCGACGCATTGGCCGGCATGGCGCTGGTGTTTCCGCTGGTGATGCTGATGCAGACCACCTCGGCCGGCGCGATGGGCGGCGGCATTGCCTCGGCCATCGCCCGCGCGCTGGGCGCGCGCCGCAACGACGACGCCAACGCGCTGGTACTGCATGCGGTGGTGGTGGCGCTGGGCTTCGGGCTGCTGTTCAGCGTGGCGCTGATCGGTGGCGGGCGCTGGATCTACACCCGCATGGGCGGCAGCGGCGGTGCGCTGGACGCGGCGCTGGCCTATTCGAACTGGGTGTTTGCCGGCGCGGTGCTGGTGTGGCTGTTCAACGCGCTGTCGGCGGTGATCCGCGGCACCGGCAACATGGCCTTTCCGGCGTTGGTGACGGTGGCCGGCGTGCCGCTGCTGGTGCCGCTGTCGGCGCTGCTGATCTTCGGCTGGGGGCCGGTGCCGGGCTTCGGCATCGTCGGTGGCGCGCTGGCGCTGCTGGTGTACTACGGCGTCGGCACCTTGGTGCTGGCGCTGTACCTGCGTTCACCGAAGAGCCTGCTGCGGCCCACACTGCGCGGCACGCGGCTGCGCTGGCCGCTGTTCAGCGACATCCTGCGCGTGGGCCTGGCTGGCTCGGTGTCGACGGTGGCCACGAACTTGTCGATCGCGGTGGTGGTGGCGCTGGTGGGCGCCTTCGGCAGCGCGGCCATCGCCGGCTATGGAACGGCCTCGCGGCTGGAATACCTGCTGATCCCGCTGGTCTTCGGCATTGGCGCACCGCTGGTGGCGATGGTCGGCACCTGCATCGGCGCCGGCCAGCGCGAGCGCGCGATGCGGGCCGCATGGATCGGCGCGGCGCTGTGCTTTGCGATGGCCGAAGCCATCGGCCTGCTGGCGGCGGCCTTTCCACATGCCTGGCTGCGGCTGTTCAGCGACGACCCGGCAATGCTGGAAGCGGGAACGCAATACCTGCGCAGCGTGGGGCCGCTGTATGGCTTCTTCGGCCTGGGGCTGGTGCTGTACTTTGCGTCGCAAGGGGCCGGCAAGCTGCTGTGGCCGGTGCTGGCCAACCTGCTGCGCCTGGCCGTGGCGGCGCTGGGCGGCTGGCTGGTGTTGCGCTGGGGCGGCACGCTGACGCAGGTGTTCCTGGTGCAGGGCCTGGCGATGGTGGTGTACGGACTGGTCAATGCCGGCGCGATCGCTGCCGGTGCCTGGTTCGGGCCACTGCGCTGGCCGTGGCGGGCCGCTGCCAGGGAAGCGCTCAGCCGCTGAGCAGCTTGTTCACCAGCTCCGTGGTACTGGCAGCACCCACCTTGCGCATCAAGCGGGCGCGGTAAACGTCCACCGTGCGCGGGCTGATGTCCAGGCGCTTGCCGATCAGCTTGCTGGTCAGGCCGTCGATCAGCAGGGCGGCGATCTCGCGTTCGCGGGCGGTGAAGTCCACCTTCAGCGCGCGCCGCGACGACAGGTCCTCGAAGGCCCAGATGCCGGCGGCATGCGGCTGCCGCGGGTCCAGCGCGCGGCCGCTGACGTGGCACCAGAACAACTCTCCGGCCTGCGCGCCGCCCAGCCGCTTCATCACCCGGTCGTCGGCATAGAAGCCGCTGCCGTCCAGCCGGGCGACGATGCGGTGGCCGGTGCGCTCGTACTCGGCCTGCGTGGGGTACAGGCAGCCGAAGCTCTGGCCCACCATCTGATCGCGTGTCGCGCCGAAGATCGCCAGCGCCTGGCGGTTGCAGTCGATCATCAGCCGCTGGCGCGACAGCACCAGGCCGATCGGCGCCAGCTCGAAGGCGGTGCGGTAGTCCAGCGCGGCGCCGTTCACACCAGCGCGTAGGTGGTGGTGGCATGCGCGGCCAGCTCCCCGCGCGCATCGAGGATCTCGATCTCGCCGAACACCAGCTTGCGGCCCATGCGCAGCACCCGCGCCACCACGCTGGCCGTGCCGGCGTTGCCGGGGATGGGCCGCAGGAAGCTGGTCTGCAGCTGCACGGTGGTCATCGGCTGGAAGCTGCCCAGGTGGGTGCAGATGGCCAGGATCATCGCTGTGTCGGCCGCGGCCATCATCGACTGGCCGCACAGCACGCCGCCGCCGTGCACATGCTTCGGCGCCACCGGCAGCGCCAGCCGCACCTCGCCCAGCGTGGCCTGCTGCAGTTGCAGGTCCAGCTCGGCCACCCAGGGCGCGACCACGCTGCCGAGAATGCCGCGCAGCGCGTCCAGGTCGATGGCGGGGGCGGTGGGGGTCATGCGGGCTCCGGCGGCGGGGGGTTAATCAATTCTACGTAATGACTACTTAAGGCATTACGTAGTACGCTGCGCGGCTGCGACAACGCATGAAGGACAGCGCATGAGAAAGATCTATCCCAGTGCCGCCGCGGCACTGCAGGGCATCGTCGCCGACGGCCAGCTGATGGCGGTGGGCGGCTTCGGCCTGTGCGGCATCCCCGAGGCACTGATCGCCGCCCTGCGCGACAGCGGCGTCAAGGGGCTGACGGTCATCTCGAACAATGCCGGCGTCGACGGCTTCGGCCTCGGCCAGCTGCTGGAAACCCGGCAGATCAAGAAGATGATCTCCAGCTACGTGGGCGAGAACAAGGAGTTCGAGCGCCAGTACCTGGCCGGCGAGCTGGAGCTGGAATTCACGCCGCAGGGCACGCTGGCCGAGAAGCTGCGCGCCGGCGGCGCCGGCATCCCGGCTTTCTTCACCCGCACCGGCGTGGGCACGCTGGTGGCCGAAGGCAAGGAACTGCGCGAGTTCGACGGCCACACCTACGTGATGGAGCGCAGCCTGGTGCCCGACGTGTCGCTGGGCAAGGCCTGGAAGGCCGACGAGAGCGGCAACCTGATCTTCCGCCGCACCGCGCGCAACTTCAACCCGGCGGTGATCATGGCCGGCAAGGTCAGCGTGGTCGAGGTCGAAGAGATCGTGCCTACCGGCAGCCTGGACCCGGATGCGATCCACCTGCCCGGCATCTACGTGCATCGGCTGGTGCTGAACGCCCAGCCCGAAAAGCGCATCGAGAAGCGCACCACCAAGCAGAACCCGAAGGGAGCCTGACATGCCCTGGACCCACGACCAGATGGCCGCGCGCGCGGCCCAAGAACTGCAGGACGGCTACTACGTCAACTTAGGGATAGGCCTGCCGACGCTGGTGGCCAACTTCGTGTCGCCCGACATCGAGGTCTGGCTGCAGAGCGAGAACGGCATGCTCGGCATCGGCCCGTTCCCGGATGACGCCGAGGTCGACCCCGACCTGATCAACGCCGGCAAGCAGACGGTGACCACGCTGCCGGGCACCAGCATCTTCGGCAGCCACGACAGCTTCGGCATGATCCGCGGCGGCAAGATCAACATGGCCATCCTCGGCGCGATGCAGGTCACCGACAAGGGCGACCTAGCCAACTGGATGATCCCCGGCAAGATGGTCAAGGGCATGGGCGGCGCGATGGACCTGGTGGCCGGCGTCAAGAGCGTGCTGGTGCTGATGGAGCACGTGGCGCGGCGCAAGGACGGCGGCTTCGACCTGAAGATCCTGCCCAAGTGCACGTTGCCGCTCACCGCGGTGGGCGTGGTCGACCGCATCATCACCGACCTGGCGGTGATGGATGTCACGCCGCATGGGCTGAAGGTGGTGGAGATGGCGCCCGGCGTCACCCGCGAGGAACTGCAGGCCAAGACCGGCGTGCCGCTGCAGTAATCCGACACGATGGCGCTGCCCGCAGTGCCCCGTCACCGGCCCCGCCTGCGCCCCGCGCTGGCGGGGCTTTTCGTTGCGGCCGCGCTGGCGGCCTGCCAGGCGCC
>JAFLDH010000002.1 GCA_017302505.1 Burkholderiales bacterium
CGTTCCTTGACCAGCCTCACCGCCTCAAGCTTGAACTCCCGGCTGAACTGCCGTCTCGTTGCCATGAACCACCTCCGGTTTCGTCTTGCACCTTAACAAGGTGTCTTCGAAACCGGCAGCAGGCCAGGTCGGGGTAGCGGTGCCATGCGCCGACAGTGGTGCCCGCACTGCCTCGACGAAGACCTCGTTGCCTTCGGAGACCCCCATCTCCGCCTGTTCTGGACTGTCGGGCTGGTCACGGCATGCCCGAAGCACGGTTGTCGGCTGGAGACCACATGTCCAATCTGTGGTGAGGGCAGGACACAAACCGGCAGACACGCCAAGCGCGTCAGCATGATCGGTCCGGGCGCTTGTGGCTCTTGCGGCGCGTGGTTGGGAGCGCGAGACGCCGGTCGCGCGGGTGAGCCTCGGGCCGTGGCGCAGGCGACTGACCTTGAGGTTTGCATGGCACGACAAGTCGCCCTGCTTGTGGCCGAGCCCCTTCAAGCAGTTGAGCGGGTTGCGGTAGACGCGGTACTGCAGGGGGCCTGCCGGCGCTACTTTGGAGGAGCAATGGCCGACCTGGCGCGGTGGGTGGGGCTGAACAGGTCGACAGTCCACGGATGGATGTCTGGAGCCGTGGTGCCGGAATTGTCGAGGCTTGTCGAGCTTGCGCTCAAGCTGCATATCGATCTTCGCGACCTTGTCGCTGGCAATGTCAGTGCGCTGCCTTCAAGCCTCGGAAGTGCGGCCGCTGCACTTGAACCGCGAAGGCGCGCCCCGCCCGAACCGGAGCAGAAGCGGCGCCAATTGCAGGCAAGGCTCACGGCTTCGGAGTCGTGGAGCATCCGTGGCATGGCCGCCGATCTCGGCATCTCGCACCGGGATGTGTACTACTACGCAGGCGATGCTGCTCGCGAGCAAGCTTCAGTTCGTCGGGACCAGTCGGAGATGAAGCGGAGCATCGAGCTTGCAGCCGCCCGGAGCGTGGCAGTGGCTTCGCTGGACACCGAGACCTCAAGCGCTCGGGGATTGGTGCGGCGCACAAGAGATGCGGTCGCGGCAAGCCATCCGCAGTTGTCGTACGCCGATCTCGGGAACGTCGTGCAGCAAGCTATCGCGTCCGTCAGGGTCAGCATCGGCTCCGCGTGATAGCAGCCTGCGAAAATTGCATGCGCGTAGACATGCCAAGCGTACCGACGCGGCGGTGAAGCCCCAGGAGGTTGCCGTGCAAGCCTGAACCAGATTTTCGGTTGCAGGCCGATCGCTAAGCCAGTCCCACCCCACAAGACAAAAGCCACCCGATGGGTGGCTTTTGCATTTGCGCATCGGGAGAAACCATCCCCAGAGGCCAACTGAACTAAGGCAATTCGATGCCGTTCGGCAGGGAAACAGCCGCCGCCACACGTTGAGAATCAACGGCTTGCAGAAAAGTTGGTGGAGACGAGGAGGATCGAACGTCCTACTTGCCATCCTGCAATAAAGCCTTGCAAATCAATCGCTTGCAAGAGTTCGACGCGACTTCGAAGTGCGCGAATTGGATCGCCTTGATGGACTACATCTTGGATCACCAAGGCATCCAGTCTATGCCTGTTGCCGGCGTCGTGTCCAGCTTTGCGTTGTGCCCAAACCCTCAACGCGTGTTGCATGCAACGTGGACAGACGGTGGTGCTTCAGACTGAACTGAGCCATTCGACGTCGATGTCCTGAGCGACGGCGGTGTTCATCACCGGCCATTCGACGGTTCACGAAAGGCACGACCACTCTACTGCCGAAAGGGAACATTGGCCAGCCCTGATACTTCAGGCTGGCCTCACACTCCGTCTCGGCTCAGTTGTTTGCACTTCGCTGTACCCGGAAGCTGCTGGACAGGCTCAGTGTCGTGCCAGATCCTGAACCTGCACCGCCTGACACAGTCCTTGGCGACTGGTATGCCAATCTGGTCCGCGCTGGCCGAGCTCAGGTCGTGCTTGCTGTCAGCGAAAGAACCTTGCTGCCTGTCGTGGTGCCAGCGCGAGATGGACGGTCCCTGGTTCAGCGGCTCAGCGCAGCCTTGGAGCCGATGCTCACCGCCGTCGGTGTCCCAGCGAACGATGCGATCGCCGAGCTCGGCGCAATGCAACGCTGGGCCATAGGAAAGACGGCGAACCGCCGCGTCCTGGGATCGCTCAACGACTTGGCGTTCCAGCTTCAAGTCGGGCTGTTCGACTTCCCGGATCGAACGCTGCCGGCGCAATCGCTCTGGTTGGCCAAGACGCCCTTGAAGGTCATCGACTATGGTGCGCCCGACCAAGCTACGCTCGCGGCGTTTGCGGCCAGCAGGGCATTGCGGGCAGCCAGCGTCCGATGACCGCTTTACTCAGAGGCGAGCGGCAGCCCGCGACCCACAGCGGTCCGACGGGATCCAAGATTGCTCGCCCGACAGCAGACATGCAGGTAACAGTGCGGCGTGCCTCGCGCGAGGTGGTCGACGAGACCATCCGCGAAGGCGCGGCGCAACGCGTGCGATCGAAGGCGATGACAGTGGCGGTGATCCTGGCCGGCCTGGTGCCCATCGTCTGGGGCAACGGCACCAGCTCCGAGGTGATAAGCCGCATCGCCGTGCCGATGCTCCGCGGCATGGTCACAGCCCTGCTGTCGCTCTTCGTCGTGCCGGCGGCAGCGCTCACGAGCGTTTTGCGACGACCGGCCGGCCATGCACGGCGCCGACATGCGCGCGACCGGACGGCGCCGGGCGCGGGGCATCGGCACTTCGACGCTCCGCGTTGAGCTGTTCGAGGATGCCGCAGGGCTGCCCCTTGCGCTCCGAATTGCAGTGCGCGCGCAACTCGCGCAGTTGCTTTTCCAGCAGCTTCAATTCGCGCACGCGCAGGGCGACATGTTCGATGTGCTCGTCGAGCACCGCGTTCACCTCGCCGCAGTCCACCGCGGGCCGGTCCAGGTAGCGCAACAGGATGCGCACCTCGTCGAGGCTCATGTCCAGCGACCGGCAGCGGCGGATGAAGGCCAGCCGTTGCACGTGGGCCGCACCGTACTGGCGATAGTTCGCCTCGCTGCGGGCCGGTTCCGGAACGAGGCGTTCGCGCTCGTAGAAGCGGATCGTTTCCACCGCAGTGTCGGTGGCCGTCGCCAGTTCGCCGATCTTCATGGTTCGCCCCTTTCTGGTCTTGCGTTCTCAGGGTTTGGGGACCTTGGCCAGTTCCTCGTTGACGAGCGCCTTCAGTTGCGCTTCGCCGAAGTTGGTCAAGGGCCGGCCATTGACGAAGAAGCCTGGTGTCGCCCGCACCTTCAAGGCCTGCATGTCGGCGATGTCCTGCCGCAATGCGTCGGCGATGGCCGGGCTGCCGGCATCGGCGCGCGCCTTGGCCATGTCCACGCCGGTGTCGGCGATCGACTCCCAGATCAGCTCGGGTTGCGGGTTGCCATGCGCCGCCCATCGCGGCTGGTCGGCCAGCGCCCTTTCCAGCGCCGGCCAATACTTGCCCTGCAGCCGTGCGGCTTCGAGGATCTGCACGGCCCGGTCCGAGCCTGGATGCAGCGGCGCATAGCGCAGCACCAGCCGGACCTGCCCGAAGCTGGCGTTGACGATGCCTTTGACCACGGGATAGAGGGCGCGGCAGGTTTCGCACGACGGGTCGAAGAACTCGATGATCGTGACCTTGGCCTGCGGGTTGCCGAACACCGGCGCGTGGGCGCGCACCAGCGCGTCGCTGCCGGCCTGCACGGCGGTGGCGGCCTGTTGCGCGGACCGGTCCCGGTAGATCGCGATGCCGGTGATGAAGGCTAAGGCGACCACGCCGACCGCACCCGCCATCAGCCATTTGCTCTTCATGAACGGCCTTCCTTCTTTCGGTTCGACAACAGCAACACCAGGATCGCCGTGAAGGCGAACAGCGACAGCAGCGGGATGGGCACGAAGCCGGCCACCTGCAGGTCCGCATCGGCACACGACACGCCCTGCTGGCAGGGGCTCAAAGCTTCGTCGATCACGCCCCAGAACAACAGGCTGTGGTACAGCGCCAGGCCCAAGCCGGCCCAGGCCAGCGGCAGGGCATAGCGGGCGCTGCGCGCATCGCCGTCGAACACACCCACGCCGAGCACCACGACCAGCGGAAACATCGCGATGCGCTGGTACCAGCACAGCAGGCAGGGGGTCTTGCCCATCACCTCGCCGAGGAACAGCGCGCCCCCCGTGGCCACCAGGGCGACGAGCCAGGCCAGGAACAACGGTGTTCCGGCGCTGCGCTGTGCCTTGTCCATGCTTATCGGCCCGGCACCATCAGGCCCGCCGTGCCCCGCCCGGCACGAACGACGCGAGCAGCAGCAGGCCAGCGCCGCCGACCACCAGGATGTCGGCGAGGTTGAAAGCCGGCCAGTGCATGCCGCGCCAGTGCAGGTCCAGATAGTCGACCACCGCACCGAGGCGCAGTCGATCAACCACGTTGCCCAACGCCCCGCCGATGAGGCCGACGTAGGCCGCAGCCTCGAGCCGGCTTGCAACGCCGCGGCGCAACCACCAGGCCAGCACGATGCTCACCGCAACGCCGACCACAACGAGACACCAGCGCTGCCACCCGCCCGCGTCGGCCAGGAACGAGAACGCCGCGCCGGGGTTGAGCACATGCACGATGTTGAACCACGAGGTGACGAACACCTGTTCGCCAAGGTCCAGCGACGAGGCCACCCACGCCTTGATGCCCTGATCGGCGGCCAGGCCGGCGCCTGCCCACATCAGGCAAGCGCGCCAATGCCGCCGCGAATCGAAGGGCGGCGCGGGGGGCTTGATCGTCAAGGCTTCAAGCACGACCATCGTTCAGCAGGCGCTTCAAGTCGGCGGGCACGTCCATCGGCGCGAAGGCGCTGACGTTGGAGCGGCCGGTGTTGCCCACAGGCAGCCGCTTGAACAGGTGCCCGAGCGGCACCAGCGCCAAGCGCAACAACTGCCCGCGGATCTCGCGCCCATCCGCAAGATCCCGTGCCGCACGCAGCATCAGCACGTGTACGTGCCCATGACGGATGAAGTCGCGCTGGCCCAGCACATGAGCACGCTCCAGTTGTGCCAGACCCAGCACAGGCTCGGACCGTGCCAGGCTTGCGCGGGCGGCGGCCATGGTGGTGTCGTAGGCAGCAATGCGCGATGAGTCAGGGCTCATTTTTCTCTCCTTCGAAAAGGGGCGATGCGAAAGCGGCCGGGAACCGGCTTCGAGTCATGCCCGGCATTGCAAAGCATGAAGCCGCTACAGAGTCAAGCCCTTCGGTCCAACGACCATGACACGCTGCGCAAGTGTCGGTGACGCTCGCTGTCAACCCGCGACCAGCGCGTCGATGATCGGGCAAGCGCCCTTGGTCGCCCCCATTTCGCATTCGCGCAACAGCAAGGTCAGCGCCCTGCGCATCGCCTTGAGGTCGGCGAGCCTTCTCTCGATGCCCTCCAGCTTGTGCGCAGCGAGTTCGCGGGTTTCGACACAGGCATGTGCCTGGTCAAGCTTCAGCAAACTGCCGATCTCTTCCAGCGTGAAGCCGAGCACCTGTGCCCGCCTTATGAAACGTATGCGTCTGACCGCGTCGGCCGCGTAGCGGCGCTGTCCACGGGCTGGCTTGTCCGGTTCCGGCATCAATCCACGTCGCTGGTAGTAGCGGATCGTCTCGACGTTCACGCCGGCCGCGGCAGCCACGCGCCCTATCGTCAGATCGGCCGTTGCGCCTTGTGCTTGACTCCGTACCATGGTACGGACTATAGACTGCGGTCAGCAGGGCCGTTTCAACTCACGAATGTCAACCTTCAACGCCAATGGTTCGCTCGTCGCCGGAGCGCTGGCCGCCATTGGCGCATCGGTCTGCTGCGTCGGTCCGCTCATGCTGTTGATGCTGGGCATCGGCGGCACCTGGGTCGCCCACCTGACGGCGCTGGAGCCGTTGCGCCCCTGGTTCATCGCGGCGACGCTGCTGTTCCTCGGCCTGGCGTTCCACCGTCTCTTTCTGCGGCCGCAGGTCTGCCTGCCGGGCGCGCAGTGTGCCGAGCCGATGGTGTTGCGGCGTCAGCGATGGACCTTCGCGGTCGTCGCCCTCGCAGTGCTCACTTTGTTGCTGGTGCCCTGGCTGGCGCCGTTCTTCCTCTGACCCGAGGTGCCTCTCATGCGCAAATCGCTCATTGCGTCTGTCCTCGCCATCGCAGTGCTCCCGTCGCTTGCGGCAACGCCGCAGACCGCGGTTCTCGAAGTGCAGAACATGACCTGCAGCTTGTGCCCGATCACCGTCAAGAAGGCGCTGGAGAAAGTGCCCGGCGTGAGCCAGGCACAGATCGACTTTCAGAACAGGACAGCGACGGTGACTTTCGACGCCGACAAGGTCACGGCCGCAGGCCTGGTCAAAGCCACCACCGAAGCAGGCTTTCGCTCGGCGGTGCGCAAGTGAATGCCGCAACCACTCCCGTGCTGGACTCGATCTTGACGTGCCCGCGGTGCGGCCACGCCAAATCCGAGCGAATGCCGACGGATGCCTGCCAGTTCTTCTACGAATGCGAACGGTGCGGCGCAGTGCTTCGTCCGCTGGCTGGCGACTGTTGCGTGTTCTGTTCGTTCGGCACGGTCAAGTGCCCGCCGATGCAGATGCAGCCAGGCTGTTCGGGCTGCCACGCATGACCGGCCGCCGGCGGTGGCACATGCACCGCCGCCGGTTGCTGCCAGGGGAGCGGTGCCTCGCACTTTCCATCGACCCCTTGACTCTGACCCTGCTACAGGGTTTTCAATGGCGGCATGGACATCTCGAATGCGACGGCGAAGGCCGAGCCCACCTCAACCTGCGGCAGTTGCGCCGGCCACAGCGCACCGGCCGCGTTGCCCGCGGCACCAGGTGAAAACACGACGCGGTTTCACATCGCCACGATGGACTGCGCCGCCGAGGAGTCGGAGATCCGCCGCGCGGTCGATCCGATCGCCGGCATCCGAAATCTGCGCTTCGATCTCGGCCGGCGGCTGCTCGACTTGAGCGGCACGCTGCAGGCCGTCACACAGGCCGAGGCTGCGATGCGCCGGATCGGCTTCGATCCGCAGCCCGTCGCCGCAGCGGCCGAGCCCGCGGCGGCGGCGGGCACAGCGGCCGACAGCCCCGCTGGCCCGGCGCCGTTCGGCGCGGGCCTCTGGCGCCTGATAGCCGCGCTGCTGCTGGCCCTGGGCGCCGAGGCCCTGGCGTTCTTCGCGCCGGACCTGCTGCCGTGGCGCGCGGCGACGATGGCGCTGGCCTTCACCGCCATCGCATTGGCCGGCTTAGGCACTTACAAGAAGGGCCTTGCCGCCCTGCGCGCCGGCCGGCTCAACATCAACGCGCTGATGACAGTCGCCGTCACCGGCGCCTTCGCCATCGGCCAATGGCCCGAAGCGGCGATGGTGATGGCGCTGTATGCCATCGCCGAGTTGATCGAGGCCCGCGCCGTGGACCGTGCGCGCAACGCCATCCGCAGCCTGCTGGCGCTGGCCCCCGAGGACGCCGACGTTCGCCAGCCGGACGGCAGCTGGTCGCGCGTCGCGACGACGCTGGTGCCGGTCGGCGCCAGTGTGCGCATCCGGCCCGGCGAACGCGTGCCGCTGGACGGCAGCGTGACCGAAGGCCGCAGCGCGGTCGACCAGGCGCCAGTTACCGGCGAAAGCATCCCGGTCGACAAGGGCCCCGGCGACCAGGTCTACGCGGGCACGATCAACCAGGACAGCGCGCTGGAGATCCGCGTCACCGCCCCCGCCAGCGACAGCACGCTGGCACGCATCATCCATGCGGTGGAACAGGCTCAGGGCTCGCGCGCGCCGACGCAGCGCTTCGTCGATCGGTTCGCTGCCGTCTACACCCCTGCCGTGTTCGGCCTGGCGGTGGCGCTGGTGATGCTGGCGCCGACCCTTGCCGGCTGGACCTGGATGCAGGCGATCTACAAGGCACTGGTGCTGCTGGTCATCGCATGCCCCTGCGCGTTGGTGATCTCCACACCGGTCACGGTGGTCAGCGGTCTGGCCGCGGCCGCGCGGCGCGGCATCCTCATCAAAGGCGGCGTCTTCCTCGAACAGGCCCGAGGGCTGCGGGCGGTAGCGATGGACAAGACCGGCACGCTCACCGAAGGCAAGCCGCGGCTGGTGGCCTTCGACGCGGTGACCGAGGCGGTCGATGGCGCCCGACTCGCGTTGCTGGCAAAGAGCCTGGCCGCACGCTCCGACCACCCGGTTTCGAAGGCCATTGCGCAGGGCCTGGAGGGGGCCACCATCGAAGTGCACGGTTTTGCGGCCGAAGCCGGCCGCGGGGTACGCGCCAGCGTCGATGGTACAGAGGTCGTGCTGGCCAACCACCGTTGGATCGAGGAACGCGGCCAGTGCTCGCCGGCGATCGAGGCGCGCCTGCAGGTGCACGAACAGGCCGGCCGCAGCGTCACGCTGCTGGCTTCGGCCGACGGCGTGCTGGCGATCTGCGCGGTGGCGGACACGCTCAAGCCCTCGTCAGCCGCCGCGGTGAAGGAACTGAAGGCCCTGGGCGTGACGCCGGTGATGCTGACCGGCGACAACCCGGCCACCGCACGCGCCATCGCCACGGCAGTGGGCATCGACGAGGTCCAGGCCAACCTGCTGCCCGAGGAAAAGCTGGCCGCCATCCAGGCCCTGCAGTCCCGATGGGGTCCGTCGGCGATGGCCGGCGACGGCATCAACGACGCTCCGGCGCTGGCACAGGCCGACATCGGCATTGCGATGGGCGGCGCCGGCACTCACACAGCGATGGAAGCGGCCGACGTGGTCATCATGAACGACGATCTGCAGCGCGTGCCCGAGACCATCCGTCTGTCGCGCGCCACGCACCGCGTGCTGTGGCAGAACATCAGCCTCGCACTCGGCATCAAGGCGGTGTTCCTGCTGCTCGCAGTGTTCGACAACGCCACGATGTGGATGGCCGTGTTCGCTGACATGGGCGCCAGCCTGCTGGTCGTATTCAACGGGCTGCGGCTGCTGCGCACTCACAGTACGAACAGCCCTGCGCAAGCCAATCATTTGGCAACTTCGAGTGCCGCCGATGCCCCCATCGGCGCCGCCGGTGGAACTGGACACTAGAATCCGCGCCCATGCGTCGCTGGCTCCTCGTCTTCATGCTGCTGGTGCTGCCCGTACAGTTTGTCTGGGCGGCAGCGGCGCCGTATTGCGCGCATGAAGCCGCAGCCGCTGCCAGCAAGCACCCGGGGCACCACCAGCACGTGCATCAAGGCGGCAGCGATGCCGCGAAGGCCGGCGACGACGGTGGCGGCCTTGGCGCCAATCACACTGATTGCGCGAGCTGCCATGCGGGGGCTACGGCAGCGCTGCCGCTGTCTTCCGCCAAGCTGGGCGCTGCGCCGCGCGAGTTGTTGCGCGAGCCGCCTGCGCCGCGCTACCGGTCGCATACCCCCTCAGGGCCGGAGCGCCCCGACATCGTCTGACTCGCCGCTGCCGCGCGTTTCGGCGGCGAGCTTGAGTTCCGTCCGCCTCCCGGCTGACACATCTTGGCTTTGCCTGCCGAATCGCTTTGTTGTCGTGAGACAAGAAGGATGATTCGATGCGATTCCCCATCGTGGCGCTGGCCCTTGCGCTGGCCGCCATAACAAGCCCGGCGGGTGCCCAGAGCGCAGCCGCCCCCACCAAGCTGACCCTGGACGAGGCGATGCGCCTGGCCGAGGCCGCGCACCCGTCCGTGCTGGCCCGCGAGGCGCAGCTCTCCGCGGCCGAAGGCACACGCCGCGAAGCTGCCGCGTGGCTGTTCAACAACCCCGAACTCGGTACCGAGGCCATACGCCGGCGCGCCAATGCAACCGGCAGCTCGTGGAACGAGTGGGCCGTCGGTATTTCCCAGCCCTTCGAAACCGGCGGGCAGCAGGCGAAGCGCCGCGAAGCCGCCGCGGCCGGGCTGGACGCGCTGCGTGCCGAGATCGACGACGTGCGCCGCCAGGCACGCATCGAAGCCGCGACACGCTTCCTCGCCGTGCTGTCGGCCCAGCAGCGCGTGCAGCTGGAACAGCGTTCCGTGGACCTGTTCGAGCGCAGCGCGCAAGCGGTGGCCAAACGCCGCGCTGCAGGTGAGGACACGCGGCTCGATGCCAACGTGGCACTGGTCGAGGCCGAACGCGCGCGCAATGCGCTGGCGCTGGCTGGCGAGCGCCTGATCGATGCACGCAGCGAACTCGGCACCGCGGTTCGCCTGCCGCCTTCCGCGTTGCCCGAGGTCGCCGGTGATCTCGGCACCACCATCGAGGGCGCCCTGCCGTACAGGCTGGAGCAGTTGCTGGCCTCGGCACAGAACCTGCCCAAGCAACGCGCCCTTGCGGCGCGCGAAGAGGCCGCCCGGGCCCGGCTCGGCGTCGAGCGTGGCAACCGCAACCCCGACGTCACGGTCGGCGTGCACGCCGGCCGCGAAGGCCCGAGCGATGGCAGAGAAAATCTGACGATCCTGTCGTTGTCGGTGCCGCTGCCGTTGTTCAAACAGAACGACGCCGCCATCGGCCAAGCGATGACCGATATGACTCAGGCCGAGGTCGAACGCGCCGCCGCACTGCGCGACGCCGATGCGCGCGTGCGCCAGCTGTGGAGCCGGCTGTCCAGCCAGCGCGAGCGCATCCAACGCCTGCAGCGCGTGATGGTGCCGGCGTCCACCGACAACCAGCAGCTGTCCGCCAAGTCGCGCGAGGCCGGACAGATCGGCTTGCTCGACCAGTTGCTCGTCAACCGCCAGGCGATCGACGCCGAACGCGACCTGATCGACCTGCTGGCCGAGATGCACGGCACCCGAATCGAACTCGAATATGCGGCCGGCTGGCCACAACAAGGAAGTGCACGATGAAAACCCTGACAGAACTGAAGCATGGCCGCCTGCGCGCGGGCTTGGCAGCTGGCGCCCTGCTGCTGGGCTTGGCGCTGGCCGGCTGCGGCGGCGGCGCGAAGGACGAACATGCCGGCGAGAAGAAGGAGGAGCACAGCGAGGCCGAAGCCGAGCTGACGCTGACCAGCGAAGAAGCCGCGCGTGCCGGCATCAAGGTGGAAGAGGTCAAGCCGCAGACGCTGGGCGAGACGCTCACCGTCACCGCCACGATCCGCCCCGACGCCGATCGGCTGGCGCATGTGGCCGCACGCATCGAAGGCCGTATCACCTCTGTACCTGCGAAGCTGGGCGACAAGGTGCGCGCCGGCCAGACGCTGGCGACGCTGGACAGCGTGGCCGTCGGCGAAGCCCACGCCGCGTGGATCGAAGCCCAGGCCAATTTGGGCATTGCCGAAGCCGACTACAAGCGCGCCGAGTCGCTGAATGCCGAAGAGATCATTCCGCGCAAGGACTTCCTGCGCGCCAAGGCCGACCGCGACAAGGCAGCTGCGGGCGTGCGCGCCGCGGCCGACCGGCTGCGCCTGCTCGGCGGCTCGCCGAACGCCAGCGGCGCTGGGGTCTCAGCCTTCGGGGTGACTGCGCCCTTTGCCGGCACGGTGATCGAGAAGAAGGCCACGCTGGGCGAACTGGCCAGCCCGAGCGAGCCCCTGTTCAGCGTCGCTGACTTGAGCCGCGTATGGATCCAGGCCGACCTGCCGGAAGCCGCGCTGGCCAAGGTACGCGTCGGCGCGAACGCCAAGGTGACGGTGCCGGCCTATCCGAACGAGGCCTTCAGCGGCCGTGTCGGCCACCTCGGCGCCGCGCTAGCCAAGGACACGCGCACGGTGCCGGCGCGCATCGAGGTCGCGAATGCCGATGGCCGGCTCAAGCCCGAAATGTTCGCCACCGCCACCATCGAGGTGGCTGGTGACAAGCGTGAGGCGATCTCGCTGCCGGACACGGCGATCGTGCTGCTGGAAGGCAAGCCGACGGTCTTCGTCTATGCGCAAGGAGCGTACGAAGCGCGCGAGGTCGAACCCGGCGAACGCGTCGGCGGGCGCACGGTGCTGAAGTCCGGCCTGATGGCCGGCGACCAGGTTGTCACCTCCGGCACCTACGCCCTCAAGGCACGCAAGCTGAAATCGCAGCTCGGCCACGGGCATTGAGAAGGATCACCCATCATGCTCAATGCAATCGTCGATGCCAGCCTGCGCTACAAGGTGCTGGTGCTGGTGGCCTTCGCCGTGCTCGTCGGCCTAGGTGTCATGGCCTACCGCCAGGTGCCGGTGGACGCCTTCCCCGATGTCACGCCGACCCAGGTGAACATATACACCGAATCGCCAGGCGTCGCCGCCGAGGACGTCGAGCGGCTGCTCACCGTGCCGATTGAAGCCGCGATGGCCGGCTTGGCGGACGTGGAGGTGGTGCGCTCGGTGTCGCTGTTCGGCCTGTCGTACGTGGCGGTGTACTTCAAGGACAACGTCGACATCTACTTCGCGCGCCGGCTGGTCGGCGAGAAGCTGCAGGAGGTCAAGGGCCGGCTGCCCGAAGGTTACGGCGAGCCTGTGCTCGGCCCCAACAGTTCGGGCCTGGGCCAGGTGTTCTGGTACACGATCGAAGACGCTGACAAGAAACTAAGCGCAATGGACCTGCGCACGTTGCAGGACTGGACCGTGCGGCTGATCCTGCGCACCGCACCAGGGGTCGACGACGTCACCACCTGGGGCGGGCACGAGAAGCAGTACCAGGTGCAGATCGATCCGCGCAAGCTGGTCAAGTACGGCATCTCGTTCAAGGAGGTGATGGAACGGCTCGCGGCCAACAACAAGCAGGTCGGCGGCCAATACCTGAACGTCGGCGTCGAGCAGTATCTTGTGCGCGGCCTGGGGTTGGTAAGCAGCGCCGCCGACATCGGCACGATCGTCGTCGCCGAGCGCAACGGCGCGCCGATCTACGTGCGCGACGTGGCCGAGGTCAAGGAAGCACCCGCGGTGCGCTTCGGCGCGGTCACGCGCAACGGCGAGGAAGTCGTGCTCGGTATTGCGCTGGCGCGCATCCATGAAAACGCCGCCACCGTGGTCAAGGCGGTGAAGGAGAAGCTTGCCGTCGCGCAGGCGGCGCTGCCCAAGGGCGTGGAGCTGAAGGCGGTGTACGACCGCACCGAGATCGTCGACAAGGCGCTGAAGACTTCCACCAACGCGCTGATCGAAGGCTCGATCCTGGTCGCGGTGATCCTGTTCCTGTTCCTCGGCGAGTTCCGCTCGGCCATCGTCGTCATCGTCACGCTGCCGCTGGCGATGCTGTTTGCCTTCATCTGCATGCAGCGCGTCGGCATGTCGGCCAACCTGATGTCGCTGGCCGGCCTTGCCATCGGCATCGGCATGATGGTCGACGGCGCGGTGGTGATGGTGGAAAACGCCTTCCGGCTGCTGTCGCACGCACGCTCGTCGGGCAAACCGATCAACCGCACCCACGTCGTGCTGGAAGCGGCGCGCGAGGTGGCCAACCCGATCGCCTTCGCCATCCTCATCATCATCGTCGTCTTCTTGCCGCTGTTCTCGCTCACCGGGCTGGAGGGCAAGCTGTTCAAGCCGATGGCGCTGACCATCACCTTCGCGATGGCCGGCTCGCTGCTGCTGTCGCTGACCTTGGTGCCGGTGCTGTGCGCGCTGATCCTGAAGCCCAAGGAAGAAAAGGACACCTGGCTGGTACGCGGCGCCAAACGGCTGTACCTGCCGCTGCTGGACTGGGCGCTGGAACGCAAGAAGATCGTCGTCGGCGCCGCGCTGGCGTTGCTGATCGGCGCGCTGGCGTTGTTCCCGTTCCTCGGCAAGGAGTTCATGCCCACGCTGCAGGAGGACGCGATCATGTTTCGCGTCATCGGCATCCCTTCGACCTCGCTCGACGAGTCGATCCGCGTCGCCAACGTCATGGATGCCAGCCTGCGCAAGCAGTTCCCGCAGGTGAGGTCGGTGCTGGCGACCATCGGCCGCGCCGAGAAGGGCGAAACCGCCGACGTCAACTACATGGAAGTGCTGCTCGACATGAAGCCGCAGGACCAGTGGCCGACCAAGCAGTCGTTCGCCGCGCTTGGCCGCGAGATGCAGGAATACCTCGAAGGCGAGGTGCAGACCGCCGTCTTCGGCGCGACCCAGCCGATCCAGATGCGCGTGGAAGAGCTGATCTCCGGCGTGCGCGCGACCTTGGCGCTGAAGATCTACGGCGAAGACCTGGACAAGCTCGAAGAGCTGTCGGCGAAGCTGAAGACCGTGATCGCCGGCGTGCCGGGTGTCGCCGATCTGTCGGCCGAGGCCAACAAGGGCAAGCCGCAGATGGTGATCAAGGTCGATCGCCCCGCCGCGGCACGCTACGGGCTGAACGCCGACGACATCCTGGCCGTGGTGCAGGCCGGCATCGGCGGCGAGGCGGTGTCCACGCTGATTGACGGCACGCGCCGCTTCGACATCGCGGTGCGGCTGCCCGAGGAGTTCCGCTCCAGCCCGTCGGCGATCGCGGCGATCCCGATCCGCACCGCCGAAGGCGCCATCGTGCCCTTCTCCAGTGTGGCGAAGATCGAACTGGACGAGGGCTACACCTTCGTGCGGCGCGAGGCGCTGCAGCGCTACGCGGTGCTGCAAATGGACGTGCAGGGCCGCGATATCGACAGCTTCGTCAAGGACGCCAACGCGGCCATCGCCGCCAAGGTGACGCTGCCCACCGGCTACTGGGTCGAATGGGGCGGCGCCTTTGAGAACCAGCAGCGGGCGATGGAGCGGCTGGGGGTGATCGTGCCGCTGACCATCGGCCTGATCTTCATCCTGCTGTACACGGCGTTCAACTCGGTGCGCCATGCCACGCTGATCATCGCCAACGTGCCGTTCGCGATCATCGGCGGCATCGTCGGGCTGTTCGTCACCGGGCAGTATCTGTCGGTGCCGTCGGCGATCGGCTTCATCGCCGTGTTCGGCGTGGCGATGCTGAACGGCATCGTGCTGGTCAGCTTCCTCAATGACCAGCGCAAGCAGGGACTGCCGATACGCGACGCGGTACGCCAGGGCGCGGCATTGCGGCTGCGGCCGGTGCTGATGACGGCGTCGGTGGCGATCCTGGGCTTGATCCCGATGCTGATCGCAACAGGCGTCGGCGCAGAGACGCAGCGGCCGCTGGCCACGGTAGTCATTGGCGGGCTGATCACCTCGACCCTGTTGACCTTGTTGCTGCTGCCGCTGATCTACGAATGGTCCGAAACCCGGGCCGCGGCGAAGCAGCGCGCCCGCGACGCCGCCGCCGACGCCGAGCCGTCCGAACCTGTTCCCCTTCAACCACACCCGGAGACACCATGAAAGAAATCAAGGCCTACGTGCACCGCAGCCGCATCGCCGACGTCATCGCCGCGCTCAAGGACTCGCCCGCCTGGGGCGGCGCGCGCGGTGGCCGGCGCCACAACTTGGCGGTCTACATCGTCAAGGGCTCGCTGCTGCCGCTGGACAGCGACGAGCAGCACTACTCGATGGACCTCGGCGACGAGGTCGTCAACGAATACAAGCTGGAGCTGCTGTGCGAGGACAACGAGGTCGAGCCGCTGAAGGCTGCGATCACCGCAGCCGCGTGCACCGGCCAGGCGGTGGCCGGCTGGATCACGGTCATCGACGTGGTCAGCGCGACGCCTATCCATTGACATGCCGATTCATCCACGACCCACCCTGAAAGGAAGAACCATGAAGAAAGCCCTCTTCGCTCCGCTGATGATCGCGACCGCGCTCGCCCTGCCGGTGTTCGCTGCGGAAGACCACGCGCCCAAACACGGCGGCATCGTCGTCGAGACCAAGGCCGGCGACCTGGAACTCGTCGCCAAGCCCGAGGTGATAGTCATCCACGTCAGCGACCACGGCAAACCGATGAAGCTGAGCAGCGCCAGCGGAAAGGTGACGGTGTTCAACGGCAACGACAAGACCGAGGCGCCGCTCACGCTTGTGGGGGACAAGCTGGAGGCCAAGGGCAGCTTCAAGGTCGGCGTCGGTACCAAGGTGCTGGCCGAGGTGTCGCTGAACGGCAAGCCACCCGCGTCGGCGCGATTCACACTGAAGTAGCCGTACCGGCTGTGGCGTGCCCAAACTGCCGGCGCTGCGTAAGCAGACACGGCCCGTTTGACCATCCGTCGAAGCAATCCCGGAAAGGCAAACGTTTCATGCACACCCGGACAGACCGTCTGCCTTGCGTTTCTTTGGGGGCCAGCGCATGAGCGGCAACCACGCTCACGCCGTGCCCGACACGGGAAACGAACGCGCCCTGTGGATGGCGCTGGGCCTGACGTCGATATTCCTGGTTGCCGAAGTCGCGGCCGGCATCGTGTTCAACAGCCTGGCGCTGCTGGCGGATGCCGCCCACATGTTCACCGATGTCGCGGCGCTGGCGATCGCCGTCGCCGCCGTGCGCGTCGCACGCCGGCCGGCCGACGCCAGGCGAACCTACGGCTACCACCGATTCGAGATTCTGGCGGCGGCCTTCAATGCCGTTCTGCTGTTCCTGGTTGCGATCTACATCCTGTACGAAGCGTATCGGCGCTTCAGCGCCCCCGCCGAAGTGCAGCCCGTGGGCATGCTCGTGGTCGCCATACTGGGCCTGGCGGTCAATCTGGCCAGCATGCGGCTGTTGCGCGCGGGCAAGGATGCCAGCCTCAACGTGAAGGGGGCCTACCTTGAAGTGTGGGCGGACATGCTCGGTTCGCTGGGCGTCATCGTGGCGGCCATCGCCATCCGCTTCACCGGCTGGGCCTGGGTCGACACCTTGGTGGCCGTGGGCATTGGCATATGGGTGCTGCCGCGGACCTGGGTTCTGTTGAAGGAGAGCCTGAACATTCTGCTCGAAGGCGCACCCAAGGGTGTCGACGTGGGCCAGGTCGAGCAAACCATCCTCGGGGTGCAAGGCGTCATCGGTGTTCACGACCTCCATGTCTGGGTGCTCACCAGCGGCAAGAACGCCCTCACCGCGCATGTCGTGCACGCCGAGGGCGTGGAGGGTGTTGCCCTTATCGAGCGGATCAAGGAGGCCCTTGCCGACGGGTTCAAGGTATTTCATACCACCTTGCAGCTCGAACGGACGGCTTGCGAACATTCCGAGGATGGCTGCAACTTCGTAGACCGAAGGGTGGAAGCTGACGTCGGTGGTCATGGAGCGCGGCGCCCTGGACAGCTGCTTGGCGCCACAACATCAAGCGCTGCCACATCGACCGGAGAGTCAGGATGACCCCTGGCCGAGGCGCCCAGGCATCTCTCTGGATAGCACTGCTCACGGGCTGCACGACTGTCTACGAAGGCCGCTACGACTTCCGTGACGGCTGGCGCACCGCCGAGGTGGTCGAGGTCGGCACGGCCGGCAATCTCACTCGCAAGCCCACGGGTGACTGCCTTCAGGGCGCTTCGGCACGGCCGGCTGATTTGCGCTTCGCGGTGGTCAGGTACAGAGGTCCGCGACGCGCGGCTTTTCGGGTCGTGCCCGTCCCTGAGGACAGAGATATCAAGCCGGGCGATCTTGTCTATGTCAAGGTCACCGATTGCAACGCGCCACTGCCGCCCAGGACCGCGGCCCCAACACCATCTTGACCCCAGCGATGCATGCGCGCTGTGCAGCGTTGACCCGTCAAGCCTTGCCGCGCCGAGTCGCCTGGGTCGGAAGGGCGTGCCACGCTGGATCCATGCTCCGTGCGGTAGCGTGCGGTCTTGGTGCACGGGCGCTACTGTGGACCACAAGGCACAAGTTCAACGCCCCCTTGCCCCCGGACCCCATGCTGCAGTTGGCGATCGGGCTGGACGCGTTATTTGTCAACGTGGGCCGTGTGCTGCCGCTGGCACGCTTTCGCCACGCCAGCGGCAGCCTCGCGCGTGCGGCCTTCCCGTCGGCGCGCAACGATGCGTTCGCCAACATCGCTATCGTCGTTACGGGCCTGATCACGCTGCGCTGGGCTTCCGCCTGGCCCGATCTGGTGGTCGGCCTGGCCATCGCCGCGATGAACGCGGACGCCGCCAAGTCGGTCTGGCACGCGGCACGCGACGAACACGCGACAGCGGCGAGGGCATGAGGCCGCTGGGGAATTGCGCGGGCACAGGCGCGGCGGCGTCGCCCAAGGCGAATCGCCGGCAGGCGGTGGCGCGCGAAGGCCTCGCTTGGGAGTCCTTCGCGCGCGGGCCGATCGAACTCGGTTCAGCTGCCCGCGAGCAGGTTCGTCCGAGCCCTGCGCTCGTCGGCGGTTTCGCTATTCAGCTCGGCGACTACCTGCTGGCGTGTCTTGCCCGGTCCGGCGCCTTTGGCAGGCACCGGCGCATTGAGCTGGTACTGCGTCTGCAATTGATCGAGCGTGCCGTCTTTGCGTGCCGCCACCGTCTCGTCGGAAACCTGTGCGCGCGTCTTCGTGCTCTTGAAGTGCTCGGGGTAGTAGGTAACTCCCGCCTCGCCGTTCGACGCATGCCACATCGAGCTGGCACTAGAGATCGTGGGCAATGCGAGGGCGGCGGTCGCGGCGATTGCAAAGGCGGTGTACTTGGCAAAGTTCATGAATACCTTTCCTGGGTGTGGAGATCCGCGCAGACCGACTGCGGCGGCATGCCGAAGGGCATGAGCGGCACTCTACGAACCGGACACCGACACCAAGCCGTCGCGCACATGACAACTTCGTCATGCACGCGCGCACGGTCGCAAGGGTCTGCTCAGCCATGAGGCTTCTGGTGATCGAAGACGAGCTCAAGCTGGCCGCCTATCTGCACAAGGGCCTGACCGAAGAGGGCTTCGTCGTGGATGTCGCGCACAACGGTGTGGACGGGCTGCACCTCGCGATGGAGTGCGACTACGACCTGCTCGTACTCGACGCCATGCTCCCGGGCATCGACGGCCTCGGCGTGCTGGCCGCGCTGCGGCAGAGCAAACAGACCCCCGTGCTGATGCTCACCGCGCGTGTCCGTGTCGAGGATCGGGTCAAGGGCCTGCAAAGCGGCGCCGACGACTACCTGGTCAAGCCTTTCGCCTTCTCGGAGCTGGTGGCGAGGATCCAGGTACTGCTGCGCCGCGGGCACCCGCGCTCGGCCGCGGGCGAGGCCGTGCTCGGACTGGCGGACCTGGAAGTCGACCTGCTGCGCCGCAAGGCAACCCGGGCCGGGCGCAGGCTGGACCTCACGGCCAAAGAGTTCAATCTGCTCGTGCTGCTGCTGCGCCGCCAGGGCGAAGTGCTGTCGCGCACCGAGATTGCCGAGCAGGTGTGGGACATGAACTTCGACAGCGCAACCAACGTCATCGACGTCGCCATCCGGCGGCTGCGCGCCAAGCTCGACGCGCCCTTCGAGCGGACCTTGCTGCACACCGTGCGTGGCATGGGCTACGCGCTGGAGGCACGCGACCCATGAGCCGCAGCCGCACCGGTTCGCTGGGCAGGCGTCTTTCCTACTGGCTGGCGCTGCAGAGTCTGGCGGGACTGGTCGTCGTCTGCGCCGCGGTCTACGGCGCCACGCAGCTTGCCTTCCAGAATCGCCAAGTGGAAGCGTTGGCGCAGAAGCGGATCCAATTGCAACACCTGGTCGTGGAAGCAGCGCGCGATGGCGACATGCAGGCGCTGAAGCACAAGCTCGACGATTTCCTCATCGGGCATGAGGATCTTTCGCTGCGACTAGAGCAGGCCGACGGCACGCTGTTCTACCGCAGTCCGGCATCGCAACCGCCCAACAGCGAACCTCGCCGGTCGCGCTTTGAACTGCCCTCCCCGCTGCCCACCGCCGGATCACTGACCGCCACCTTGATGCTCGATACCAGCGACGACGCGGCGCTGCTGCGGCGCATAGGTTTCACCTTGCTGGCCGCTGCGCTTGCCGGCACGCTGGTCGTCTCCGCGGGCGGCTTTCTACTCGTGCGCCTGGGTCTGCGCCCACTGCACCAACTGGTCGATCAGACGAGCCGCCTCGCGGCTGACACGCTGCATCGGCGCTTGGACGGCTCGTCGCAACCGGAGGAACTCGACCTGATGATCGCCCAGTTCAACGAGTTGCTCGGGCGGCTCGAACAGGCGTACGAGCGCATGGAAGGGTTCAATGCCGACGTGGCCCATGAACTGTGCACGCCGCTGGCAACGCTCATCGGCAGCACCGAGCTGGCGCTGCGCAGGTCGCGCGGGGCGGATGAGTTGCGCGAGGTGCTGGGATCGAATCTCGAGGAGCTGCAGCGGATCGCCGGCATCGTGCAGGACATGCTGTTCCTGTCGCAGGCGGATCGTGGCGCGACGGCCCGGCGAGTAGCGACGGCCAGCCTGGCCGCGGTCGTCCGACGGGTGGCGGATTATCACGAGGCCGCGTTGGCCGACGCGAGGATCGGCTTGGAAGTGCGCGGTGATGTCGCAGGGGCCTTCGACAACGCGCTGTTGCAGAGGGCGCTTTCCAACCTGATCGCCAACGCGACGCGCTATGCGCGGCGCGGAACCGTCGTTCGGGTGGAAATCGACGCGGCCCGAGAAGGCGAAGTGACGATACGGGTCGTGAACGTCGGTGACACCATCGCTCCCGAGCATCTACCCAGGCTGTTCGACCGTTTTTATCGCGGCGACCCGTCGCGCAGCGACGCGGCCCACAACCACGGCCTCGGGTTGTCGATCGTTGCGGCCATTGCACGCATGCACGGCGGCGTGCCCTTGGCGGAATCCAGCGCTGGCGTGACCGCGATTGGCCTGATGCTGCGCGCCGAGTGGGACGACCCACAGACAATGGCGGTGGCGCCTTCGGTCGGGCCCGCGAAGCCGGGCCAGGCACTGAACGTCCGCGCGTGACGCCACTCAAAGTCTTGCCGCTCGGGGCTCGTCGGCCCGGGCAACGCCGCGAGGGGGTTGCACATGCCGGTCTTTCGCCGCCTTTCGATGGGCGTCGTCTTGGGCCTCCTGCCACTGTCCATTCTCGGGCAGCGCCAGTTGGTCCAAGTGGCGCTGCCGATGCATCAAACCCTGGTGCGGCAGTTGATCGCGCCGCCGGCCGAGTTCATCGAACTCTGCACTCCCCTCAATGCCGGCCGAGTGATCACTTGGCAGTTCACGGCCGATGCGCCGGTGGCGTTCCATACGCACTTCCACGTCGATGGCGAGGTGAGAGGACCCGAGAACATGTCCGCAGTCACTGCCGCGCAAGGTCGCTTGACGCCCAAGGGCGCCAACGACTATTGCTGGCTCTGGTCCAACCGCAGCACAGTGCCGGTGGCGATCCGCATGCGGCTCGGGCCGTGAAGCGTCGCGGCTGGTGCGCAACGGCTGAGTTGACACGGCCGGCTCCAAGGTGCACTTGATTCCTTGACTTCCCGATCGACCAGCGCTTTCAGCTGTGCCTCGCCGAAGTCCACGTCAGCGACCAGGGCAAGCCGATGAAGTTCAGCAGCGCCAGCGACAAGGTAACGGTGTTCGACGGCAAGAACAAGACCGAGGGGTCGCTGGTGCTGCTCGGTTACAAGCTGGAGGCCAAGGACAGCTTTAAGCTCGGGGCCGGAACCAAGGTGCTGTCTGAGGTGGCGCTCAACGACAAGCCGGCTGCATCTGCAAGGTTCACGCTGAAGTAGAGTCCCGCCGCGCACGTCGCCCGCTGGCAGACGCGCCGCTCAATGGATATCCGCGACCCCACCGGTTCAGCATTGCGCCGCGCCGTCACGGTCGTAGCGCTGGGCAATCTGGCTTACTTTTTCGTCGAGTTCGCTGTGGCCCAGCGCATCGGCTCGGTGTGGCTGTTTGCCGACAGCGTGGACTTCCTGGAAGACGCCACCCTCAACTTCCTGATCGTCTCGGCCCTCGGCTGGTTGGCGCGCAACCGGGCACGGGTGGGCATGCTACTGGCTGCGGTGCTGCTGGTGCCGGGGCTGGCGCTGCTGTGGACGGCATGGCAGAAGTTCAACGCCCCCTTGCCACCGGACCCGATGCTGCTGTCAGCGACCGGCCTGGGCGCGTTGTTCGTCAACGTGGGCTGCGCGCTGCTGCTGGCACGCTTTCGCCACGCCAGCGGCAGCCTGACGCGTGCCGCCTTCCTGTCGGCACGCAACGACGCGTTTGCCAACATCGCCATCATCGTCACCAGCGTGACCACGCTGCGCAGGGCTCCGGCCTGGCCCGATCTCGTGGTCGGCCTGGCCATCGCCGCGATGAATGCGGACGCCGCAAAGTCGGTCTGGCACGCGGCACGCGACGAACACGCGGCAGCGGTGCAGACGTGAGGTTGGCCGCGGTGGCGTTTCGGTCGCACTCAGCCTCGCACTGGACAACTCCATACCCGCCGGTCGCGAATACCCGTTGATGGCCGGGACTGCCCCTTCGCGGCGGCGCCAAGAAGCTGACGCCAACCGATTGCAGGCGTCCCTGTCAAGGTCAGGTTACGGTGACTTCAACGTAGAGCCGGACCCGGCCACAAGCAGTCGGACACGTTCGTGTCAGGAAGCTGCCGTTCGATGGCCTGCTGATCTCTGCCGCAGGGCCACAAGCGGGCTGTGTCACTCAAACATTTCAAGACAGCGGCAGCACTGCATGCCGCACCTGATCAAACGCGCCAACGCTCAGTGAGCTCCGCGGACGTGGCGCCTGGCGGCCGTCGGCGGTTTTGCCCCCGCGTGGTCGATGCCCTGCAGGATGCCGCAGTCGGCGGCTGCATGCGGCACTGGACAAGCCGCCCGAAGCGCGCGCAGTTCCTTCTCCAGGGCGCGCAGGGCCCGGATCCGCTCGACGACATGGCCGATGTGCTCGTCGAGCAGGCGGTTGACTTCGCCGCAGTCAGCCGCCGGTTGATCCTTGAATCGCAGCAGCACCCGCACCTCGTCAAGCGTCATGTCCAGGCTGCGGCACTGGCGGATGAACGCCAGCCGCTCGGCGTGATGAGGCGTGTAGATGCGGTAGTTGCCCTCCGTTCGCGCGGCCGTGGGTAGCAGTCCCTCGCGCTCGTAGAAGCGGATAGTCTCGATAGGCGTTCCGCTGGCCTGGGCAAGTTCGCCGATGCGCATGGTCGGACTCCTTCCCGCAAGCGCGGGTTCACGATGCGCCTTGACTCTATACCCACTTCAGGGTTCCCAATCGAGCCATGGCCCACGAACACATTCATGACATCAAGCCGGCTTCCGTTCGCGCCACCGATGTTCCCGGCTGCGGCGATTGCTGCCATCCCGGCGACTCCGCCGCGGTCGCCCCGGACGCGCAGCAGACCTTGAGCGGTCAGCGATTCAGGGTCCCCGCCATGGACTGCGCGGCCGAGGAGTCCGAGATCCGGCGCGCGGTCGAGGGCATTCCGGGCCTTGTGGGGCTGCGCTTTCAGCTGGGCGAACGCAGCCTTCGAATCGACGGCGAGCCGCAGGCGGCAATTGCTGCGGTCGAGGCGATCCGAAACAGCGGCTTCGAGATCCATCCATGGCCCGCCGCGCTGGCCTCGACGCAGGACGGCGACGCCGTGGCCCACGATCACGATGCGGAGACCGGCACGGGCCTCCCCCGCCTGCTGGCCGCCCTCGCACTTGCCATCGCCGCCGAGGGCCTGTCCTTCTTCGTGCCCGACGCGCCGTGGTCCAGGCCGGCAGGCCTGGCCATCGCCGCCGCTGCCATCGCACTCGCCGGCTTCGGCACCTTCCGCAAGGGGCTGACGGCGCTGCGGCACGGCCGCCTGAACATCAACGCCCTGATGACCGTGGCGGTCGCCGGCGCCTTCGTCATCGGTCAGTGGCCTGAGGCCGCGATGGTCATGGCGCTCTACGCCGTCGCCGAGCTGATCGAAGCCCGCGCCGTCGACCGCGCCCGCAATGCGATCAGCGGACTGCTCGCGCTCTCGCCCGAGATGGCCGACCTGCGGCAAGCCGACGGCACGTGGAAGTCCGTGCCCGTGGGTGAGGTGCCGATCGGCGCGACGGTGCGGGTCAGGCCTGGCGAGCGCGTCGCGATGGACGGGGTCGTCACGGAAGGCGGGACGAGCATCGACCAGGCCCCGGTCACTGGAGAGAGCCTGCCAGTGGACAAGAGCCCGGGCGATGCGGTCTACGCCGGCACCATCAACCAGACCGGCACCATCGAGTGCCGCGTCACGGCAGCGGCCTCGCAGTCCACGCTGGCGCGGATCATCCATGCGGTCGAGCAGGCCCAGGGCAGTCGCGCGCCGACCCAGCGCTTCGTCGACCGCTTCGCCGCGATCTACACGCCGGCGGTGTTCGTGCTGTCGCTGGCCGTGGCCATCGCCGGCCCCTGGCTGTTCGGCTCGACCGTGCTGGCGGCCGTCTACAAGGCCCTCGTGCTGCTGGTCATCGCCTGCCCCTGCGCGCTGGTGATCGCGACACCCGTCACCGTGGTCAGTGGCCTCGCGTCGGCCGCCAGGCGCGGCATCCTTGTCAAGGGCGGTGTCCACCTCGAGCAGGCGCGGCTGCTCAAGGCGATCGCGCTCGACAAGACCGGCACCATCACCGAAGGCAAGCCACGCCTGGTCGAGTGGCAGATGCTGACCACCAGCGTACCCAAGGCACGGGCGGAGCACATCGCGGCCGCCCTGGCCGCGCACTCGGACCACCCGGTGTCGCGCGCCATCGCCGCCGGGCTGACGCCCAACAGCATCGAGGCCCGCAGCTTCGCCGCGCTGTCCGGGCGCGGCATCGAAGCCGACATCGACGGCGAACGCTACGTGCTGGGCAACCACCGCCTGATCGAGGAGCGCGGACAGTGCTCCGCCGAGATCGAGGCCGTACTGCACCGCCACGAGCAAGCCGGCCGCTCGGTGAGCCTGCTGGCCACCGCGTCGGGCGTCGTGGCGCTCTTCGCAGTGGCCGACACCATCAAGCCGTCGTCGGTAGCCGCCATAGGCGAGCTGAAGGCTATGGGCATCACGCCGGTCATGCTGACCGGGGACAACCAGACCACCGCCGAGGCGATCGGCCGCGAGGCCGGTTTGACGGACATCCGAGGCAACCTGCTGCCCGAGGACAAGCTTGCGGCAATCCAGGCGATGCAGAAGCAGTACGGCGCAACGGCGATGACCGGCGACGGCATCAACGACGCGCCGGCACTGGCCCAGGCCGACATCGGCGTGGCGATGGGCGCTGCCGGTACCGACATCGCGATGGAAGCTGCCGACGTCGTCGTGATGAACGACGACCTGCGGCGCATCGCCGAGACCGTGCGCCTGTCGCGGCGCACGCACGCGGTGCTGTGGCAGAACATCGCGCTGGCCCTGGGCATCAAGGCGGCCTTCCTGGTGCTGGCACTCTTCGACAACGCCAGCATGTGGATGGCCGTCTTCGCCGACATGGGGGCCAGTCTGCTGGTGGTCTTCAACGGCCTGCGCCTGCTGCGCAGCGCCCAACGAAACTGAGGCGATCATGGACACCGAACCGCGCCTGCTGCAGCCCACCCGACTTCTCGACTTCACGCACCCTGCCATCGATACCCTGGTCGAGAGGCGGGGCTGGCGACAGCTGCCCGCGTTCGAGCGGATCGGTGCGGTCTACGACTTCGTGCGCAACGAGATCGCCTTCGGCTACAACGCCAGCGACGAACTGCCGGCCTCGGCCGTGCTCGCCGACGGAGTCGGCCAGTGCAACACGAAGAGCACGCTGCTGATGGCCCTGATGCGCGCCGTCGGCATCCGCTGCCGATTCCACGGCTTCACCATCGACAAGCCGCTGCAGAAGGGTGCGATCACCGGCATCGCCTACGCGCTGGCCCCCCAGCGGATCATCCACAGTTGGGTGGAAGTCGACTTCGACGGGCGCTGGGTCAATCTCGAAGGCTTCATTCTGGACGCGCCCTACTTGGCCAGCCTCCAGCGGCGGTTTCCGGACCACCGGCGCTTCTGCGGCTACGGGGCGGCCACGCCCGACCTGTCCGCGCCCGCGGTCGAGTGGCGCGGACAGGACACCTACATCCAGAAGGACGGCATTGCCGACGACTTCGGCGTCCTCGAAAGTCCCGACGCGTTCTATGCCCGGCACGGCTCGAACCTCTCCGGGCTCAAGCGATGGCTGTACTCGCATGTGATCCGGCATCGCATGAACGCTCAGGTCCGGCGTATCCGTGCCGAAAAGTGGTGACGCCGGTCACTGCGATCAGCCTTCGGAACCGTCCCCAAACTCTGTAGCTGCTAGACTCTTTTACATGCGCCGCTGGCTCGCCGTTCTCATGCTCGCCCTGTTGCCGCTCCAGTTCAGCTGGGCGGCCGTGGCGGTGTATTGCGGACACGAGAGTGACCCGCAAGCCCAGCACCTGGGACACCACGAGCACCAGCACTCCGGCCAAGCCACTGCCGACCACGACAGTGCGCCGGCGGACCAGAACGCGCCGGCTGGGTTCGACTTCGATTGCGGCCACTGTCATGGCACCTGCGCCAGTATGCCCGCGCCTCTGGACGGCCTGGCGCCGCCCATCGTGGTCTCGCACCCTGTTGCCCCGATCGAGGGCACTCTTCGCACGCTGGCGCAAAGTCCGCCCGAACGCCCTCAGTGGGCGCGCCTCGCCTGATCGGCGGGGCGGGTTTCCAGCCTTCCTGAATCCCGTCCGCGCCTGAGCGCGTTGCCGTGGCTCGGCCTCGGCAACCTGTTTGGGTCGGCGCGACCGCTTGGTCGCTGCCCGCCGGTCTCCCGTGTCTTCCCTATCGCACTGGAGCATCGGATGCATTCGCGAACACGAACGACAATTGGTGTGCGGCACATCCTCGCTGCCGCCGTCCTGGCCGGGGCCACCGCCGGCGCGGTGGCGCAAGTCTCTGCAACCCGCACGCCCGGCACGCCGGGCCTGAAGGAATTCTTCGAGGCCGCCTGGGCGCGTCAGCCCGAGGCGCTGGCGCTGCAGAACCGCCGTGAAGCCGCGCAGGCGCAGCGCCGTGCGGCCGAATCCTGGACCCCTGAGCCACCGGCGCTCGGAGTCAGCTACAAGTCCGACCGCCTCACCGGCAACGACGGCGCCCGTGAACTCGAGGTTGGGGTGGCCGTGCCCTTGTGGCTGCCCGGCGAACGCAGCAGCAGCGGCGCACTGGCAGAAGCCGAAGCCGCTGCCTTGGAGAGCCGTTCGCAGGCAGCCCGCATGCGCCTGGCTGCGAAGATTCGAGAGGTCTGGTGGGCCTGGCAGCGCGCCGGGGTCGAAGTCAATATCGCCCGTGGCCAGCTTGATAGCGCCCGTCGGCTCGCCGCCGATGTCTCGCGCCGCGCGAAGGCCGGTGAGCTGGCACGTGCGGATCAGCACCAGGCCGATGGCGCAGTGGCGGCGGCAGAAGCCGGCCTGGCGCAGGCCGAGGCTGGAGCCATGGTGGCACTGCAGCAGCTTAAGGCCCTGTCGGGCAGTGCGATCGGAACGGCACCCGCAATGACAGTCGCGTCCGAACCGGAGCCTTCCTCAGGCGAGGGGGCCACCCATCCGGAGATCACGGAGTTGCAGGACCGAGCCAACGCCGCCGAGCGTGCTGCGGCATTGGCGGCAACACAGTCACGCGCCAACCCGGAACTGGCGCTGGCCACGACCCGGGACCGCGGCATCTCCGGCGAAGCCTACGGCCAGACGGTCAGGCTGGCGATTCTTATCCCGTTTGGTGGTGGGCCGCGACATGACAGCCGAGTGGCCAGTGCGCTCGCCGATGCCGCCGAGGCCAAAGCCCAGCTCGCGCTCGACCGGGTCCGGCTGGAGTCCGAACGTGGCGCCGCCGTGGCCAGGGTCGAAGCTGCCAGGGTCCAGCTGGCAGCGGCGGAACGCCGGGCGACGCTGGCGCGCGAGACGCGAGGCTTCTTCGAGAAGTCGTTCCGGCTCGGCGAGACCGATCTGCCAACGCGGCTTCGCATCGAGGCCGAGGCGGCCGAGGCCGAGCGGCAGGCCGCGCGCAGCCGCATCGACTTGGCAGCCGCAATCTCCTCCTGGCGCCAGACGCTGGGCCTGCTGCCGCTATGACATGCGACCCGAATACACACCCATCAAGCGGACCCTCACCATGAGACTGACATCTTTCGCTGCGGCGCTCTGCATCGCGGCAGCCGCCCTCCTGCCCCCCCTGGCCCGCGCAGGCGAGGGCCACGACCATGGTGGAGCTGCCCCTGCGGTCACCGGCCCGGCCCTGCCCCGCTTTGCCGCCGTGTCGGAGACCTTCGAGCTGGTCGGCGTGGTCAACGGCAAGCAGATCACGCTGTACCTGGATCGTGCCGCCGATAACACGCCCGTCACCGACGCACAGATCGAGCTCGAGATCGCCGGCGTAAAGCACAAGGCCGAGAAGCACGAGGACACGTTCGAGATCGTGCTCCCGGCAAATCCGGAACCCGGCGTCATGCCGATCACAGCCACCGTGATGGCCGGTCCGGACACCGACCTGCTTGCTGGCGAACTCGACGTTCACGAAGAGGCACATGCCGACGACGGTGGCCACGCGCACAGCTGGCGTGAGTATGCCGGCTGGGCCGCGGGTGCCGTCGCTGCGCTGGTCGTCCTGATCGTCATCCGCCGCCGCGTGGCGGCCAACCGCCAGTCCCGCGTCGGAGCCGCCGCATGAAGCCTCTTTACATATCCACCCTCACGGCCGTCGCCGCCGCGCCCCTCGCTTCCCTGATGATGCTTCTTGCGGGCGCAACTCCTGCGTGGGCTGGCGCAGGCCACGACCACGGCGATGCGCCTGGTGCACCGAGCGCCAACGGGCCGCAGCGCCTGCCCGACGGCAGCGTATTCCTGCCCAAGCCTGCGCAGCGCCAGCTCAGCGTGCGCACGCTGGTCGCCGAGGCCGGCGATCTGCCGCGCTCGTTCGAGCTAAACGGCAAGGTCGTGATGGACCCGAACGCCGGCGGTAAGGTCCAGCCGCTGAATGCGGGCCGCATCGAGCCCGGTCCCCGCGGCCTGCCAAGCGCCGGGCAGCCGGTGCGCAAGGGCGAGGTGCTGGCGTATGTCGTGCCCTCTGCTGCGCCAATCGAGCGTTCGAACCAGGCGGCGCAACTGGCCGAACTGCGCGCGGCCAAGTCGCTGGCCGACAAGCGCGTGGCACGCCTGAACGAGCTGGCCGACACCGTGCCGCGCAAGGACATCGAGGCCGCCGAGAGCGAAGCGCAGAGCCTGGCCGAGCGCATTACCGCCGTGGGCACCGGGCTGGCCTCGAGAGAAGCCCTGACGGCACCGGTGTCGGGCGTCATCGCCTCGTCGCATGTCGTGGCTGGCCAGGTCGTAGACGCCCGCGAACTCGTCTTCGAGATCGTCGATCCGGCGCGCCTGCACATCGAGGCGGTGGCCTTCGACCCTGCGATCGCCTCTGGCATCGGGCGCGCCACCCTGGCGGTGGGCAACGAGCGCGTACCTCTCAGCTTTGTCGGTGCCGCCCGCAGCCTGCGCGAGCAGGCCCTGCCGCTGACCTTCCGCGCCCAGGGCAAGGCGCTGTCCGCGCTGGCCGTCGGTCAGCCGGTGCGCGTGTACGTACAGGGCAAGGAGCAGGTCGGGGGCATCGCGGTGCCCGTCGCGTCGTTGATGAAGAACCCGGCCAATCAGACCATCGTCTGGGTGAAGACCGCTCCGGAGCGCTTCGAGCCTCGCACGGTGACCGTGGAGCCGCTGGACGGCGTATCGGTCGCGGTGACCTCGGGACTGAAGGCCGGAGACCGCGTTGCCACGCAAGGCGCCACCCTGATCAACCAGGTGCGCTGACATGTTCAAGTGGCTCCTCGACAACAGCCTGGCCAACCGGCTGCTGGTGATCATCGGCAGCGTCGTGCTGATGGCCTATGGCGCGTTCACGCTGTCCCGGACACCGGTGGACGTCTTCCCCGATCTCAACAAGCCCACCGTCACGATCATGACCGAGGCCGGCGGCATGGCCGCCGAGGAGGTCGAACAGCTCATCACCTTCCCGCTCGAGACGACGATGAACGGCCTGCCCGGCGTGGAGAGCGTGCGCTCCACCTCGTCGGCCGGCCTGTCCTTCCTCTACGTCACCTTCGACTGGAGCACCGACATCTTTCGTGCCCGCCAGCTCGTCGCCGAGCGGCTGGCATCGATGGAGGAAGGTCTGGCCGAAGGCGTGGTGCCTCGCATGGGGCCGATCAGCTCGATCATGGGCGAGATCATGCAGATCGCGATTCCCGTCGACCCGCAGAAGATCAGCCCGATGGCGGTGCGGGAGTACGCCGACTGGGTGCTGCGGCCGCGGCTGCTCTCGGTACCGGGCGTTGCACAGGTCATCCCGATCGGCGGCGAGGTGCGGCAGTTCCAGGTGCAGCCGAACACGGCGCGCATGGCCGAGCTCGGCATCACGCACGACCAACTGGAAGCGGCGCTGAAGGGCTTCTCGGCGAACACCTCGGGTGGCTTCCTCGAGCTGAACGGCCGTGAGTACCTGATACGCAACCTGGGCCGCACTTCTCGCCTGGACGACCTGAAGAACCTCGCGATCAGCGCGAACAAGGGCCAGCCGATCCTGCTGCGCCAGATCGCCGAGGTGACCTTCGCCGCGGCCATCAAGCGCGGCGACGCAGGCTTCGAGGGCAAGCCGGCCGTGATCCTGGGCATCCAGAAGCAGCCGACCGCGGACACGATTGCGCTCACGAAGTCGATCGAGGAGGCGCTGGTGGGCCTTAAAGCCTCGCTGCCGGCCGGCATGGAAGCGCCACGCGTCACCTTCCGCCAGGCCAGCTTCATCGAAGCCTCGATCACCACGCTGCAGGGCAAGCTGATCGGCGCGTCGTTGTTCGTGGCCGCGATCCTCTTCTTCTTCCTCGGCACGCTGCGGCCGACGGTGATCGCGTTGACGGCGATTCCAGTGTCGATCTTCATCACCGCGCTGGTGTTCCGCTACTTCGGACTGTCGATCAACACCATGACGCTGGGCGGCCTGGCCATCGCGATCGGCGGCCTGGTCGACGACGCCGTCGTCGGCGTCGAGAACGTGCTTCGTCGCCTGAAAGAGGACCGGGCCAAGCACCCCGAGCACCGTCTTCATCCTATCGAGGTCGTGGGTCGCGCGACGATGGAAGTTCGCTCGGCGATCCTGTACGCCACGGTGATCATCGTCCTGGTCTTCATCCCGCTGTTCGCGCTGCCTGGACTCGAGGGCAAGCTGTTCGTGCCGCTGGGGATCGCCTTCATCGTGTCCACGCTCGCCTCGCTGGTGGTGTCGGTCACGATCACCCCGGTACTGAGCTTCTATCTGCTGCCGCGGATGAAGAACCTCGACCACGGCGACACCAAGGTGCTTGCCTGGCTCAAGGCCCGCTACAGCAGCAGCCTTCAGGCCGTGCTGGCCCGGCCGAAGGCGGCGCTCGCTGCCGCCGGCTTCGCGGTGGTCGCCGCCGCCGCTGCCGTGCCATTCTTCCCGACAACCTTCCTGCCACCGTTCAACGAAGGCACCCTGCTGATTGGCCTGCGCCTGAACCCCGGCGTCACGCTCTCGGAAAGCTCGGCGGTCGCACGCCAGGCCGAGACGCTGGTCAGCCAGGTGCCCGAGGTGACCCACGTCGGGCGTCGCAGCGGCCGGGCCGAGCTGGACGAGCATGCCGAGGGCGTTCACGTCAGCGAGCTGGACGTCGGCATCGTGCCGACCGCGGAGCTCAAGCGGTCGATGAACGAGGTCAAGGCCGACATCCGGGCGAAGCTGGCCAACCTGCCTGCGGCCATCGAGATTGGCCAGCCGATCTCGCACCGCATTGACCACATGCTCTCCGGCGTGCGCTCGCAGATCGCGGTCAAGATCTATGGCGAGGATCTCGATGCGCTGCGCGGCCAGGCCGATGCCTTGAGGCAGCGCCTGGCCACGATCCCCGGCATCGCCGACCTGCAGATCGAGAAACAGGTGCTCGCTCCACAGATCAAGGTGCGCGTGGACTACGCGGCGGCAGCCCAATATGGCTTGCCGGCGCCGCAAGTTCTCGCCATGCTGCAAAGCCTGGTCGAGGGTGAGAAGATCACTCAGATCGTCGAGGGCGGCCGGCGCTTCGCGCTGGTGATCAAGCTGCCGGAGTCGGCACGCTCGATCGAGGGCCTGAGCCAGATCCTGATCGAGACGCCGACCGGCCGCATCCCGCTGTCGAAGGTCGCCTCCATCGAGGACGGAGACGGCCCCAACCAGATCAGCCGCGACGACGGCAAGCGGCGCATCGTGCTGTCGGCCAACGCCTCGGGCCGCGCGCTGTCGGAGATCGTCGCCGACATCCGCAAGATCGTCGCGGAATCGAAGCTGCCCGAGGGCTACTTCATCACGCTGGGCGGCCAGTTCCAGGCGCAGGAGGAAGCCTCGCGCCTGGTCGGCCTGCTGTCGATCGTCTCGCTGGTGCTGATGTTCGTGGTGCTGTACAGCCGCTACAAGTCCACGACGCTGTCGGCGCTCATCATGGTGAACATCCCGCTGGCCCTGGTCGGCGCGGTGATCGGGTTGTGGCTGTCGGGTCAGCCGCTGTCGGTGGCCGCGCTGGTCGGCTTCATTACCCTGGCCGGCATCTCGGTGCGCAATGGCATCCTGAAGGTCAGCCACTACATCAACCTGATGCGCTTCGAAGGCGAGGCCTTCGACACGAAGATGATCGTGCGCGGCTCGCTCGAACGGTTGAGCCCAGTGCTGATGACGGCGCTTGTCACGGCCTTTGCGCTGGCGCCACTGCTCTTTGAGGCCGAGCGCCCCGGCACCGAGGTGCTGCACCCGGTGGCCGTGGTGATCTTCTCCGGCCTGATCAGCTCGACGCTGCTCGACACGTTCCTCACGCCCGCGATGTTCTGGCTCTTCGGCCGCAAGGATGCCGAGCGGCTGATGGACGACAGGGATGCCGACGCCCTGTGACCACGTTCTGCCTATCCCAATTCCCACCCACCACCCTGAAAGGACTCCCATGAAGATACACGCCGTATTCACCTCCGTCGCCCTCGCTCTTGCCGGCTCGGCCTTCGCCGCGGGCGACAAGCACGACCATGCCCACGAACACAAGCCGCTGCACGGCGGCGTCGTGGTCGAGGTCAAGGACCTGGACTACGAGCTGGTGGCCAAGCCCACCGTGATTCAGTTGTACCTGCGGGATCACGGCAAGGCCGCAGACGTGTCCAAAGCCAGCGCCAAGGTCACGCTGCTGACCGGCACCGAGAAGCAGGAAGTCGAGCTGAAGCCGGTTGGCGGCAAGCTTGAAGCCACCGGGAGTTTCAAGGTCAGCCCCGGCACCAAGGCCGTCGCGGTCGTGACCGTGGGCGGCAAGCCGGCCACCGCACGCTTCACCGTGAAGTGAACACCACGAGTACCAGCAGACTGATGTGTGCCTCGGTGGTCATGCGCCTCGGTGATCGTGGTCGTCGGGTTGCCTGCTGGCGGGATGTGCCACGCCGCCGGCACCCGATCCCACAGCAGAGGTTCCGTCCTGCCACAAGACCAACAAGGGCCGGGTGATCGCCTGCACGGCTGGCCCGTTGCCGAGCCTAAACGCCGATGCACAGGCTAAGCAATTTGCGCCCGACCCGAATGGGCTTACCGTGTACGGCGTGCGGCGCAACTGGGGTGACGGCCGAAACGTCGTGAAGGTCCGGGCAGATTACGGAGCCGCCGTCGAGACCCTGCCGAATACGATGGTGCGCTACAGGTTGAAGCCCGACTCACACACGATCGCCTTCGACTTCGATGGGCAACGCCCGGTCGCGAAAGTGGCCGGCAAGGCGGGTGAGTTTCGGTAGGTCCGGATCGACGGCATCGTCTGGGCCTGGAAGAGCACGATCACCTGGGCAACCGAGTCCGAGGAGTCGATCCGCAAACGGGCTCTGAAGGCGAGGCTCATCGCTGACGCGACGGCGCGCTGATGTTCGCCGACCACCACTCTGGCGGCAGGTCGTTGGGGCGATGTTCAAGTTGCGGGCGGCGGCTATGTACCCGTACATCCGACAGCTATGGGTCGAGGTGTCGAGGTCGTCGTCTCGAAGACCAGTCGTTCAGGCCAAGATGGATCGGGCGACTGCTCTCAGCCATGGCCGCGAACTGGCCGTCCCGGCCACAAGCAGTCGCACACGACCGTCGGCTTTCTACCGCGCCAGCATGGTGCCGGACTTTGCCGTGCGTCCACACCGCTACCCTCGTGCCGCCTGGCCATGCACCCAAGCCAAGAACGCTTCGACCGCCGGACGCTTCGAATGCCTGGCCGGATAGACCGCGAAGTGCGCCTTGACCTTCACCGACTTGTCGAGGCCGAACACCGGTCGAAGCTTGCCTTCCTTGATGTGTTTGCCGGCCATGGTGGCGCTCTCCAGAGCGACGCCCAGGCCTTGAGCCGCAGCATCGAGCGACATCTGCGCGCGATCGAAGCGAATGCTGAAGCGCTCGGGTGCGCGCTTGTCGCTGTAGGCGCGGAACCAGTCCGACCACTGCACGACGCTCACGTTGCTCTGGATGAGCGGAACGTCCAGCAACTGCTCCACACGCCGCAACCTTTGTTCTTGCGCATAAGCTGGGCTGGCCAGCGGCACGATGCGTTCTTCGAATAGCGGCTCAACTACCAGATCTCCCCAGTTGGGCACGCCATAGCGGATATCGATGTCGGCCTGTCCCAGCGCAAAGTCGCTGTGGGTATGCGCTGCCGAGAGGTTTAATGCGATGTGCGGGTGTGAATGCGCAAACTCGTGCAATCGCGGCATCAGCCACAGCGTGGCCAGGCTTGGCGCACAGTGCACGTAAAGGCTGTTGCTAACGCCCTGGCGCAGGTCGTCGGTGGCGGTCGCCAGGGCGGTAATTGCACCTCCCACCCGCGACAGGTAGCGCTCGCCGGCCTGGCTCAGGCGTACCCCATGGGCGCTGCGCTCTAGCAGGCGCACACCCAGGAAATCCTCCAGCCGGGCGATCTGGTGACTCACGGCAGACGCCGTCAGATGAAGTTCGGCCGCGGCAATTGCAAAGCTGCGCCGGCGTGCCACCGCCTCGAAGGCCTGCAGGTTGGCAATAGGCGGGATGGCAGCCATCGGGTGAACCCTCACGTCACATGACGAAGCGTCATCTTACGGTGACAAGACTTCGCTTGTCATCAACCAAGCCCGCTCCGAAGATTCGGTCCATGGACGGCACAACCCGTCCCGCACGGTGGCGCAAGCCACGAACCCGATTCACTTTGTGGAGACACCGCTCATGCTTCTCAAGGACAAGGTTGCCGTCATCACTGGCGGCGCAGGACTCAACGGCCTGGGCTTCGCCACGGCCCGTCTGATGGCCGCTCAGGGCGCCCGCGTGGTGCTGCTGGACCTGGCACGCGCCAACCCGCAGGCGGCCGCTGCTCAACTGGGTGAGGGCCACCTGGGGCTGGTCGTCGATGTCACCGACAAGGCGGCCTGCGAAGCTGCGGCGGCGCAGGTGTTCCAGACATACGGTGCCATCGACATTCTGGTGAACAACGCCGGCATCACGCAGCCGGTGAAGACGCTGGAGATCACCGGCGCCGACTACGACCGCATCCTCGATGTCAGCCTGCGCGGCACGCTTTACATGTCGCAGGCCGTGCTGCCGGCCATGAAGCAACGCAAGGCCGGCTCGATCGTCTGCATCTCTTCGGTTTCGGCGCAACGCGGCGGCGGCATCTTCGGTGGCCCGCACTATTCCGCGGCGAAAGCGGGCGTGCTCGGGCTGGCCCGGGCCATGGCGCGCGAATTTGGCATCGACGGTATCCGCATCAACTGCATCACGCCGGGCCTCATCGAGACCGACATCACCCAGGGCAAGCTCAGCGACGCCAAGAAGGCCGAGATCGCCGAGTCGATTCCGCTGGCCCGCCTGGGTCGCGCCACCGACGTGGCCGGCGCCTGCGTGTTCCTCGCCAGCGACCTGTCCGCTTACTGCACCGGCATCACGCTCGACGTGAACGGCGGCATGTTGATCCACTGACCACACCACCGAGTCCGACCAAGGAGACAAGAGCTATGCAACGAAAGACCTTCATCCGTACCGCCGTGGCGGTCGCCGCCTTTGCCGCACTGCCCCTGGTCGCGCAGGCGCAGACCGTCAAGCTGACGCTCGGCCATGGCGCCGCCATCGGTAACCCGCGCCACGAGGCGAGCGTCAAGTTCGCCGAGGTGGTGAAGGCCAAGTCCGGCGGCCGCATCGAGGTGCAGGTGGCGCCTTCGGCCCAGCTGGGCGACGACGCCGCGATGGTGACGGCGCTGCGCACCGGCGCGCTGGACATGAGCGCCAACTCGCAGGGCGCCGTCGCCAACGCGGTGCCCGAGTACGCCGCCTTTGGCATGCCTTTCCTGTTCTCCAGTCCGGCAGCGGCCTTCAAGCTGCTGGACGGCCCGCTGGGCAAGGAACTCGCGGACAAGTCGGCCGAGAAGGGCTTGGTGCTGCTAGGCACTTGGGACAACGGCATCCGCCAGATGACCAACAGCAAGCGTCCGATCGCCAAGGTCGAGGACATGAAGGGCCTGAAGATGCGCGTGCCGCCCGATGCCACGCTGGTGGACATCATGAAGGCACTGGGCGCGGAGTCGCAGCAGATCAAGTTCGCCGAGTTGTATGTGGCGCTGCAGCAGGGCGTGGTCGACGGGCAGGAGAACCCGCTCGTCAACATCCATGCCAGCAAGCTGTACGAGGTGCAGAAGAACCTGGCGATGACGAACCACCAGTTCCAGATGACGCCGTTCCTGATCAGCAAGCGCACCTGGGACAAGCTGAGTGACGCGGACAAGAAGGCTGTCACCGAGGCCGCCGCCGAGGCCACCGCACTGCAGCGCAAGCTGTCGCAGGAGGCTGACGACAAGCTTCTGGCTGACCTGAAGTCCAAGGGGATGCAGGTGACGACGCCGGACAAGGCGGCCTTCGCCAAGGCCACGGCCGAAGTCACGGCCAAGTGGGAGGCCGGTCCGATCGGTCCCTACGTGAAGAAGGTCGTCGCCGCCGCGCAGGCTCAATAAGCGAAGGTGGGCGCGCCACGCGCCCCGCCCGGAACCAAGGAGACAACCATGTCCGGCAAACCCACAGGCCCGCTCGACCGGGCCATCACCGGCGCCTGCCGAGTGCTGCTGTGGCTGTCCACCAGCGTGATCTTCGTGATCCTGGTGGCCAACACGGTGCTGCGCTATGCCACCGGCTCCAGCCTGCAATGGGCCAACGAGGTGCCGGAGCTGCTGTTCCCCTGGCTGGTGATGTCTGGCGTGGTCATCGCGGCCCAACACGGCGCGCACATCGCCACCACCTTCCTGATGGAGGCGCTGCCGGCCGTCGCGCGGCGCGTCGTGGCCACCATCAGCTGGCTGGTGGTGGCGGGCCTGTACGCGACGTTGGCCGTGGCGACCTTCCGCATGCTGGAGATCGTGCATGACGAGAAGTCGCCGATCCTGCAATTGCCCGGGTCCATCACCTATGGCTGTGTGATGGGCGGCATGACGCTGCTGGCGCTGCTGGCGCTGCAGTCGGCTTGGCAGTGCTGGCATGTCCAACCCGAGGCCAAGGCGTCTGCCGAGCCAGTGGTGCCTCAGGCGCACTGGTAGTCGCGCTGTCCTGGAGGAGACAACTCATGAGTGCATTGATCCTGCTGGTTTTCATGGGCGCCGCCGTAGCGGCCATGCCGATCGCCCACGCGCTGCTGCTTGCCGCCATGGCCGCGGCAGCCAGCTCCGACAAGGTGCCGCTGGACCTGCTGGTGCAGCAGATGGTGGCGCAGGTGCAGAGCTTCCCGCTGATCGCGATCCCCTTCTTCATGCTGACCGGCACGCTGATGATGGGCGGCAAGCTCGGCGAGGCGCTGGTCGGTGTGCTGTCGGCGCTGATCGGTCGCTTCCACGGCGGCCCGGCTCAGGTGGGCGTGCTGTCGTCGACGCTGTTCGGCGGCGTCTCCGGTTCGGCTGTCGCGGATGCCTCGGCCATTGGCTCGCTGCTGATCCCGTGGCACAAGCGCCTCGGCTACCCGGCCGCCTTCTCCGCGGCAACGCTGGCCGCGGCCGCGACCATCGACATCCTGATCCCGCCATCGATCCCGATGATCCTGTTCGCGTTGACCTCCAACGCGTCGATCGCCGAGTTGTTCGTCGCCGGCGTGCTGCCTGGCATGCTGATGTGCGGCGGCTTCATGGCCGCGTGCTGGTGGGTCGGTAAGCGCCGCAACTTCCCGCGCGAGACGGCCAAGTTCGATGGTGCGGCCTTCCGCCGCCACATGGCCTATGCGTCCCCGGCCATCGTGCTGCCGGTGCTGATCATCATCTTCCTGCGCTTCGGCATCGCCACGCCCACCGAAGTGGCCGTGCTGTCCACGCTGTACGCCGGTGTGGTCTCGGCGCTGATCTACCGCGATCTGGGCTGGAAGCGGCTGAACGACGCCATCGTGCATGCCGGCCTGGCCACGGGCGTGGTGCTGCTGGTGATCATGGCCTCGGCGGCCATCGGCTGGCTGCTCACCTTCGACCAGATGCCGCAGGGCATCGCGCACTGGGTGCAGGAGAACGTGCACGCCAAGTGGCTGGTGATCTTGCTGATGAACCTGCTGATGCTTTTCCTGGGCATGTTCATCGACCTGCCGGCCGCCGTGCTGCTTCTGACGCCGGTGTTCGTGCCGCTCGCCAATTCGATCGGCATGGACATGACCCAGCTCGGAATCATGATGGTCGTCAACCTGGCCATCGGCTTGTACACGCCGCCCGTCGGTACCACGCTGTTCATCACCAGCGCGCTGGCCAAGGTCAAGGTCGGGCAGACGGTGCGCGAACTCGGTCCCTTCTACCTGGTGGCCTTCGGTGTGCTGGCACTCGTTTCGTATGTGCCTGCCAGCATCCTGAAGTGACCCCTTTCTTCCTCTTCAAGGAGTCTTCGATGACCGTTTCCAATGAACGGCTGGCCGAACTGGCCGCCGCAGCCTGGCGCATCCGCCGCTATGCCCTGCGCATGGGCGAGGTGCAGGGCCAGGGCTACATCGGCCAGGCCCTGGGCTGGGCCGACGTGCTGGCCGTGGCCTATTGCCACGCCATGAACCTGAAGCCCGCTGAACCCGAATGGGAAGGGCGCGACCGCTTCCTGCTGTCGCATGGCCACTATGCGATCGCGCACTACGCGGCGCTGATCGAGGCCGGCATCATCGCCGAGAGCGAGTTGGAGACCTATGGCAGTGACGACAGCCGCCTGCCCATGTCCGGCATGGCCAGCTACACGCCGGGCATGGAGATCTCCGGCGGTTCGCTGGGTCAGGGGCTGATCATCGGTGTGGGTATGGCGCTGGGGTTGAAGCAGAAGAAGAACCCGGCCTTCGTCTACAACAGCATGTCCGACGGTGAACTGGACGAAGGCTCCACCTGGGAGGCGGCGATGTCCGCAGCCCACCATGCACTGGATAACCTGATCTGCCTGGTCGACATCAACAACCAGCAGGCAGACGGGCCCTCGAGCAAGGTGCTGGGCTTCGAGCCACTGGCCGACAAGTGGGCCGCCTTCGGCTGGCATGTTCAGCGCGTCAAGGGCAACGACCTGCCTGCCGTGGTGGCTGCCTTCGACGCCGCCCGGGCATTAAAGGAGCCCAAGCCCCGCGTCATCCTCTTCGACACGCTGATGGGCAAGGGCGTGCCTTTCCTGGAAAGCCGGGAAAAGAACCACTTCATACGCGTCGATGCACCCGAGTGGCAGCAGGCGCTGGACATCCTGGACCAAACGCCGCAAGGAGCCCTGGCATGAGCACCGCTGTCGCAACCCCCAAGAAGCCGAAGCTCACCACGTCGGCGATGATTGCCTCCATTGCCTCGGAAGGGCAGCGCGTCCGGGCCGCGCCCTTCGGCAAGGCGCTGGTCGAGTACGCTGCCAATCGGCCCGAAGTGGTCGGGCTGACCGCCGACCTGGCCAAGTACACGGACCTGCACCTGTTCGCACAGGCCTACCCCGAGCGCTTCTTCCAGATGGGCATGGCGGAGCAACTGCTGATGGGTGCGGCCGGGGGCATGGCCAAGGAAGGCCTGGTGCCCTTTGCCACCACCTATGCGGCCTTCGGAACCCGCCGCGCCTTCGACTTCATCCACCAGGTCATCGCCGAGGAAGACCTCAACGTCAAGATCTGCTGCGCGCTGCCGGGCCTGACCACGGGCTACGGTCCAAGCCACGCCGCGATCGAAGATATCGCGATGATGCGCGGCGTGCCCGGGCTGACCATCGTCGACCCCTGCGACGCCCTGGACATCGAGCAGGCAGTGCCGCAGATCGCCGAGCACAAGGGCCCGGTGTACATGCGGCTGCTGCGCGGTCAGGTGCCGCTGGTACTAGACGAGATCGAGGGCTATCGCTTCGAGCTCGGTAAGGCCAAGCTGCTGCGCGAGGGCGCCGATGTGCTGGTGATCTCCAGCGGCTTGCTGACCATGCGTGCGCTGGAAGCGGCACAGGATCTGTCCAAGGACAACATTGGCGTGGCGGTGCTGCACTGCCCGACGATCAAGCCGCTGGACGAGGCTGCGATCGTCGAAGCCGTGCGCTACAAGCACCGGCTGGTCGTGGTTGCCGAGAACCACTCGGTGATTGGCGGATTGGGCGAGGCGGTGGCCAGTGCGCTGTTGCGGCACCGCGTGCAACCGGCGGGGTTCCAGTTGGCAGGACTGCCGGATGCTTTCCTCGACGCCGGCGCGCTGCCCACCCTGCACGACCGCTATGGCATCAGCCGCGAAGCGCTTGGTGTGCGCATCAGGACCTGGTTGGCTTGAGTCGTCTGCGAGCGGGCGATCGCGCGGGCGACTTCAACCGACGTGAATCTATCCATTCGACCTGCAAAGGACCCGAGAATCGTCCGCAGAAGACAGTTCCTGGAAGGCCACCAGCTTGCCGGCAATCGCACTGGCCGCCACCGTCGCCGGGCTGGCCAACCAAACCTGGCCTGGGCCCGAGCGACCCGGGAAGTTGCGGTTGACGGCACTGACCGTCACCTGGTCCACCGCAGTGGATGCGCCAGGCCCGCAGTTTGCGCAGGCACCACACGCCGGCTGCAGGATTTGTGCCCCAACGGAGCTGAAGGTATCGATCCAGCCTCGATTGGCGCAGTAGTCGCGCACGTCTGCGGTGCCGAACTGCAGGTACAACGTCACCCCGGGCGCCACCCGCAGGCCGTGCTGTGCGGCCCAGGACAGCACCGCGTGGTACTGCTCGAAGTCCTCGCGCTTGCCGGCGGTGCACGAGCCGCCGTAGGCGATGTCGATGCGCGGCCTCTGTGGCAGCAGCGACAGCGGCAGGCCGAGGCCGGGGTCACCTGGCCGCGCCACCATCGGCGACAGGGCCCCCGCGTTGATGCGAATCACCTCGACGTAAGGCGCACCCGGGTCGCTGCACATCCAAGGTTCGATCTCAATCTGCAGACCGCGGCGCTCGCGCAGGAACTGCTGTGTGGTTTCGTCGGGTTCGACAATGCCGGTGAAGCCGCCCAGCTCGGCCGTCATGTTGGTCAGCGTCGCGCGCTCGTCGATCGACAGCGCGCGCACCGCCTCGCCGCCGAACTCGAACACCCGGCCCACCCCTGCGCCGGCGCGAATCGACGGCAGGGCCAGCAGGTGCAACACCAGATCCTTGGCGCTGACGCCCAGCGGCAGGCGACCATCGACCTCGACGCGCAGCACCTCGGGCAGCTGCAGTCGCACCGCGCCGGTCATGAAGGCATTGGCCATGTCGGTGGTGCCCACGCCTAACGCCACGCAACCCAGTGCGCCGCTGTGCGGCGTGTGCGAGTCTGTACCCACAATCAGCTCACCGGGCAGCGCGTAGCGCTCGGCCATCAGCGCATGCGAGATGCCCTGCGCGCCTTCGCCGTCCGGCTGTAGCCCATGATCGACCAAGCCATGCTGAACGACGAAGTCGCGGTGCGCCTGGGCCAGACGCCGCACCTTGCCGACCAAGCCGCTTGCCATATGCACCGGGCTGCGCTCGACATAGGCATGGTGATCCTCGAAGCAGACGATGCTCTGGGGCTCGTGCAAGCGGTAGTCTTTGCCGAAGTGCTGCTGCAGCAGCTGGGCACACATGCCGGTGTAGATCTCGTGGATGAAGCGCCGATCGGCGCGCACGAAGCCGGGCTTCAGCCGGTGGCGGTCGACGATCTTCTCGAACAAAGTCTTCGGGCCAGGCCGGCGGTCGGGTGCGACGGCAGGCGGCCCGAGCCCGTAGGCCAATAGGCCGCCGGCGCGCAGGATCGCCGCGGCCTGGGGTTCACGATCGTCCAGCAGCTCATCCAGCGCAACGTCTTCGCCGCGCTGCAGCCGGTCGACCAGGCTCAGGTCAGTGCTCGTCAGCAGCCCCAGGTTGTCGGCGTTCTGCCGGTAGATCCGCTCGAAGCTCTCGGCGATCACCAGTCGCACGCCGGCCGACTTCTCGGCCAGTGGGCTGTGCTCGCGCGAGCTACCCTTGCCATAGCGCTTGCCGGCCACCAGCACCTCAATGCCTGCATGGCGAAGCGCGTCGAGCCCGATCGGCCGTTCACCGCCGGCCGTGAAGCCGGTATGTGCGTGGCGGCCCAGCGTGCTGTCGAAGTGCACCAACGACGGCAGCGGCGTGATCTCGTCGGTGGAGATCTCATCGCGCAGCGGTCCGGCCTGCTCGCGGCTGAGAACTTGGCCGAGCAGTTGCTCTCGTACCCGCGACGGGTCGCGGCAAAGCAACAGCAACCGGCCGAGTCTCATCGTGCCGGGCCTACTGAAGCTCGACACCGGCCTTCTTGACCAGTTGCGCGTACTTGGCCAATTCGCTGCGGAAGAAGGGCATGGCCTTGTCGGCAGGCGCGACGTTGATGACGTTGCCCATCTTGGCCATCGCCTCCTTCACCGTTGGGTCGGCAAAGGACGCCACCACGGCAGCGTGCACGCGCTGCACCTCTGCCGCTGGCAGACCCTTGGGCCCGATGACTGCAAACCAGGCTTCGACCACATAGTTCGGCAGGCCCTGTTCGACGAAGGTGGGAATCTCCGGCGCCACAGGCACACGCTGGGCCGTGGCCACGCCGATGGCCTTGAGGGCGCCGCTTTTCAGGTGCGCCTGCACGCTGGGCAGCGCGGCGGTAGCGAAGTCCACCTGTCCACCGATCAGGTCGGTGAGCATCGGTCCCACACCCTTGTACGGAATGTGCCGCGCCTTGACGCCGGCTTCGTCGAGGAACATTTCCGAGGCGAGGTGCAGGATGGTGCCGTTGCCCCCCGAGGCGAAGGTCATGTCGCCGTTCTTTGACTTCAGCAGCGCGATGAACTCCTTCGAGTTGCTGGCAGGTACTTTGGCATTGACCACCAGCACCACGGGCGTATAGCCGACCACCGCGATGGGCGTGAAATCTCCCGGCATGTCGAAGGGCAGCGACTTGTAGACGCTGGGGAAGATGACCACGTTGTTGGACACCACGCTGAGCGTGAAGCCGTCGGCCGGCGAGCGCGCCAGCGCCTGCAGGCCGACGATACCGCCGGCGCCGGGCTGGTTGTCGACGATGACCGGATTGCCCAGCGCCTTGGCCAATGCGGGCTGCGCCGAGCGGGTGATGGCGTCCACCCCCGAGCCGGTCGCGTTGGGCAGGATGAAGCGGATGCTCTTGTCCGCCTGCGCCCAGGCAGGCAGGGCCAGGGCGGAGGCGGCGGCAGTCAGGCCGCCCAGCAGGTGGCGGCGGGTATGGGGCTTGTGCATCGTGTTGTCTCCGGTTGTTCAGGCCACCACGGCCCGGTGTTTGAAGTCTTCGATCTCGGCGGCGGCATAGCCCAGACCCTGCAGCAGTTCGTCCGTGTGCGCGGCAAAGCGCGGCGGCTGCAGACGCACCGGCAGGCGCTCGCCGGCCAGCGTGATCGGGAACAGCGTGGTCTTCACCGTCTGGCCGGCCTTGTCGCCATCGGGCAGCACTACATCGGCCAGCCCGCCAGTGGCGTTGAGGTGCGGGTCGTCGAACAGGTCTTCCGGCTTGCGGATCGCCGCGAACGGCAGACCGGCTTGCTCGAAGATCGCCGCCAGTTCGGCCGCGCTGCGGCCTGCCAGCCGCTCACGTAGCGTGGCCAGCAGTTGCGGGCGCACCTTGACCCGATCATTGTTCGTGGCCAGAAGCAGGTCGGCCTTCAGGTCGACAAAGCCGAGCGCATCGCAGAAGGTCTGCCACTGCCCGTCGCTAACCGCGGCCAGGAAGATCTGCTCGCCATCCTTCACCGTGAAAACGTCGTAGACAGCCCAGGGGTTGTCGCGCGCCGGCATCGGCTGCGGGTGGCGGCCGGTCATCGCGTACTGCAGCATGTGCTGGCCCATCAGGAACACGTTGTTCTCGTACAGCGCGCTCTGCACCTCCATGCCCTTGCCGGTGATGCCGCGCTGGATTAGCGCACCCAGGGTGCCGATGGCACCGAACAGCCCGCCCATGATGTCGTTGACGCTGGTGCCAGCGCGCAGCGGGTCACCCGGCCGTCCGGTCATGTAGGCGAGGCCGCCCATCATCTGGACCACCTCGTCGAGCGCGGTGCGGTGCTCGTAGGGGCCCGGCAGGAAGCCTTTGTGGCTGACGTAGATCAACCTGTCGTTGACAGCCGACAGCGACGCATAGTCGAGGCCGAACTTGGCCAGCGCGCCAGGCTTGAAGTTCTCGGCGACCACGTCGGCACTGGCCGCCAGCCTGCGCGCCGCCGCAGCGCCTTCAGGCTGCTTGAGGTCGATGCCGATGCTCTTCTTGTTGCGATTGAACATCGGGAAGAAGCCCGCACCGGCGCCGAGCAGCCGGCGCGTGCCCTCGCCCTCGATGGGTTCGACCTTGATCACCTCGGCGCCCATGTCGGCCAGCACCATGCCGCAGGTCGGGCCCATTACCATGTGGGTGAACTCCACCACCCGCAGGCCCTTCAGCGGTTGAGGCGCGTTCATGCCAGTTCCCTTCTCATCGTCTTCGGCAGGCCGGCGCGGGCAATGCTGCCATGCAGCGGCTCGCCATCCAGCCACTGCGCCACCCTCGTGCGCAGGGCGATCAACGCGTCGAAGTCCAGCCCGGTGCGCACGCCCATGCTGGCGAACAGGAAGGCCACGTCTTCGGTGGCCACGTTGCCGCTGGCACCGGGCGCATGCGGGCACCCACCGATGCCGCCCAGGCAGGCGTCGAAGCGGCGCACCCCAGTTTGCCAAGCGGCATAGACATTGGCCAGACCGAGACCGCGCGTGTCATGGAAGTGGCCACAGGTCAGCCGGTCACCGACGACGGCGAAGCTCTGCTCGAACAGGCGGCTGACCTGCAGCGGGTCAGCGTAGCCAACGGTGTCGGCCAGGCCGACGCGGTCGGCACCGGCATCCAGCACCGCCTTCAGCAGGCGCAGCACCTCGGCCTCGTCGACATGGCCCTGGATCGTGCAGCCGAAGGCCGTGCTCATGCCCACCTCGAGCAGGCAGCGCGATCCTCGCGCATCGCGCTCCGCACGGATGCGTGCGATGTCGGCCACCACCTCGTCCGGTGTCTTGCGCAGGTTGGCCAGGCTGTGCGCGTGGCTGGCGGACAACGGCAGCAGCATGGCGTCTGCCCCCGAATCGAGCGCGGCCACCGCGCCTTTCAGATTGGGCACCAGCACCGACGTGACCAGCCCGGGCAGCGTCCTGGCCACGGCCACCAGTTCGGCGGTGTCGGCCAGTTGCGGCAGCAGCCGCGCGGGCACGAACGAGCCGACCTCGATCTCGCGCTGCCCGGCTGCATGGGCTGCGCGCAGCCATTCCAGTTTCCGAGCGGTGGGCAGCGTGCGGGCGATGCTTTGCAGTCCGTCGCGCAGCCCGACTTCGCGCACGGTGACGGGTTGATGCGTACTCATGGGGCAACTCTAGACCTGCCGCCCTGAAGCTACCAGTGGTCATTTTTCAGCGTTTGCGTTCCAATTCGGAACGTCACATGGCCCGCCCGCTCGACCCCGTATCGCTGCACCTGTTCGTCGCCGTGTGCGAGGAAGGCAGCATTGCGCGCGCCGCCGACCGGGAGGCCTTGGTGGCATCGGCCCTGAGCAAGCGCATCGGAGCGCTCGAGGCCGAGGTGGGCGTGCCCTTGCTGGTACGGCGCCGCCGCGGCATCGAGCCGACCGCAGCGGGCGAAGCGCTGCTGGCGCGCGCCCGGGAACTGCTGTCGGCACTTGAGCGAATGCGCAGCGAACTCGGTGCCTTTGGCCAGGGCGTGCAAGGCAGCGTTCGCGTGCTGGCGAGCCCGTCGGTGCTTGCAGAACGGTTGCCTGAGGACATCGGGCGATTCCTCGACCAGTATCCGAGACTGACCGTCAGCCTGGACGAGAAGACGAGCCCGGACATCGTGCGATCCCTGCGCGAAGGGACGGCAGACCTCGGTGTGTTGTGGGACTTTGCCGACACGAGTGGCTTGCATGTGCTGCCCTATCGCAACGATCACCTGTGCGTGGCGATGTCGCCTCAACATGCCCTGGCGCGACGGGCGTCATTGACCTATGCGGAGACCCTTGATCAGGTGTCGGTCGGTGTCGCGCCAGGGGGCCTGATGGACCAGCTGTTACGTCGGCAAGCAGCGTTGCTGGGCCGCATACCCAGTCATCGCATACAGGTGTCCAGCATCGACGCGGCCTGTCGCATCGTGGCCGCCGGACTGGGGCTGGCGGTCCTGCCCCGAGAGGTAGCGGTGCCGCATGCCGGCGCCGGGCGGCTTGCCCTGGTGGCGTTGAAGGAGCCTTGGGCAAAGCGCCGCTTCGTTGTCCTTACCCGGCCGGCCCCATTGCAATCGGCCAGCGCGCGGTTGCTGGCGCAGTTTCTGCACGGCGCGGCCGCGGATCGGGCCAGCGAACATGCCGGGCGGTGAGTCGGGATTGCTGTGCGTTGCGCTGGCAGGTGGGCCAGGAACGTGCTGCGCGGTTGCGCAGCGCGTCGGAGCTTAAGCGCAACTAATTCAGCATAAGCGACTTCAACTGGCCCGAATGAAGCCATGGCGTCAGACTGTGTTGTCGCCAACTGCAAGTGACTTAGCCAATGTTCACCGCCACATTTACCTTCGCCAAAGGCGACTACGACGACGAGTTTTTGCGGCTCGATGAGGCCATCGCGCAGGTTGCGCGGTCAACGCCGGGCTATTTGGGCGAAGAAGCCTGGGAGAACCCGGACTCCGGGCTCATCTCGACCGTCTACTACTGGGATTCTCTCGAAGCCCTGCAGCGGTTGGTCGATGATCCCCGGCACTTGGCCGCCAAGCAGTTGCAGGGTCGGTGGTTGAACGGGTACCACATCACTATCGCTCAGATTCTCAGAAGCTACGGGGATGGCGGGATCGCGCATCCGTTGAACGGGAGTCCGCTACGACCCGAAGTCGATCAAATGCAGGCCGGTGGGCCGGTTGACGTAGCTGGCGAGCGCTGAAAGAGAACGGAATGCGTATTGAGTGGGTATTGCTGGTCATCGCCTGCCTGCTTGAGGTGGGCCGGGCCGTCGGCCTCAAGTACACGGCCGGTTTCACCCGGCTTGGGTCGGGCTTCGTCACGATCGTGGCCATGGTGCTGAGCGTGGCCATGCTCGGCGGCGCAATGAAGTCGCTGCCCGTCGGCACCTGTTATGCGGTCTGGGTCGGCGTCGGTGCCGTCGGTACTGCGATCCTCGGCATGGTGCTGTTCGGAGAGGTGGCCAGTGCGGGACGCCTTGCGAGGCTCGGCCTCATCCTCGCCGGCATCATTGGGCGGAAGTTGGCCATCCCCTGGCCCACCACGACTGCTCGAACCCCAACACGAGACGAATATGACTCATCCCACTGACCTCAAGCTCGAATCCTGGCTGGTCACCGCAGGCCGATCATCGGAACCGGGTGCGCCCCTAAACGTACCCCTCGTACCGGCTTCGAACTTCATCATCGGAGGACGACGGGAATACTCGCGGGACGACGGAACGCCGACATGGGAAGCGTTGGAGGACATCATCGGCGGCCTGGAGTCCGGCCGGGCACTGGCCTTCGCGTCCGGCATGGCGGCGATCGCGGCAGTATTCGACCAGCTGCCAGCGGGTGCTTCGGTGACGCTGCCTGACGACTGTTACCAAGGCGTCGCGGGGCTCGTTGCGGCGGGGGCGGAGCGTGGTCGATGGCGTGTTCGACGGGTGCCGCTGCATGACACGGCCGGCTGGCTCGATGCATGCAAGACAGCAGATCTTGTCTGGCTCGAGTCGCCGTCGAACCCGCTATTGGGCGTTGCCGACCTTGAGACGATTTGTGCCGCACCCCGCAAAGCTCGGGCAATCGTCGCGGTGGACAACACCTTCGCGACGTCTTAGAACCAGCGGCCCTTGGACTTCGGCGCCACGGTGTCGCTGCAGTCTGCGACGAAGTTCATTGGCGGTCATTCCGATCTGCTGGCGGGGGTAGCGACGACGAATGATCAGGCACTGTGGCACGCCCTCAAGAAGTCGCGCGAACTGACCGGAGCCACACCCGGCACCCTGGAGTGCTACCTTGCCGTTCGCGGTGCCCGTACGATGGCTTTGCGTTTGCAGCGCGCCCAGGCCTCGGCCATGGAACTGGCGGAACGCCTGCACGCCCATCCAGCAGTGGAAGTGACGCGCTATCCAGGTCTGGCGTCGCATCCCACGCACGCCACGGCGAAGCGCGTCCTCAAGGGTTATGGCCCCATAATCTCGTTCGACGTCCGTGGTGGTATGGCGGCGGCAGATGCTGCCTGTCGCACCGTCCGACTCATTCGGCATGCAACCAGCCTCGGTGCCGTCGAGTCGACGATGGAGCGGCGAGCGGCGATACCCGGCCAGGAGCATCTGCCCCCATCGCTGCTACGCCTCAGCGTCGGCATCGAAGACGTCGAGGACCTATGGAAAGACCTCGATAAGGCGCTGCGCGCAGCAAGTTGATCAGCCTGCCGGTGTTATTGCCATCGCGACGTCGGAGGTCCGCTTGGGAAATCGGTGGAGGACCGCAACGGGTCGACTTGTTGAGGTTGGCACCTCGAAGACCGGCCATTGAGGTCGCGCCGATTCGAGAGACTGCTGTCAGCCACGGCCGCGAAGTGGGTGTCCCGGCCAGGAACTGTCGTTTGCCAAAGACCTCTGTGGTGACTCGAAACACTGCTTAGTGTCCCAGAGCGCTCGTCAACCTGGAGGCTATGTGCGCCCGAAGGGCTGGGCTGGCCCGCGCGGCGTCGCGGCCGGCCGCGATGGCCTCGTCCACCTGGGCCGTCGAAAGAGTCAGGCGCGTCGGCATCGCCCGCAGGCTCGCGGCACGCTCGGGCGGCAGGCTCTCGGGGCTGATCGTCTCGACGACAACTTGCAGGTCGTCGCACGCACAGCGCTCGCCGGCTGGCACCAGCGCGTGCACGCGGGCCTCGTCCAAGCCGCAACGAAAGCGCACCAGGTCCTGCTGCCAACGGCGCGCCATGTACCGGAAGGCCGTGGTACTCAGGCGCGTGGCCGAAACAATGGCGGCATCGGCAGCGGCGATGCCCACGTCCAGCCCGCCCGGACCTTCTGGCCGCAAGACCCAATCGCCGGCCGGCGCCCGGCCGGCATCGACGATGAGGAACAACATGCGCCGCAACCGCACCGCGTCGGCCTCGGTGAGCGGGCCATGCGGCGTGCCGGACAGCACCCGAGCGACAAGGATGCTGGCGAGGCCCTGATTGTCGGTAAGGCCGCCGTCGGCGAGCTTCAGATAGCGCACCCGTGCCGGGTCGCGGTAGTCCCGGATGGCCTGGGCCACCGAGGCGGCGGTGTCGGTGGCGGCACTGGCGGTGCCATGCAGCGGTGCCGTCAACTGCGGCAGTGGCGTCAGACAGGACTAGGGATGGGTGCGCAGCACCACCGGCACGAACACCAAGGGCACCGCCATTGAGGCCGCCACCGCCTCGGACACCGGCAGCGCCGAGAGGTCACTGCACAAAGCGAGGAACGCAGGCGGCGTGAACGGGAACGGGATCCGGTGGTACAGGTCGGTGGCGTTGATCCAGACGTCGGGCTTGTTGCGCCGATACAAGTCGGCGAAGGTGGCGCCGCGGAACACTTCGGTGTCCAGGCGCAGAGCCAGGTTGCTGCGGTCGTTCAACCCGCCGGCCACCAGCCGAGACAGACTCGAGGGCGAGAGCCAGTCCAGCCGCAGGTCGCGCTCCAGGTCCTGCAGCAGCACGCGCTCACGGAAGTGCAGCAAGCCGCTGCGCCCGTGCAAGCCCACATAGGCGGCCGTGAGCGAACCACCCGACACGCTGGAGATAAAGGTCAGTTCATCGAAGACGTCGGCTTCGGGCGCGTCGTCACTGGCCAACGCCTGAAGGACACCCAGCCCGAAGGCGGCGGCCCGAAGGCCACCGCCCGAGAGCGACAGACCGATCACCCGCTCGCCGACGATATCGCGCGGCTTTGCTGCCTGCGCCACGAAGGCAGGCGTCACCGGCACGTTGCGCGGTGCGTTGTCGAAGGTCGGCGTCGCGCAGCCGGCCAGCAGCGCTGGCAGCAGCAGCCAGGGTCGACGCCAGCCCATCAAGCCGGGGACGCGGCCAGCCGCCCGGCGTGTCGCCGGCAGAAGGCCACGATCTCGGCGACCACGGCGGCCGGCTGCTCCTCGGCGATCAGATGGCCGGCGTCGGGAATGGTGGCGCCTTCGACGGTGGTCACGAGGCCGTCGAACTGCTCGCGCACGCCGGGGTGCCCGTGTTGCCCGTTCAAGGCCAGCAGCGGCACGCTGAGCACGCGGCCGGCCAGCGCGTCGACGATCTGCTGGCCGGTGCGCAGGCTGTCGCGATACCAGCCGAAGGATCCATGCAAGCCGCCCGGGGTGCGCAGCCCGCGTACGATCTCGGCCTTGTCTTCGGGGCTGATGCTGCGCGGGTCCGCCACCATCGCGGTGAGCAGATGGTCGACCATGCGCTCTTCCTTGCCCTCCCAGAGCATCGCCGCCACATGGGGCGTGGCATTGAAGGCGAACCACCAGTAGACGAACGGGTTGTCGGCGCGAGAGGCGGTGAAACGCTCGAGATTGAAGCCCAGCAGCGGCTCGTCGAAGTAGCCCACGCCCAGCACCTCGTCAGGATGATGGGCGGCGTACAGCAGCGCCACGGGGGCGCCCATGTCATGGCCCATCACGAAGGCTTGGCGATGGCCCAGGGTGTGCAGCAGCGCGCGCAGGTCGTCCTTGATGGTCAGGCCGTCATAGCCGGCGTCGGGCTTGGCGCTGTCACCGTAGCCCCGTGCGTCGGGCACGATGACCGTGAAATGCTCGGCCAGCGCCGGCATCACTTTGCGCCAGCTGTAGGAACTGCCGAGCCAGCCGTGCAGCAACAACAGCGCGGGGCCCTGGCCGCCAACGGCCACGTGCAGCAGCACGCCGTTGACGAACAGCTTCATGTGGTGGAACGACGGAGACGAGGTTGCATTGTTCATGGTCGTTACCTCAGGGGCGGCCGGCCGGTGCGCGGCCGAAGGGCTGCAAGGTGCCGAAGCGACCCGCGGCGTGGTCGGCCGCGAAGCGCATCAACTGCTGTCGATGGCTGGCCACGAACGGGCCGTGCATCAGGCGCGGTTGCGGCAGGGGAGTGCCAGCGAAGACGATGAGGCGGGCACCTTCAGGGCCCGCTGCCAGAGCGAGCAGGTCGCCGTCGGCACGGGTGCGCAGCAGCTGGCCGGCTTGCGCACGAAGCCCGCCGGCGTCGAGCGTGCCGCCCAGCATGAAGACGATGGCATGGTCGGACGCCGGCAGCGCCAGCTCGCAACGGGTCTGCGGCGGCATCGTCATGTCGAGCAGCGACACCGCGGTCGGCAGCGCCAGCGGCGACGCCACGCCCGCCACGCTGCCGAGCACCACCCGCACGTCGGCGCCGGACAGATTCAGGCGTGGCACCTGCTCGGCTGCCAGGTGCAACGCCTCAGGGGGGCGCTCGCGCTGCGCCTCGGGCAGGTCGATCCAGATCTGGAAGCCCTGTGCCAGTGGTCCTTCGACTTCGGGTTGCTCCTCATGCAGCACGCCTCGGCCAGCCACCGTCACATGCAGCGCACCTGGCGCGATGCGGTTGCGTGTGCCAATCGAGTCCTGGTTGACAAAGCCGATCTCGCTCTCGGGCAGGATGTAGGTGGCCACCATGAAGCCGGCATGCGGGTGCGGAGGAAAGGTGGCGCCACGCATCGCATACAGCGACACCATCAGGAACGGGTCGAGATCGGGGCTGGTTGCGCTGAGCTGCGCGTCGCGGGTGACGAGGTTCGGACCGAGTCGGCGTTCCGCCAACGTATCGACTGCCGCCACGGAGCGGGCGACAGCGCCCTTGCGCGGGGTGGCGATGGGGTGCATGGAGGCGGACTCGCTGCTGTCGGACATGTCTGCATGCTCGGGGCGATGTGGATGTTGAACAAGCGCGCACTTGTGGACACACTGTCCAAACTACCGAACAATCAACCCGGATAGCTGTATGACCATCCGCCCTGCACCGAACCGTGACCTCAATGACGTGTTGGCTTTCACGCACGTGGCCGACAGCGGCAGCTTCACGCGTGCCGCCGAACGGCTGGGCTGGCCCAAAAGCAGCGTCAGCCACCGCGTGGCCCGGCTGGAGGAGTGCCTTGGCGCACGGCTGCTCGAGCGCAGCACGCGACGATTGCGCCTCACCGACGTGGGCGCGCGTTTCCACGAGCACACCCGTCGTGTGCTGCAGGAGCTTGACATGGCCGCGGCCACGGTGGCCAGCTTCCGAGCGCGACCGCAAGGCCGGCTGCGCGTGAGCGCCTCGGTGGTGCTCGGGCAATCGCTGCTGCCGGCGATGCTGGCGGAATACGCAGCGGCCTACCCCGAGGTGGAACTGTTCGTCGACCTCGCCAACCGCCGGGTCGACCTGCTCGAGGAGGGCATCGACCTCGCCATCCGTGCCGGCGAGCTACCTGACTCGAGCCTGGTGTCACGCCGTCTAGGCAGTGCGACGGCGCGCCTGTATGCAGCGCCGGCCTATCTTCGCCGGCATTGCACGCCGCTTGAACCCGACGAACTGGACGGGCATATCCTGATCGACAACGCGCCTGCAGCGGCCACGCCATGCTGGAATCTGACGCACGATGATGGGCGCACGCAGTCGATCCTGACGCGCTTTGTTCTGGCGGCCAATGACGCGGCGTTGCTGCGGGAACTGGCGGCCACCGGTGCAGGCATCGTCACGCTGCCCGCCTTCGTGGCGGCGCCGGCCGTCGCCACAGGGCAGCTGGTGCCGATACTGCAGGGCTGGGCGACCCGGCGGGTCGATGTGCAGGCTGTTTTCCCGTCGCACAAGAGCCTGTCGCCGGCACTGCGGGCGTTTGTCGACCTGGCCGTGGTGCGCCTGGGTGCGGCATTGGACGGCAGCTGACCCAGGCGCTCCCCCGTAGGAGCGTCGCATCAAGGGCTGTCTGTGCTCCCGACATGGTCACATCCACAGGAAGCGGTCAGGCGGCGCGCGGCGGTCGAATTTCACGTCCCGCAAGCCTCGATCGCCCTTGATTTGATCGCAACCTGCACACATCGCGAAAATTCAGGCGCAGAATCCCATCTACCCGGGTCGGCTCGGCGACGGAAACCATCGTAGTCGGGGCGACCAGGCCCGTGGCACAGGAGGTGTCGCATGGCGATGGGTCAAATCGAGCACACGTACGCTCTCCCCGGTTCGGCTGAGATACGGAATCTGGCCTCCGACTCGTTCGAACATGCAGGTGATGCCATATTCGTCCATGACGATGCGGGGACCCTCATCGAGGTCAACGCACAGGCCTGCAAGAGTCTGGGTTATGCGCGGGACGCGCTGATTGGCAGGCGATTGCAGGATTTCGAGGCGACACCCGAACGCGCGGTCGCCCGATCGCAGACGATTGCAACATGCCTCGACGCCTGCGAGACAGTCGCATTCGAGGCTGTGCATCGGCGCCAAGACGGCAGCACTTTCCCAGTGGAAGTCCGTGTGTGCTCTTATGAGCCTGGCGGCCACCATCTCAAGGTTTCCGTAGCCAGGGACATCAGTCAGCGCCGGCACATCGAGCAGGCGCTACGTGCGAGTGAGGAGCGCTTCCGTACGCTGGTGCAGTTCTCTTTCTACGTGTACTGGGAAACCGACGCGCAGCACCGTTTCACGCGACAGGATTTCGCCGAGAGCGAAGCCCAGACACCGGCGCGTGGCAGCGAGATTGGCAAGACACGCTGGGAAGTTCCATACATCGAACCCGACGAGGCCGCCTGGCGCGCACACCGTGCCATGCTTGATGCGCACCTGCCATTCAACGACTTCGAGTTGGCGCGCCTTCGTATGGACGGAAGTCGGCGCGATGTGTCAGTCTCGGGCGTCCCCGTGTTCGACGAAGCGGGACGCTTCGTCGGCTATCGCGGCGTCGGGCGCGACATCACGGAGCGCAAGCGTGCACAGGCGCAGCAGCAAGAGTATGTGCGCTTCCTGGAAGCGATGGACCGGGTCAATCGGGCGATCCAGGGCGTGGACGACCTCGAACAGATGACCAGCGGCGTGATGCAGGTGATGCTCGGCGTCTTCGCTTGTGAGCGCGCCTGGCTTGTCTATCCCTGCGATCCCGAGGTCGACGCCTGGCACGCCGTGATGGAGCGCACCCAACCGGGGTTCGCTGGCGTGTTCACACTCGGCGGCGAGCAACCGATGTCGCCGGAAATTGCGGAGGGGCAACGACTCGCTCGAGCCGCAGTCGGCGCTGTGCGGTTCGGTCCGCACCATGAGCTCAAGGTGCCGCAGGACTTGACGCAGCGCTTCGGCGTGCAGGCCGCGATGATGATGGCACTGCATCCGAAAGGCAGCCCGCCGTACCTGCTGGGGCTGCACCAGTGCGTGCAAGCACGTGCGTGGTCGGAGCATGAAACGCGCCTGTTCGAAGAGATCGGTCATCGCCTTACCGACGCGCTGGCCAGCACGCTGATGCTGCGCCGCTTGCGTGAACGCGAGGAGGAGCTTGTGCGCCACCGAGCGCAGCTCGAAGAGCTGGTGGCCGAACGAACCGCAGAGCTGCGCCAGGCCAAGGAGCGGGCGGAGGTGGCCAACCGCGCAAAGAGCGAATTCCTGGCGCGCATGAGTCACGAACTGCGCACGCCGCTGAACGCGATTCTGGGCTTTTCGCAGCTTCTCTTGATGCGTGGGAACCAGCTCGATGCACGCATGCAGGCCGGACTGCAGGCCATCCACTCAGGCGGCCAGCATCTGTTGACGCTGATCGTCGATATCCTGGATCTGGCCAGCATCGAAGCAGGCAAGCTGAAGCTGGGCCCGGAGCCCATCGAGCTACGGCCGTTCTTGCAAGGCATCGCCGACATCATGCGTGTCAAGGCGGAGGACAAGGGTTTGGCGTTCGGACTGCAGGTCACGCCGGGAACCCCGCCACGCGTGGCGGCCGACGCGCGGCGACTGAAGCAAGTGCTCATCAATCTGCTTGGCAATGCCGTGAAGTTCACCGACAGGGGTGAGATTTGCCTTGTCGTGGACGGCAAGGCCGGCGACGGGGCACGAGCGTCGCTTCGTTTTGAGGTGCGCGATACGGGCATCGGCATCACGGAGACCGATCGCGAACGGCTGTTCCAGCCGTTTGAGCAAGGGGGCGACTTGAGCCGTCGTGAAGGGGGAACCGGCCTTGGACTGGCCATCAGCCGACAGCTCGTGGGGCTGATGGGCGGAGAGATGGTCGTACACGGCACGCCGGGGCAGGGAAGTGTGTTCGCGTTCGAGTTGTCGCTCCCTTTGGCGAACGAAGAAGCACCGATGGCGGCCGACCCTGTGCCCATCGGCTACACAGGCAAGCGCCGCCGCGTGCTGGTGGTTGACGACAAGGCCGACAACCGAAACATGCTCTGCGCGCTGCTGTCGGAACTCGGCTTCGATGTCGACGAGGCCGCTGACGGACAGCGGGCGATCGACCAGGTGCGCCATCGGGTGCCGCACATCGTGCTGATGGACGCCGCGATGCCGGTGATGGACGGCCTGGAGGCAGTGCGCCTCTTGCGTACGCAGTTGGGGAAGCAGGATCTGCCGATTGTGATCGTGTCGGCCGCTGTGTCTGCGGCCGATCAAGGTCACTGCCGCGAGGCCGGCGCCAACGACTTCATCGCCAAACCGGTCGACCGCGCGCTGATGCTCGGGACACTGCAGCGCCTGCTGGGCCTGGAGTGGCAGTTCGCGTCAGGTGCACCGTAGGGTCGGCATGGCAGGGGGCCGGCGGCGGCCAATCGTTTCGTTTCGACTCCCTCGCGCTTCCATACGGGACGGAACCGGCGAGAATCGCTCCGATTGCGCCTACACACTGAGCGAAAAGCCCCATGACCATCGAAACGCAAGACGATGTCGTCGCACTGCAGCGAGTGGGCCGGATCGTCGCGCTGACGCTGCACAGCATGCTGGATGCCGCGCAGCCAGGCATGACCACCCGCGAGCTAGACGCCATCGGTGGACAGCTTCTGCAGTCGCATGGGGCCCGTTCTGCACCGAAGCTGAGTTACGGCTTCCCTGGATACACCTGCATCAGCATCAACGAAGAGGCTGCACACGGCATTCCGGGAGACCGTGTGATCCGGGCCGGCGATGTGCTGAACGTCGACGTTTCGGCAGAACTCGAATGCTACTTTGCCGACACGGGCGGCACGGCGGTCGTCCCGCCGACCACGCCGCGGAAGACACGGCTGTGCCACGCGGCCCGCACCGCTTTGGCAGAGGCCATGAAGGTCGCCAGGGCGGGGCAGCCGATCAATCGCATTGGCGGCACCATCGAGCGCACAGCCAAGGCCTATGGATTCAAGGTCATCGAGAACCTTGGAAGCCATGGCGTTGGGCGGGCCCTGCATGAAGCGCCGGAGCACATCGCAGGCTATTTCGATCCCACCGACGTGCGCATCTTGCAAGAAGGCATGGTCATCACCATCGAACCCTTTCTGTCAACTCGAAGCCGCATCGTGACAGAGGCCTCCGACGGGTGGACTTTGACGGGCATGCGCGGCAATCTCTCTGCCCAGTACGAACACACGATGATCATCACAAAGGGTGATCCGATCATTGTCACGATGCACTGAGTGCAGGCGTTGACTTTCGCCGACTGACGGGAAGCGGGTCGCGCCGGCAAGCTGGCTGGCCGCACGCAGATTGGGGTCGGCAGGGCCAAGGCACCGGAAACGGCGGCAAAGGTTTGATCTGCGGCGCTGGCGCTTGGCAGCGCCAACAATGTCCGCCGCCGGTCATCGGCTGTGCCCTCAACGGCCGCCTTCGAACTTGCGGGCGATGTAGTACCCGTATCCGACGAAGGCACGATACCGTTCGTAGAGATCGATCTCCAACGCTTCGGCCGCAACGACGGCCTTGGCAGCATCGCTCGATCCGTGCCGCGCCAGGAATGCTGGGAACCTCTGTTGCATCGGGCGATAGTAGGCATCCAGCCAGCATTGTTCGGGCAGCACGAAGTACCCAATTGGCGCGTAGCCCTGGCGTTCAAGCACAGCTAGCTTGGACGAGGCCGTGCCGACTTCCTGGTACTGCGCACGCCAGTGATCCTCCAACTCGGTGGGGCGGCTGGCCGTCAGCCAAGTGAGCTCGGAGACCGCCAGGATGCCATCGCGCTTGAGGTAGGGGCGCCATTGCGTCACACCGTTCTCGAAACCCATGTTGTAGATCGCGCCCTCGGACCAGATCGCGTCCAGGCTCTCCAATTCGAACGGCAGCCTGTCCATGGAGGCGTTCACGGGAGTGATGCGGTCGGCGAGGCCGGCTTGCTCGGCGCGCGACTGCAGCGTGGCAAGAAATGCAGACAAGGTATCGACCGCGACGATCCGCGATTCGAGGTCTCGCGCAAGGACTAAGGCCGACGCGCCAGTGCCACAGCCAATGTCTGCAACTTTCAGGTTGCGCAGCCCCGACAGCCCTGCCAACTCAATAGCGCGGCGCGTCTGTGCGGCGTCGCCGGGTCCTTGCCGTCTGGCTGTGAGGTGAAGATCGATGAGCAGTTCCAAGTCTTCCATGGCGTCATTCTGAGCCTGACCTGATTGGAGACTTTGCGCCGTTCCTGTTGAAGGGAAGCCACTTCTTCGGGACAACAGCGCACGCATCGAGGAGTGTCAGGTCCTGGCCGTCACAGGTCGCCCCCGGGGCCGTTTGAAAATACTCTGCGCTGACCTGCTGCGCCGCGCTGAGCCAGGCCGCGGCAGGTGACGCCCCAAGCCGCACCGGCCTGACAAACTGTGTCGAGCGCAGTGCCGCCGCGGCGGCCAACGACGAGCAAGTCTGATGCCGGCTTCGGGCAGGTTCAGCTAGCCCGTTTGCGATGCGGCCGGCGCGCGCCGGCCAGAAGGCCCAGCCCGGCCAGCCACAGCGCCACGGTGCCCGGCTCTGGCACCGGCTGCTGCACGATGCCGGGGCTGAACTGCAGCGTGTAGTCGGCGGCCTTCTCGAAGGTCGGGTCTATCTCGAAGTAGGGGTCCAGGAAGACCGTGGCGTAGCCGTTGCCGCCGCTATTGGACATGGCCGTGGCCTGCGCCACCATGCTCACGTAGTAGGGCACGCCGGCCACGAAGGTGAACGGCTTCTGCTTCAGCACGAACGAATCGTTGTCCGTCGTCCCGCAGAAAAGGCTGTGGTGGCAAATGTTCTCTTCCACCAACGGCGTGTTGAAGTTCTGGCGCACGATCTTCAACGAACCGTTCAGATTGGCATTCGAACTGCTGTACGTGAGGAAGCCGCTGGCCGTTATCCACACCGGTACCTCACCACCCACCGGCCCCGCCACACGGACGTAGTAGCCCAGCGTGCCGAAGGCCGACGTGTCGTGAGCGCCATATGTCGGATCGCTGGACGTCACATTCAGGCTGACGAAGGGCTGCGGGTTCGTGCCGACGATGGCGCTGGCCGAACCGAACTCGTTGGACATGTCCAGCGGGCCGAAGCTGGTGGCCTCCTTGCTGCCGAACCCGTCGATGCCGACACCGTAATAGGGGCCGGCGGGCGGCAACGGTTGGGCTTGAGCCGGCGCCATAGCCAGCGAACTCATCAACAGAAGGACGCCCAGCGCGGCCCAAGGCCGGCGGCCAGCGGATTCGAGGGCAGGGTGCAGCTTCATCGGACGGCTCCTCCTCGCGGCATCGGCTGCGCGCGCCAAGAAGGCGCCGCGCCCGCCATTACCGGGATTATCTGCGCCTGTCATGCTCAGCGGCGCAGCCGCCAACTCCCCTATTCGCGGGGGTCAGATCTGCTCCGCCACCCAGCCGCGCACCGAATCCAGCGCCGCGGACGGCTTCGACGGATCGGTGCCACCGTCCATCGCCATGTCCGGCTTGCCGCCGACCTGCTGGCCGACGAAGTTGACCAGCTTGCCGGCCTCGATGTTGACCATGTGGTTGGGAGCGACGCCGACGGCCGGCTGCACCTTGCCGCCATCGACAGTGGCCAGCACGATCGCTGCGCCCTTAAGCCTGTCCTTCAGCTTGCCCAGGGTCTCCTCGCGCAGCGCCTTGGCATCGGCGCCCTGCAGCGTGGCGGCCAGCATCTTGATGCCGGCCACCTGCAGCGCACGCGCCACCGGTTCGTCGGCCTGCGCCCACGCCAACCTGCGCTTCAGCGCGTTCAACGCCTTCTCCAGCAAGCGCATCTGGTCGAGCAGGGCATTGGCGCGGGCCGGCACCCCAGGGCTCAACCACGCGCAGCGTGCCGGCCACGCCTCCCAACGCGCCTCCCATGTCCTGTACGTAGGCCAGCGCGTTGTCGCCCGTCAGCTCCTCGACGCGGCGCACGCCGGCGGCGATTGCTGCATATCGCGAAGAATGCGCACATCAGGCGTCCCTACAACGAGCTGACCTACCAGACGACGCAGTAGGCCGCGCGGCGTCCGCAATACCAGGTGAAACGCGGTAAAGCAGCCGGCCGTGTATGGCCGGAACTGGCCGGGACTACCAGTTCGCGGCCGCGCCAGATAGCTGACCGCCAGTTCGCATCCCTTGCTGGCGAAGGTCAGCCAAGTGCTACATTGATGTAGACCCGGACCCGGTCATCAATAGTCGTTGGCGACGGGTGGCTCTCAGGCATTTGACTCCTCCGTCTGCGCAACGCGGACAATCCTAAGGCGGATCACTCGAATGCACTTGCAGGCTCGGGCCGACGTTGTCCTCGGTTACGAGGTGGCTGGTAAGCATGTACATGCGACGCCACGGTCGCCCGTTGGTGCCGTCAGCGATCAGGCAGCGGCCGCGAAGCCCTCGTCGTTTTGTGCGCGCTCGATGTCGCCCAGGATTGCCTCCATGACCGACCGCGTGTCGCGGGCGTAGATCACAGCCCGCACATCAGACTCCTGCGCTGCTGACAGCTGAGGCAGAAGCCAAGCGACCACCTCCTGCGCGTGCACGTCGCCAAACGCTGCCAAGAAGCAGATGGCGTGCATGGGCAAGGCAGTGGCCTCCCGTTCGAAGGTGTAGGTGGCCCGGAACCGCCGAAGGGCCTCGGCATCCTGCTCGGCTGTGAGCGTAAGGCGCGCGCCGCCGCGGTCCTGCGGCCACAACGTGCACACTTCAGCGGCCTGCAGGTACCAACCAGCGCCGCGACGCAGCAATTGCACTCTTGTGCCATTCCGAGTGTACTTATACGCCTTTGGCATCGCGTCGCCGGACGTGGCATCGACCTTTGCGCCAGGGCGCTCGGCTTGCGGCAACCTCATTCTCTCGAGGCGCGTCTCACCATATCTGGCAAGGTCGGCAATTTCGTTGTAGGTGGAAAAGGTGTGCCTTGTTGCCTTCCCGTTTGCCGCAGCGAGCGCAGCCTCAATGGTGGATGCGCTTTCGGCGACGATCTTGATTTGCTTAAACTTGTTCATGTAATCTCCTGTGGGTGTGTGAACGGGCCTCGCGAATCGCGCATCGAGCTTTCTTCTGCGCTTGAATCAAGTATCCGCAAAAGCTGCAGAACTTTTTACCTCCGCATCGGAATCGACCTTAGCTTTTTTGGCGCTTTCCCAAAATAACTATTGGATTCCTACGCGATCGATATCATCGAGATCTAGGGAGTGTCACGCCGGCGCACCTTCGCTAGGCCCATTAGCACAACCGTTTTCCGTCCGCGATAAGTGCAAAGCTATTGAAGGCGATGAACATGACGTCGGACTTCTAGAACCTTGAGAAGATGCGGCGATAGCCCTTGAGCCTGCGGTACAAGCGCTCAACTTCGATGCGATGCCGGTACATCGCACGGTCGCGCTTTCACGGTTCGACGCGCGTGCTCATTGGCGGCACGACCGGGACGAATCCCAGGCCAAGGGCGAGTTGCCGAGTCTCGTTGCCCTCGTAGCTGCGGTCCATGATGAGGTGAAGCGGGTGATTCGGCAGTCCCGGGCTTGGATTCAGACGCCGATGTCGTCGCCGCAAATGCCTGCTGTGCCAGACGGCTCGGATCGAGTGGCTGGTGTCAGAAAGGGCCATCAACTGAACGATGTCGGTACAACCGGACCTTCATGACGCGCTCCAATGTCGTGCCAAAGATCACCTTCGGGCGACCGGCTTCTGGAGACCGATCTGAACTCTTGGTTGGCTCGAATCGGCCAGAAGCCGCCGGTTGCCTCGCTGGCATAGAGCTGACCGTCGCGCCGGGGATACCACTCGCACCGCATCGGCGTAGCTCACGTCTTGAGAAGTGTCTTATCAGGACCTCATTTGGCGAATCGAAATTTTGACTCGAGCAGCTGGCCGTCGAGGTCACTCATAGAAGCTGTCGCACGGCGTTCGCACCCTTGGCGCTGCCCATCGACGGGCGAGGATGGGACGGCAAAGTGTTGGATAGCCGACTGCTGGCTGAAATCGCCGCGCACCGTCTGCAGCGAGGGAACAACGACTGGGCCCGAGGAAGACGACGACTGCAGCGGTGCCGGAACCACTTCGCGCCGGGAATCGCCGAACGGATGAACGCCTGATGACAGGTCTGCGGCAATCAGCGTTGCTCTTGGGCCGTGGCCACCGGCCACAGCGGACCGAGGGCGTCCAGCGAGTTCTTGAGCAGAAGTCCAAGCTCCGTGTCACCCTCCATCATCAGCACGCGATCGAAGAACAAGCGATCGGAATCGTCCAGGCCGCGAGCCAGTCGCCACCAGCCTGAGGTCCGAGAGGCGATGCGCAGCGCCGCCACCGCCTGCTCGCCGGCCGCAGAGAAGCCCCGCGGGCCCGCGCACAGCCTCACGCGCACGCCCAGGTCGGTGATTTCCATTGCCACGACGCGACCCGCCAACCCGTCGCGCAACTCGGGCGGGAAGCGCGGCCACAACGCCCGGTTGATGGCCGCGGCCACCAGGGTCGACGGCGGCGCGCTGGGCAATTGAGTGACGCCTCCGGCCAGCTTGGCGATCGCGCGCGCCAGCAAGCGTGGCGGTGGTGCCAAGCGGTCCAAGTGGGCAGCGACCGCATCGACCCGGGCGGACAACCACCGCGGTGGTCGGCGAATGGAGATCATGCGTCTACTCCCGCCACTTCCGCCTGCACCGTGTTCATGCCCGCGCCGCCGAAGGCATATCCGGTCACGAGTGGCCGAGGGACGCCGGCTTCGGCCCAGCCGGCCAGTCGTCCCTCGGCCGGCTGGTCGCCGTTCAAGACAGCGTCGAAGTCTTCGATCACTTTCGTGAAGCCGGATGACTGCGGCGACAGCCGCACGCGGGTAGCCCCGCAGGATGCCAGCGCGGCGCCATGCTCCAGCAGGTTGTGCACACCGGCCGATTGAATCTGGGTGCCGTTGAGCACCAGGAATGACTGGCCTTCGGTACTGCGGACCAGACGGCCATCAGGGTCGTCCATGCAGGGGTAGCCGCACTGATCCTTGGGAACGCCGGCATGGCGCGCAGTGAAGCAACGCGCCGAGAACGACAGAGGCAATCGGCCAAATGCCCACACCTCGGTGACTATGGCGCCGCCGTCGGGTCCGCGCACCGGCTGTCCCGCCGGGTTGATATGGGCGACCGCAGCGAGCGACAGCTCCAGTGGCGGCACCCAGCGCAGCACGCCCAGATCGGCATGCTCGCGCAGTGCGGCCTGGCTGTAGACGTTGACGTGCGGACCCAGCACCAGCGGCACGCGGCCGCGCAGCAAGGCCAGTGCCGACGCATCGCCTGCCTCCACGGCATGGCAGGCGAGATCGGCGTGGCGCTCGATCAGGCGCAGATCGGCCTCGGTTTCCACCAGCGCCTGCGTGGCCAGGATGACCTGCTTGCCGGCCTGGGTGAGTTCGCGCGCCAGCGCCAGCCAGTCGTCCAGGCGCAGCTCGCGGCGGCGCGCGCACACCACTTCGCCCAGGACTACGCAGTCGGCGGGCGATTCCGCGATCCCGCCGTAGAAGTCCAACAGGCGTGCACGCGACCAGAGGTACAGCACCGGTCCTACGGTCAGGCCGAAGCGTCTGGACTTCGATTCGGATAGATGGGACAGCGCCGGGGCCTGAGCGACGGACGTGTCGCGAGTAGCGTGGTGAGGGGCATCCATGGGCGGTTCCTTCATCGCCAGGGGCGCTCGAACGCACCCAGCGTGGTCTGCGCCCCTTCCGCATGGCGCGACAGCGCCTGGGTCCATGCCGGCTGGGGCTGGAAAGCCTTGCTTTGCGCGGCGGCAGCGCAGGCAGCGTCGATCGCCGCGCGCCAGGTACGTGTGACATCGCCCACATAGGCGGCGCTGCGCTCACGGCCCTCGATCTTGAAAGCGCGCACGCCCATGGCGATGAGCTGCGGCAGGATCGCCATGGTGTTGAGGCTCGTGGGTTCTTCCAGCGCATGCGAGCGTTGGCCATCCACATCGAACCGGCCCTTGCACAACGTCGGGTAGCCGCGCGGCTCATCTGGCGCGTAGTGGTCGATCAGTACACCGCCCAGCCGGGCGCGCACGCCGTCGGCCCCCTCTTGCCATCTCACGGCCGATGCCGGAGAACAGACCCCGGCCGTGTTGGGCGACTGTCCGGTGGCATAGGACGACAGCGCGCAGCGGCCCTCGACCATCACGCACAGGCTGCCGAATCCGAAGACCTCGATCTCCACCGAGGTTCCTTCGATGATCTTGGCAATCTGGTCCGCCGCCACCACGCGAGGCAGCACTGCCCGCTGCACACCGTAGCGCTGGCGGTAGAACTCGATGGCCGCATGGCTGGTGGCCGAGGCCTGCACCGACAGGTGCAGGCGCAGGCTCGGCAGATGACGCACGCAGTGGCCCATCACCGCGGTGTCGGCCACGATCAGCGCGTCCGCGCCCAGTTCGGCGGCCTTGTCGGCCGCGGCGAACCACGGCTCGGGGCTGCGCGCGTCGGCAAAGGTGTTCAGCGCCATCAGCACCTGCGCGCCACGCCGATGCGCGTAGGCGATGCCTTCGCGGATCTGTGTCTCGTCGAAGTTCAGGCCGGCGAAGTTGCGGGCGTTGGTCGCGTCCTTCAGGCCCAGATAGACGGCATCGGCGCCGGCATCCACGGCCACGGTGAGGGCACGCAGGCTGCCGGCTGGGCAGACAAGTTGGGGGCTTGAGGGCAGGTTGGTGTGCGTGGCCAGCATGGGAGAAGGGCCGGAGCGCGATGCTGGCCTCGGATGGCAGGCAAAACGGAGAAGTCTGGAAACGCGCGGCAAGTATGGTCTTGCGCTAACGCAAAGAGATATCCAGAGTCCACTGGCTGCGATCGCCCAAGAGCATGCGCTGGATCAAATCCACTTCGACTGATCCCCAAGGACACTACATATAGCGTTTTCGTTCAGTACCAAACACTATAGGTAGCGCATGCAGCATCAACTCCAGGTGAACCCGTTAGCGCCCGTGGCGGTCATCAAGCGCGAAGGCCAGAGCGCGCCGTTCCAGGTCGGCAAGATCGCCGACGCGCTGGCACGCGCGGGTGTCGCCACCGGCGAGTTCGACGTCGTGCGTGCGCAGGACCTGGCACAACGTGTCACCGCGCGGCTGGCCGGCCGCGTGGCGCACATCGAGCGCATCCAGGACGAAGCCGAGGCCGTGCTGATCGAGTCCGGCCATCTCGAAACGGCGCGTGCCTACATCGCCTACCGCGAGCAGCACCGCCTGTTGCGTGCCGACCGCGGCTGCATGGTCGATGTGGGGCGATCGGTCAACGAATATCTGGCCCGCGAGGACTGGCGCGTCAACGCCAACGCCAATCAGGGCTATTCGCTGGGCGGGCTGATCTTGAACGTGGCGGGCAAGGTGACGGCCAACTACTGGCTGGAACATGTGTACCCGCCGGCCGTGGGGCAGGCCCACCGCGAGGCCGACCTTCACCTCCACGACCTCGACATGCTTTCGGGCTATTGCGCCGGCTGGTCGCTGCGAACGCTGCTGCACGAGGGCTTGAACGGGATCCCGGGCAAGGTGGGCTCGGCGCCGCCCAAACACCTGTCCAGCGCGATCGGGCAGATCGTCAACTTCCTGGGCACGCTGCAGAACGAATGGGCCGGCGCCCAGGCGTTCAGCTCCTTCGACACTTACTTGGCGCCCTACGTACGCGTCGATTCACTGGGCTACGAACAGGTGCGCCAGTGCCTGCAGGAGCTGGTGCACAACCTCAACGTGCCCTCTCGCTGGGGGACCCAGACGCCATTCACCAATCTCACCTTCGACTGGACTTGCCCGGAAGACCTGCGCGAGCAGGTGCCGGTGATCGCCGGGCGTGAGATGCCCTTTGCCTACGGCGACCTGCAGGCTGAGATGGACCTGATCAACCGCGCCTACATCGACGTGATGTGCGCCGGCGATGCCAAGGGCCGCGCCTTCACCTTTCCCATCCCCACCTACAACATCACACGCGACTTCGACTGGGACCATCTCAACTGCGATGCGCTGTTCGAGATGACGGCGCGCTACGGCCTGCCGTACTTCCAGAACTTCCTCAACAGCGATCTGCAGCCGCACATGGTGCGCAGCATGTGCTGCCGGCTGCAGCTCGACCTGCGCGAGCTGCTCAAGCGTGGCAACGGCCTGTTCGGCTCGGCCGAGCAGACCGGCTCGGTCGGTGTCGTCACGCTCAACGGGGCCCGCCTGGGTTACCTGTATGCCGGCGACGAGGCCGCGCTGCTGGCGCGCACCGACGAACTGCTGGACCTGGCGCGCGACAGCCTCGAGATCAAGCGCAAAGTGATCCAGGGCTACATCGACGGTGGCCTGTACCCCTACACCAAGCGCTACCTCGGCACGCTGCGCAACCACTTCTCGACCATCGGGGTGAACGGCGTCAACGAGATGATCCGCAACTTCAGCGGCGGCACCGAAGACATCACCACGCCCTGGGGCGAGGCCTTTGCGCTGCGCTGGCTGCAGCACATCCGCGCGCGCATGACCGAGTTCCAGGAGGGCACGGGTCACCTCTTCAACCTGGAGGCCACGCCGGCCGAGGGCACGACCTACCGCTTCGCCAAGGAGGACCGGCGGCGCTACCCCGGCATCCTGCAGGCCGGAAGCGAGCGCCAGCCCTACTACACCAACTCCACCCAGCTGCCGGTGGGCTTCACCAGCGATCCGTTCGAGGCCCTGGCTCGCCAGGAGCCGCTGCAGCGCCTGTACACCGGCGGCACGGTGCTGCACCTCTACCTGGGCGAGCGCTTGCCGGATGCCCAGGCCTGCCGCAGCCTGGTGCGGCGTGCGCTGGAGAACTTCCGCCTGCCCTACATCACCGTCACGCCCACGTTCTCGATCTGCCCGGTTCACGGCTACCTGTCGGGCGAACACCAGTTCTGTCCGCAGTGCGACGAGCTGGCGTTGCAGCGCAAGCGCAGCGCGCAAGCCGAAGCGGCAGCCCCCTGAGCCCAAACCGCCGGCGCAGGGTGCGCCGGGCGCCCGCTCCATGCATCGACCCAGCCCCTGAAAGGATCTTCATGAGCCACAGCCAGACCGCCATCCACCACCCGGAACTCGCCATCCACGAGCGCCAGCCCTGCGAGGTCTGGACCCGCGTGATGGGCTACCACCGGCCAGTGGCCTCGTTCAACATCGGCAAGCAAGGCGAGCATGCCGAGCGCCTGAGCTTCGTGGCCAAGGACTGCGCCATGGTGACCGAGGGTCTTGCCGAGGCCTCGCAAGTGCTTCCGGCCTGCGCCTGAGTGTCATCCATGGTGGCCGCCGATGCCTTGTCGGTGGGCGGCTTCGAGCCTTTCTCCACGCAGGACTGGCCGGGCCGTTTGGCGGCCGTCGTCTTCGTGCAAGGCTGTCCCTGGCGCTGCAGCTACTGTCACAACCCGGGTTTGCAGTCTCAGTGCGCGCCCCAGGCCGGGCTTCGCTGGGCTGACCTGCGCGCGCGCTGGCGGACCCGCATCGGCCTGCTCGACGGACTGGTGTTCAGCGGCGGTGAACCCACGCTGGACCCGGCGCTGCCGTCGGCCCTGGCCGAAGTGCGCGAGGCAGGCTTGGCCACGGCGCTGCACACGGCTGGCGTCTCGGCTGCGCACTTGAGCCGCATGCTGCCGCTGCTGGACTGGGTGGCGCTGGACATCAAGGCCGCGCCGCCCCAACTGCCGGCGCTGACGGGCGCGCCGGGCAGCGTGCGGGAAACCGCGCGGGCGCTGCAACTGGTGCAGCAGTCAGGCGTGGCGTACGAACTGCGCACCACATGGCATCCGCGGTGGCTGCCCGAGCCTGCGCTGCTGATGCTGGCCGATTGGCTGGCGTCGCACGGCGTGCAGCGCTGGGTGTTGCAGGCGGGACGCCCGCCCGGCGGCGGCCCGGCCGCGGCGCTCGCCGCGTCATGGCGCGAGGCGCTGAAGGCGCGGGTCCCGCAACTCAGCTTTCGTTGATCGTCGGGCCGCACACGGCCCTGCGACGTCGACGTCGACCGAGACTTCTCGGCCGTCAACGCTTCTCGATTGCGGCAATGATCGGTGACCGGGACGAACGCGAGCGGGCTCTGGGCGGTTGGCCCAGCCAGCGGCCATGCCGCAGCAGCCAGAACGCGGTCACGAAGCTCCAGGCCACGGCGGCTGCAGGCAGCCAAACCGAAGCGGCCTGCGGCCAGAGCAAGGCGCATAGCCGGGCGAGCACGGCGGTCTGAAGCACCACATAGAGCAGGCGAGCGACACCGTCGATCGCGCGGGCGATTCCCTGGTGCGCGGCGCTTACGCGTGTCGCCATGGTCAGCAAGGTGCCGCCCAGGTAACCCATGCCCAAGGCGTGCAGGCCGGCGAGTCCGAGCCGCCTGGCGCTCTCATCGGACAACGCGGGGAGTGCCGCAGCCGTCAACAGCAGCAACGCCAGCAGCCACCACAAGGCCGCGCCGAAGAGCATCCTCAGCATGGGCGTGCGCATCGCGGGGTGTCCCACCCAGCGAAGTGTGAGGCCAGCACTGGCGACGCACACGACGACCAAATGGCCGAAGCCAACGAACCGCAGCCACGGGGGCAGCGGGGCCATGTTGGGCAACAACGCACCGACCGCCTGAACAGGGACGAGCGATACCAGCAGCCACAGCGGCCAACGGGGCCAGCCTCGATCCAGCGCCGGCCACAGGCCATCGCCGAGGAATGGAAGCATGCGATGCGAGGCCGCCACGAACACCAAGACGGGTCCGCACCACAACCCGGCCTGTGCCAGAGGCTGCAGCCACTCCACGCAACCGGTGGCCAATGCCAGCGCTGCGGCCAAGAGTGTCAGCGCCATGGCTGCCATGGCGATGGTGATCAGAGCGACGTGCACGCGCTCTCCGGAGCGACCCGTGCGCAGCAGGGCCAGCGCCCGTTCGACCAGAAGCGACTGGCCAATCGCAGCCGCGAGCAACATGGCCGCAACGGCTCGAGCGTCCACCCCGGCAAGCGGCAGTGCCAGCAGCCAGCCTGCCGAAAACAATCCCACTCCCACGCAAAGCTGGCGCGTGTCGATAGGGGTGGTATGTAGCCACCGCGGACCTGCGGTGAACACGAAGCCGGCCACGAACAGGGGCATGGCGCCCAGGCTGAACCAGAGTCCGTGCCACGCCACCAAAGGCACCAGATGCTGAGAATCACCGGCGCGTGGCCCAGCGAGCAACTCGGCTGCCCACCAGCCGGCGCTGACCGCCCACTGCAAACCGGCCCAGAAGAAGCACAGCCGATGGGGCGAGCTGAGCAGCCGTTGGGCACGCCAGCTTGGCGCGCGGGTCGACTCGGCTGCAGCGGCCTCAGGGGGCGGAAAACTCATTCAGCAGACGCCAGACCCACGTCGGCCAGCCACCGCCGCCAGGCCAGAGCCGCCTGCCGAGCCAGTGTGCCGGACCGGGCCGCCGTCTCGGCGCGCAACGCGGGCACGTCGACGCCGGTCTGGGCAAGTTCCAGCGCGTGGCCCACCAGCCATCGCTCGAACGTGGCACTGTCCAGTTCGGGATGGCATTGCAGGCCCAGCACATGCTGCTGCCACCGGTAGGCCTGATGCCGGTACGACGCCGTGCTGGCCAGCAGCTGAGCACCTTCGGGCAGGTCGAAGGTGTCGCCGTGCCAGTGCAGCATCGAGGTCAACCTGCCGGCCAGCGGAGCCAGGGCCGAAACGCGCCCCGCAGCGCTCAGCTGCAGCGGCGTCCAGCCGAGTTCCTTCGAAGGCCCTGGGTACACGCGAGCGCCCAGCGCGGCGGCGATCAGCTGAGCTCCCAAGCAGATGCCGAGCGTGGGCCGACCGGCCAGCATACGCGTTCGCAGCCATCCGATCTCGTGCGCGAGCCAGGGGTAGGCGGCGACCTCGTAGACACCGATGGGGCCGCCCAACACCACGACCAGGTCCGGGGCGACGGGATCGACATGGGCCAGATCCGGACTCCAGCCGTCCAGATAGTGGGGCGCGATGCCGGATTGGTCCAGAACGGGAGCGAGGGTGCCGAGGTCCTCGAATGCGACGTGCCGGATGGCGAGGCTGCGTGTCACGATGAAACCGGCTCCCGAGGTCTGGGGGCTGAGGAGGTCATGGCACCGCCGCCTGCCGCGTGCGGCCCAGAAACCCCGAAACCAGCCCAAGAAGCGCCGTGCACCAGGCCGCCACCGCGATCGAGAGGAACATGCGCGGAACGGCATCGAGGAACCCGATCCCCATTGCCTCGATCATGCGCTCCGTGCTCGCAGCGTACCTGCTGAGCGGGAGCAACGCGCCCCAGTAGAACGTGCATAGCGCAGCGGAAGGCGCCGGTAGGCACGGCGCCACAGCGCCGTGCTCGTGGTGAAGCGTCGTGGGAGTGACTCTCCATGTTTCAACGACGCCGGCTCAGGTCGACTTGACCGTCTGAAGTGACGATTGCGAGCGGTACAAGGCGGCCACCAGGTCCGACTGGGTCACCATGCCGGAGAGCCGGCGCTGCGCGTCGACGACGGGCAAGTGGTGCATGCCCTCGTCGGAGAGCCTGGGCACCAGCTCGACCACTGCGTCTTCCTCTGTCACGGTGTGCACGGGGCTGGTCATGATCTGCCCGACGACCTCGGCCTTGTCGGAGTAATCGCCCGGCGTGGGCGCCAACAGCTTGCGGATGCGCTGCCCCAGGCTCAGGTGATCGCGCGGGTCCAGCCGGGCGTGCTTGAGGAAGTCCACCAGTGTGACGACGCCGATCACCCGCCGGGCACGGTCCACCACGGGCAGCGCCCGGATGCGGTGGCGGTGGAGCAAGGTCCAGGCTTCCTGCAGCGGTGTGGCGAATTCAACCGTGACCAGATCGCGCGACATGATGTCGGCGCAGCGCACCTTGCCGAACTGCCGCTCCCAGGCCAGCCCCTGGGCGTGCCGCAACACCTGTTCCAGCGACTGGCTGTCGATGTCGAACAGCTCATTGAAGCTGCGCAATGCGGCGTCCAGGTCGTCGGTGGTCATGCCGATGCGGTCCTGCGGCGCCGCATCGGCCGTGCGATGGCGGTTGGCATGGACCACCGGATGCGGTGCCACGTGGTTGTGCGTCAGGCGCCGCCAGACCAGCGCGCACGCGACGAGCATTGCCGAGTTCAACGCAATCGGCGCCAGCGCGAACCCGTATCCCAGCTGGTGCACCTCGGCGCCACCCACCACCGCCGTGAGGGCCACCGCGCCGCCTGGCGGATGCACGCAACGCAAGGGGAACATCAGCGCCAGTGCCAGGCCGGCGGCCAGCGCAGCGGCCACGGGCGAGGCGCCCATGGTGCGGTAGATGAACACACCGACCAGCGCGGCCGTGAGATTGCCCACCACCGCCGGCCAGGGCTGGGCCAGCGGGCTGCTGGGAACGGCGAACAACAGCACAGCCGAGGCGCCCATCGGCGCGCCGAGCCACACCGAGTCGGCCCCCCACGCCCACCAGCTGAAGCCACCTGTCAGCAGAAGCCCAAGCACGGCCCCCGCAACATCGCGCGTTCGCTCGCGGGCATCGACGGTCTGCCACTGGAAGCCCAGCCACAGCAGCCCTCGGCTGTTTTCCAGCAGATTCTTCATCGTCGCGCAGGGAGTCAGGATGGTCCAGACGCGTGACTATCCCGCGAAAGTTGTCCGGGGCCCCATTGGACCCGATCCACGATCATCGACTTCGCGATGGCGATGCCGGCTCTCAAAGCGCCCGCAGCCGTCGCGTCGTCGGTCACGTACTGCGCCGACTGTACATGAGGGGCGTTGGCGGGTGCATGCACCACCACCTGCACATAGCTTCCAGAACCATCGGCAAAGGTTCTGGCCCTGACCTCGAAAACGCAGCCCGCATGGGCCGACTGTGCGTATGCATGCTGGGGCGCGTTCGACGCGAGGCATTCGTCTGTGCGGGGGCTCATTGCTCGGGAGGGGGCTCGGTCCCCGTTACAGCACCCTGCACAGGGACAGTCTCGGCGCCAGCGCCTGCCGGCGGCTGCGGGTGGGTTCCCCAACTCTCCCAGTCCGCTCCGAAGAGTTCGGACGGATGAAGAGTGGCCACGCTCCCGTTCCCGCACATCATCGAATCGGCCGCACAGTACCGGTCGCATCCCCAGCAGATCCGCTCAGGATGCGCAGGCTTCACCGGGAACCGCTTGCTCATCGCGCGGCCGCTACCCTTGCCGTGCAAGCGAACTGTCGAACTGCGGGAACAGCACTGTGTTCTCCAGTTGAATATGCTTCTGCAGGTCTTCGGCAAAAGTCTTCGTTGCCGTGCAGAGCCGAACCCATGTTCTGCAGGCGCCCGCCGGCGGCGTGGCTTGCCGCGTCAGTGCCATCAGCTGCGTCAGCCGGTGGGCGTGTTCCTCATGCTCCGACATCATCACGCAGATGGGGTGGGTCACGAAGGAGCTTCCGCCTCGCGCCAGCATCGGAAAGAGCACGCCTTCTTCCTTGGCCATGTGATCCAGCAATTCCGAGTGCATCTGCTGCAGAAGCACGGTCAGACCCCGCGGCACGTCCGGATGATCCGCATGGACGGATTCCACCTTGGTTGCCAGCTCGATCAGTTCGGGCACCTGCTGACGGTGGACCTCGTGGAAGCGCTGCAGGATGTACTCGATCAGCGCCGAAGGCTCGGTGGGTTCTGTCTTGCCGGCCGCGCCGCCGGGTTCGGGTGTGCCGCCTTCAGAGAAACGCGACTCGACCCGCTCGATGTTCTGACGATGGGCCTGCAGCATCGCCTCCAGGTCTGCGCGTGCTTGCGGGACATCCAGCCGGGGGAGCAAGGCTTCGAGCTTTCGCACGACCCAGGCTTGACCCCGATTGAGGAACTTCAGCCGATCGTCGACGTCAGGGATCGCCATCGCCTTGCCATGGAAGGCGCCCGTTGCGCTCGAAGGCGTGGCGCCGAGGGACTTGATCGTCCGCATCAGCATGCCGCACCAGTGCACTTCGTCCTTGTGAATGTCGGCCACCAGGGCGGCCAGCTCCTGTGAGTGGATCTCGCGGCCTGTCTCCATGGCCACGCGCGCTCCTGCGCGCTCGGCTTCGAGCAGCTCATTGAGCGCGGCCAGCAACTCGGCGCGAGCGGTCTCATCGAGCGAGGGCCGATTCTCCTGCGGTGAATGTGGATCCATGACTTCTGAACCTCGCTGTCTAGGGGATGAGGGCCGTCCGCGCGCCCGCGGCAGCGGAGTGGCAGAACAGGGGGAACAACACCTCGTCCTCGAGGCGGATATGTTCGGCCAGCTCGCGGGCGAAGTCGTCGACGCCCCGGACGAGCTGGGCCAGGATCGGTTGCGCCGCGCCCGTCGCATCGGTCGCGCGAAGTTGGCTCTGCAACTCCTGCACGGCCGGCAGATGCTCGCCGTGCTCTCGATGCAGATCCTCGATCAGGCGCCCAATGAGCGTGTTGCCGCCCTGTTCCATCATCGGGAAGAGCCGCATCTCCTCCTTGAACATGTGCTGCTCGAGCGCATTGCCGATCGAGGCCAGTTGCTCGACCACGCCGACATGGAGACCGAGCGCGACGGCCTGGCTGGCCAGGGGCAGCAACTGCGCAAGCGATCGCCGATGGGTGTCGTGGTAGCGGGTCTGGATGTGCTCGATCAGTGTCGCCGCCTGGGCGGCAGGATCGATGCGAGAAGCGTGTTCAGCGGGCATGGCCGGACCAGTCTGGGCGAGCCGGCGACGTTGCGACGTTGACGCAAGTCAACGGCCCGGGCAAACCCGCCCGGAGTAGTTCTTCAGAACTATGTACCGGCGTGGCCCCATCGTTCTTCTGCCGTGCCGCGCCTAGCCACCGGTCGGCTGGTCACGGACATAGGCCGGGCGGACAGTCTCGCCAACCCCGGTCGAGTCAGCATCATGGCTTCCCATACCAACCCCACCGCCCTCCCTACCGACATCCCACGCCAGGCGTGGTCCGTGCTCGTCGTGAGCACGCTGGCGTTCACCGTCTGCTTCATGGTCTGGATGATGTTTGGCGTCATCGGGATCCCGCTGAAGAAGAGCCTTGGCCTGTCGGCCACCGAGTTCGGCCTGCTGACCGCCACCCCGGTGCTCACGGGCTCGCTGATCCGCGCGCAGGCGCGGGTGCTGATGCTGACGGTCAGCGAAGACGAGCGCGACCTGGCCGCGGCACTCCGAGGCGGTGCCCGAGGCTACCTGCTCAAGACCATGGACAGCGAGATGCTGGCGGCGGTCATCCAGCGCACGATGGCCGGGGATTCGGTGGTGAGCCCCGAGATGACCAGCAAGCTGGTCAGCGCTTTCCAGGCCGGGCAGGGCGAGGCGATTCCGCCGCCGGCGATCGATCAGGATCCGATCCACAGCCTGTCGCCACGCGAACGCGAGATCCTGGCACTCATCGCCAAGGGGGCCAGCAACAAGGAAGTGGCGCGCGAACTGAGCATCGCCGAGGCGACCGTGAAGATCCATGTCCAGCACA
>JAFLDH010000020.1 GCA_017302505.1 Burkholderiales bacterium
CCGGCTGCACCGGCGCTGCCGGCACGCGCCGCGCCGGCCGAGCGCCGCAGGCCCGACACCATCATGGCGTTCTGGATCATCTGCACGCCTTGCTGGATGGCGGCTCCTCCCGTGAGTGCGGAGGCGAGGCTCGGCGCCTGAAAGCAGACGATGCCCATCAGGATCATCAGCACGCAGTAGCGCATGGCTTCGCCGAGCACATTGAAGCTGCCGCCGAGGAAGCCGCCGCCGTCCTGGATGGCCTTGAACATCGACACGCCCATGAAGGCGCTGAGCCCCAGCGCGAAGAACGCGAACCAGGTCAGCACCACGGCGTTGAGCACCATCGACAGCCAGCTGTCGAAGAAGCGCTGCGTCGGCCGCCAGGCCAGGCACAGGATGAACAACGGTCCGACCGCGATGACGAAGGTCAGGAACAGTTTCGACAGCGTGACGACGAACAGCGCGATGCACAGGAAGATGACCGAGCCGAGCGAGAAGATCGCCGCCGCCAGCAGAAGGTCGAGGCGGAACATGCTGGCCTCCTTCATGATGTCGGAGACCTGCGCGCTGGCGTCGTCGTTGAACTTGTCGAGCAAGGCGTAAGGCGTGTTCACCGTGGTCGGGTCCACGCCGCTCGGCAGGAAGGTCGACGCCACCCCCATCGCCAGTGCGTTGGCCGTATCGGCGACGTTGCCGATGTAGAAGGCCGACTGCAGCGCGAAGGCCAGCACGAGACCGATCTTGAACACCTTCCACATGAAGTTCGGCAGGGTCTCGGCGACCTCGTTCCTCAGCACCGCCCAGCCGTAGAGACCGACCCACAGCGTCATGGCCGTCAGCGCGATCGGCGTGATCGCCGCCATCAGTGCCTTGACCACGTCGAACACGTAAGTGCCGAGGATCGCGTCGAACTGCGTGCCGACCCAGTTGAACATGTGGGCTCCGCGGGGCTACTGGACCGCAGGGAAGGGCAGGTTCGACGGGGGCCGCGCGAACATGTTCACGCACTTGCTGCCCAGGTCGGGCAGCTGGCACTGCAGCCAGGTGCCGCCGGAGCGCACGACCCACAGCCGCATCAACTTGGTCTTGCCGAAGCTCGACTCGCGGCAGGTTCCCGGCCGGGCATAGGCTTCGGTGCATTCGACGAGGCCATCGGCCGTCTCCACCATCAGCCAGGCGCCACCATGGCAGTTGTCGGCGGCCGCACAGGGCTTGGTGCTGCGGATCGGCCCGGTGGCCGGCAGCGGCGGCGTCTCCACCCGCTTGCTCCCGTCCGGCAACAGCTTGACCGCCTCGTTGCCCTTGATGTACTGCGCCAGCGCCGCGCCGGAGCCAGTCGCAAGCACGACGGTCGAGACGATGAGCCACTTGATCTTCATGCCAATCTCCCCGAGCTTCTGAACCTGCGATCCTGAACCTCGCGCAGCAAGACGGGAAGCCATTGACACGGATCGTCACCATGCCGTTCGCGGATCCGGTCGAGCAGCGCCACGTTGTCGGTCGTGGCCGACAGCACCGTGACGACATCGTCCATGCCGGCCAGGTCGAGCTCGCAGATTGCACTGCCGTGCCCCTGCTTGACCAGGAACCGCCGGCCGCCCTGCGCGCCGAGGCTGCGCACGATCTCGTACTCGGCTTCGCTCAACCCGAAGCCTTCGACGTACTCGTCGCGCAATGCCTCGGGGTTGGCGAGGAAGATCTTGGTCGCGCTCTGCTCGACCATCGTGCGGCCGATCGGGTGGCGCAGCACGTCCGACGGGCTCTGCGTATCGAAAATGCCCAGCCCGTTCTGCTTGCGGATGGTCTTCTGCTTCTGCTTGGCGAAGTCGCTGAAGACCTCGTGGTCGAGCGCTTTCCAAAACTCCGGGATCACGTAGATCAGGCGCTGGCCGTCGACCAGCTCTTCCATCAGTTGCAGCAGCACCATCATCAGCGGCGTGCGCACCTCGGGCAGTTCCAGGAAGTCGGTGGTGTCGAAGCCGATCAGCGCCGAACGCTGCAGGTCGCCGAGCCGGTCATCGGCCTCGTCGAAGACCCAGCCGAGCGCGCCGCCGCGGCACCAGCGGCCGAGCCGCTCGTAGAGGCTGTTCTCACTGCTCTTCGGCAGGTTCTGCCGGACGGTGGAGAAGCGGCGCAGCGCGGGCGGCATCATCGCCACGGCCTTCACCGCGTCGGCAATAGCACGCTCGTCGGCCGGCAGCAGGGGCAGGGCGGGGGTCGCGATACAGGTGCGCAGCAACTGCTCCCAGAACTGAATGCGCGCCGGTGTGGCTTCGTGCTGCAGCGGGTTGCAACCGGTGGGCTTGCCCGCTTCCAACGCGAGGTAGCGGCCACCCAGCGCCCGCAGCGCGATCTCGCAGCCGCGATCCAGGTCGAACAGCACCAGCCGCGGCGGCGGGTCCCACTTGCGCGTCAAGGTCAGCAGGAACATCTCCAGCGTCGTCTTGCCGACGCCGGTGGAGCCGATGATCAGCGTGTTGCCCGGCAGCTTCTGGTCGCCGGAGTCTTCGCCCTCGGGGCTGCTGTGAAGGTTCAAGTAGAAGGGCTGGCCCGAGGGCGTGCGCAGCAACGCCAGCGCCTCGCCCCAGGGATTGCCGTCGCGCTTGCCGCGCGCGAAGTTGTGGCCACTGGCCAGCGCGGCGAAGGCGCGCGACGACAGCTTGGCTTCGCGCGGGCGCCACTGCCAGTTGCCCGGCATCTGCGCAAACCAGGCGGCATCGGCCACCAGGTCGACCGGCGCCATCTGCAGGCTGGAGGCTTCGCCGACCGCACCGATGGCCTGCGCCGCGCGCCGCCCGGCGTCGGCCACAGAGTCGCCGAAGACCACCAGGCTGTAGTGGTACTCGCCCATGCAGAACTGGCCGTCGCCCAGCTCGTTCAGCGCCACGTCCATCTCGGCCACCTGGCTGGCGACGACGTCGTCGCTGGCGATCAACTGGTCGCGCTGCAGCTCGAGTGCGCGCATGGCCTCGCGCCGCGGCAGGATCGAGAAGCTCTGCGTCTCGATGAACTCGCTGGCTTCGTAAAGCAGCGCGTTCAGGATGCCGGGCTCGACCGCGTCGGCGTATTCGCGGATGTCCATCAGTGCGGCATAGCGCCGCTCTTCGCCGTGGCGCAGCTCCAGCTTGTCGCCGCCGAAAGACAGGCGGGTGTCTGGCAGCGTGCGGTACAGCGGGCCGGCCGTCTGCGGCATCGGGCGCCAGCGGCCGTTGACCAGGTAACCCAGGAACTCGGCGAGTTCGGAGTAGTCACGCTCGCGGTGCCGGCGTGTGCCCAGCAGCTGCGGACCGAAGCCACGCAGCACGCGCTCGACCAGCGCCGACTTTTCGGCCACGACACGCAGCGCTTCGACCTGTGCCGCGGCGATGGCGGCACGCGAGCGCTGGGTCGACTGCAGGGCGCGGCTGACGCGCGAGACGTTCGGGCGGTAGAGCAACGTCAGGTACAGCTCGCTGCTCATCATCGGCCGGCCGGCGAGGCGGGCGTAGTACGCGCGGGACAGGTCGCGCGCGAAGCCCGGTTCCGGCGGGTCGCGCAACGCGTCGCCGACAAAGCGGTGCAGCCGGTGCGTCCACACGGCCCATTGCCCGCCGGCCAGGTTGCGCAGCAGGCTGCACAGCGCCTCGTGGCGCTCGCCGATCAGGTGTTCGTCGGCGCATTCGAAAGGCACGCCGTCGAGGCGCCAGACGCGTAGGTAGTCACCGCCGCGCGTGATCACGTCGTGCGGGCTGACCAGCGACGAGAACGGCACGAAGCGCGCCAGCGGGTTTTCGGCCTTCGCCTGCGCCCAGTGCCGCGGCCTGAACAGGCTGCGCGCGGCACGTGCTCCGCCGGCGACGGGATCAGGCATGCCAAGCATCGGTGGCTCCCAGGTACAGATGGGGCGCGTAGCTGCGCGCCTGCCAGAAGCGGCGGTTGCGGTCATGCAGCCGCAGCTTGGCCGTGACGAAGATCTGGCGGAAGCGCTGGTCGTCCTTGTGCGTGACGTAGCGCATCCAGGCCAGCGCCGGCCCGAAGGCGACGAGAACGCCGACCGCCACCCACCAGCTGAGCAGCGCGCCGCCCCACATGACGAGCAGCATCCCGATGCCGCAAAGGATGACCAGCGGGACCAGCGGGATGCCGAACTTCATGGCCGGCCTCGTCGCGCCCTTGTAGATCGGCTCGCGCGGCACCATGGCTTCAGGCGACGATGTAGCTGGCAAAGGCAGCCGCGCCGCCGATCAGCGTGCCGCCGATCAGCACGTTGGCCACGTCGGCCAGCCGGGCACCCTGGAAGATCATCTTGAAGCCGGCCCAGATGATCGCGATCGTCACCACCGCGATCGAGATCGTGACCAGGATCGCCTGGACGTTGGTCACGGTGGTGTTGATCTTGTCGAAGCTCCCTCCGGCTTCCTGGGCCCAGGCCAGGGGCGCGGCAAGGAGCGCCAGGGCAACGATGGCTGGGTGCTTGAGGTGGATGAGACGCATATGGATCCTCCGGTGTGTTGGGTGGCGGGGACAGGTTCGGGCGACGGGCGAGTTCAGCGTTGGCTGAGGGCCTGCAGGGCGACGCGGCGCACGTAGCCGTGCTCGAAGCCGGTGGTCAAGTTGCCGCTGTAGTAGCAGGACAAGGCTTTCCGCAGCGCTTGCTGAGTTGAGACCATGGCGCGCTGCGGCGCACTTGCGGAGCGCTCGAAGCACTCGACGAGCACGGTCTGCATAGCGGCAAGGTTGCGGCACGGGTCGAAGGCGGAGTCCAGCGACAACTGCAGCCGGTGCAGATTGCGCACGTTGATCTGTGCCAGGCCGACGCTGAAGTTCCAGCCGGCTTCGCGTAGCACGAGTGCCGTCGCGAGCGCCTCACGCCGGTTTCGAGGCTGCCGATGGAGCGTGCCGCCGACGACACCGATCGCGTGCGGGTTCAGGCTGCTCTCGATCGCGACGAGCGCCTGTCCCGTACTGGGATCGACGTGCGGAGCGCAGCTCAGCAGCAGCGTGAGGAGGGTGGCCGGTTCCATCGCTTCAGGGTGCGTCGGAGGGCTGGGCGACCGGCGCGGCCTGGACCGCAGACCACGCCGCGTAGTCGTCGTCGTACTTCGTGTTCCAGGTGCCCATGCGTGCCTTGGCCGCAGGGCTGAAGTCGGTGACGGTCTGGCCGCCCATCGTCCACCAGGTGCGCGACCAAGGCGCCCCGTCGATCTGGATCGAGACCACGCCCGAGTAGCCGCAGCTGTAGGCCACACCACTCTCCAGTTCGCTGGCGTACGTGTATTGCGGCGGGCAATTGCCCGGTGCGCTGGCCCATTGGTGACTGCCTGAGTTGCCGGCGCCGGACATGGCACAGGTGGGGAAAGGCCGGCCCCGGGCCAGGTCGCGAAGCACCTGAGTCACCGGCGGCACGCATTGCGGGATGGCCGACCAGCTCGGCGCGGCCAGGCAAAGCAGCACCAGGCAGCCATCGACGGCCAGCGCCGGCGGGGCCGCCAGCACGAGAATCGACGCCAGGGCCGGCATCGTGTGCCGATGGCGGGGCAGAAGCCCCTTTGCACTCGGCTGCGCTTTGACTACATTGGTCCGAAGAGACACGGCAGGCTCCTGAGTCGACACCGGTGAGGTCGCTCGATAGGCAGTGCCGGTGCGTGAGTCAATGTAGGAGCGTCCGAGGTCCGCAGCTGCGATGATTTCCTTCGCAGAATCATCAAACCGACATCACCGCGAACATGTCTTCCGCCATCGAGACAACGACGTGTCTGGTCCACCCCCATCAGCTCGAAGTGCAGGACTTCGCGTCCTACTCGCTGGTGATCGACGCCCGCTCTCCGCACGAGTACGCCGAAGACCACATACCCGGGGCCGTGAACCTGCCGGTGGTGGATGACGGCGAGTTCGCCGAGGTCGGCATCAAGCACAAGACCGACACGCATGCGGCCTATCTGGTCGGCGTCGAGTACTCGCTGCGCAACATCGCCAACCAGATCAAGCCGCTGATCTCGCGCTACACGCCGCGCGACCGGTTCCTGGTGTACTGCTTCCGCGGCGGCAAGCGCAGCCGCCTGTGGGCCGACAACCTGCGCACGATCGGCTTCGAGGTGGACGTGCTGGCGGGCGGCTGGAAGAACTACCGCCGCTGGGTGCGAGCGGGGCTCGAAGTGTTGCCGCGTGCGTTCAGCTATCGGGTGCTGTGCGGGCCCACAGGGTGCGGCAAGACCCGCGTGCTGCACGCGTTACGCGAGGCCGGCGAACAGGTCCTCGAACTGGAAGAACTCGCGCATCATCGGGGATCCCTGCTCGGCGACCTGCCGGGTGACGCACAGCCGACGCAGAAGCTGTTCGACAGTGCGCTGCTTGACGAGATGCGCAGGTTCGATGTCAACCGAACCGTGTGGGTGGAGGCCGAGAGCAAGAAGATCGGTGACCTGCAGCTGCCCGAAGCGCTGTGCGAGGCGATGCATCGCTCGCCGACGATCACCGTCGAGACGCCGATGTCCGAGCGGGTGCGGCTATGGCGCGAGGACTATCCCCACTTCGCCGCGGAGCCGCAGGCGATGGTGCGCAAGCTCGAACCGTTGAAGCCGCTGGTCGGCAAGGAGACGCTTGCGCAGTGGCTGGCGCTGGCGAACGAGGGCAGGGTCGATGAGCTGTTCGAGAGCGTCATGACGCGGCACTACGACCCCTGCTATGCGCGTTCGACACGGCGCAACTTCGGGTCGGAGCGCGGGGCTGCGCATGTGGAGCTTGCATCGCTTGCGCCAGAAGGCCTTACCGAGGCAATCGAGCGGTTGATTGCTACGGAGTCGCGGTAGGCGACAGCGACCCGGTGCGGCGAACTTGGGACCGGCAGGCTGTTCAGGCGAATACGGCCTGTGCCCGCATATCAAACGGCAGACATCCCAGCGACCGCTGACCGCTGTAGACCTGTCTTCCAGCCGCGCTGCCTGGTTGCCCGGGTTCGGCCACGAGGAGTCGTCCACGGAAGTCCACTTTGCGTAGGGCCAGCACCGAGCCTCCGCTTCATACGAATTTGGGATGCGCAGACGTTCGCGGGTCTGCTCCACTTGTAGCTTGGCTTGGGCGCCCTGCACCTGCCGACTTGATGGGAAGCAGGGCTGTTGCCCGGGCAATCGAAGCGGGCTAAGGAGGACGCGTGTCATGGCTCGGGGACGCGGCGCGCAAACTGAGGGTCGGGTCGAGTCCGCAAGCAGCGAGGCCTCATTCGCAGTTGCCGCGCCCTCGTTAACCCTGCCCAAGGGCGGCGGCGCCATCCGCGGCATCGGCGAGAAGTTCGCCGCCAACCCGGTCACCGGGACCGGCTCGATGTCGGTGCCCATAGCCACCAGCTCGGGGCGTTCGGGTTTCGGGCCTCAGCTCGCCCTGTCCTACGACTCCGCTGCTGGCAACGGTCCGTTCGGCTTCGGCTGGAGCCTGTCGCTGCCGTCGATCACGCGCAAGACCGACAAGGGCCTGCCGCAGTATCTCGACGCGGCCGACTCCGACGATTACATCCTGTCGGGCGCGGAAGACCTGGTGCCCGTCGTTCCGCAGGACCCCAATGCCCGCAGAACGGTGGATGGCCAGACCTACCGCATCCGCCGCTACCGCCCGCGCATCGAGGGCTTGTTCGCCCGCATCGAGCGCTGGACGAACGCTGCTGACGCGAAAGACGTCTTCTGGCGGTCCATCTCCACGAACAACATCACCACCTGGTACGGCCGCACGTCCGAGAGCCGCATTGCCGACCCGGACCAGCCCGGCCGCATCTTTAGCTGGCTGATCTGCCAGAGCCACGACGACAAGGGCAACGTCATCGTCTACGGCTACAAGGCTGAGGACTCGGCACGGATATTCGAGGATTCAAGCGGCAGGGCCGTGTCCAAGGCTCACGAGCGCAACCGTTCGGAAACCGCGCGCAGGGCGCAGCGTTATCTCAGATGCGTCCGCTACGGCAATCGATCGCCGTACTTTCCGGCCTTGAAGGCAAATACGGCCTGGCCCGAACCGGCTGCCTCGCGTCTTACCGATGACGGGAGCAACGTCTGGATGTTCGAAGCCGTCTTCGACTATGGCGAGCATGACGCCGAGGCACCGACACCCAGGGACGCGGGCATATGGCCCGCACGCCAGGATCCGTTCTCGTCTTATCGCGCCGGTTTCGAAATACGCACCTACCGGACCTGCCAGCGCGTCCTGATGTTTCACCACTTCCCAGGTGAGGCCGGCGTGGAGCGCAACTGCCTGGTGTGCTCGACCGATTTCACCTACTCGGACGAAGTGGCCCCCAAAGATGCGCGCAACCCCGCCTACACCTTCCTGAAGGCCGTCACACACACCGGCTACCGCCGAAGCAACGGCGGCTATAGCAGCCGCAGCCTGCCGCCGGTGGCGTTCACCTACACCGAGCCCGAGGTGCAGGAGGCCGTAGAGGAAGTCGACCCTGCGAGCCTGGAGAACCTGCCCATCGGCCTGGACGGCAGTGCCTACCGCTGGACCGATCTGCACGGCGAGGGCATCCCCGGCATCCTCACCGAGCAGGCCGGCGCCTGGTTCTACAAGCGCAACTGGAGCCCGATTCCGACGAAGCAACCGGACGGCAGCGAGGCCGTGAAGGCGAAGCTCGCCCCGCTCGAAACCGTCGCCCTCAAGCCCAGCCTCGCTCTGAGCGCCGGAGCGGAGTTCATGGACCTGGCCGGCGACGGCCAGCCCGATCTGGTCCTGATGGAAGGCCCCACACCCGGCCTGTACGAACACGACGAGGCCGAAGGCTGGCAGCCCTTCCGCCCCTTTACCTCGCGCCTGAACCGCGATTTCCGCGACCCGAACCTCAAGTTCGTCGATCTGGACGGCGACGGCCACGCCGACGTGCTCATCACAGAAGACGAGGCCTTCGTGTGGCATGCCTCCCTGGCCGAAGAGGGCTTCGGCCCCGCCCGGCGCGTCGCACGGGCGCTCGACGAGGATAAGGGACCGCGCATCGTCTTCGCCGACGGCACGCAGTCGGTCTACCTCGCCGACCTCTCCGGCGACGGCCTCACCGACATCGTGCGCATCCGCAACGGTGAAGTCTGCTACTGGCCCAACCTGGGCTATGGCCGTTTCGGCGCCAAGGTGACGATGGACGGCTCACCCTCGTTCGACAACCCCGATCAGTTCGACCACAAGCGCATCCGCCTGGCCGACCTCGACGGCAGCGGCACCACCGACATCATCTATCTGCACCGCGACGGCGTGCGCCTCTACTTCAACCAGTCGGGCAATGGCTGGAGCCTGCCGCACACGCTGAAGGTGTTTCCACGTGTCGATGACCTGGCGAGCATCGTGCCGACCGACCTGCTCGGGAATGGCACCGCCTGCCTGGTCTGGTCATCACCCTTACCGGGCAACGTGCGGCGGCCGATGCGCTACGTCAACCTGATGGGCAGCAACAAGCCGCACCTCCTGGTCGAGACCGCCAACAACCTGGGCGCGGAAACCCGCGTCGAGTACGCCCCTTCGACCAAGTTCTACCTGCAGGACAAGCGTGACGGCAAGCCCTGGATCACGCGCTTGCCGTTTCCCGTGCACGTGGTCGAGCGTGTCGAAACCTGGGACCACATCAGCCGCAACCGCTTCGTCACCCGCTACGCCTACCACCACGGCTACTTCGACGGGGTGGAACGCGAATTCCGCGGCTTCGGCATGGTCGAGCAGTGGGACACCGAACAGTTCGCCGCACTGGCTGACGGTACCTTCCCGGCCGACAACATCGCCGCCGAATCGCATGTGCCGCCGGTGCACACCAAGACCTGGTTCCACACCGGCGTCTACCTCGGCCGTGAGCGCGTCTCGCGCCATTTCGAGGACGAGTACTTCGTGGAGGGCCTGCCGCTTGACGAGGCCAGAAAGCAACTCCTGCTCGAAGACACCATCCTGCCCCCGGAGCTGTCACTGGACGAGGAACGCGAAGCCTGCCGTGCCCTCAAGGGCTCGATGCTGAGGCAGGAGGTCCGCGCAGAGGATGCCGATCACCAAGGCGCGACAACCGATCAGATCGAGCGGGCCGGTCGGCCCTATACCGTCACCGAGCAGAACTTCGGCATCCGCCGGGTGCAGCCGCGTGGCGCCAACCGCCACGCCGTCTTTTTCGCCCACGCGCGCGAGGCGCTGACCTATCACTACGAGCGCAACCCGGACGATCCGCGTGTGCAGCATGCGCTCACCCTGAAGGTGGACCCCTACGGCAATGTGCTCGAACAGGTTGCCATCGGCTATGGCAGACGCATTCGCGATGGAGCGTTGCCCACCGACCAGGATCGCGACCAGCAGTCGCTGACCCACATCACCTGCACCGTCAACCAGGTCACCAACGCGATCGACGACGCGGCCCACCCCGACGACTACCGTGCGCCCATGCCCGCTGAATCGACGACGTACGAACTGCGCAAGTGGGTTCAGGACAAGGTCGATGCCCGCGCGCGGGCGCAATCGTTCGGCTTCGATGCTGTGGGCCAATGCCTGCTTCAGGCCGGTGACGGCGAACACGACATCGCCTACGAAGACATTGACTTCAGCGCTGCTGGAGCCCTCGTCATCGCTGACCCCGCGAAGGCCAAAGACTACTTCCGCCGCCCGATCGAGCATCTGCGCACGCGCTACCGGCCCGATGACTGCGGGGCCAGCTACGGGGATGCCGACGCGTTGCTCCCGCTGAAGTCGCTGGAGCCGCTCGCCCTGCCCGGCGAAAGCTACAAGCTTGCCTTCACACCCGGCCTGCTCGACCAGGTGTTCCAGCGCCCACGCGACGGGCAGCCCGACCAGGCCCTGCTGCCACCGGTGGCGCGGGCAGCCATCCTCGGTGGACAGGCCGGCGATCAAGGGGCTTATGTCGACCTGGACGGCAACGGCCATTGGTGGCTGCCGTCGGGCCGCTCCTTCTACAGCGCCGATCCGACCGACAGCGCCGCGGCCGAGCTGGCGCAGGCCCAGTCGCACTGCTTCCTGCCGCGCCGCTACCGCGACCCCTTCGGCCATGGTGCCGTCGTCGATTTCGACGCCCACGACCTGCTGATGGTCGAGACCCGCGATGCGCTCGGCAACCGCGTCACGGTGGACGCCAACGACTACCGCGTGCTGCAGCCGCGCCTGGTCAGCGACCCCAACCGCAACCAGACCGAAGTGGCCTTCGACACGCTGGGCATGGTGGTCGGCACCGCCGTGATGGGCAAGCCGACGGACAACCCGCGCCAGGGCGACCGTCTGGACAACCTGTTCTCGGCCGAGCCGCCGCAGGCACTGCTCGATGCCTTCATCGACGAGCCGCGTGAAGCGTCGCCCGACCCGACGGTCAGCACGGCGACCCAAGCCGCGCACGACCTGCTCGCCAGCGCGTCGACGCGCATCGTCTATGACCTGACGCGCTACATGCGACTGGGCGAGCCGCCGTTCGCCGCCACCATCGCGCGCGAAACCCATGTCAGCGATCTGGGCCAGGGCGCCAAGAGCAAGCTCCAGATCAGCTTCAGCTACTCCGACGGCTTCGGCCGCGAGATCCAGAAGAAGATCCAGGCCGAACCCGGGCCGCTCGACGTCAACGACTCCGCTTCGCCCGTCGTCACCCGCTGGGTCGGCAGCGGTTGGACCATCTTCAACAACAAGGGCAAGCCGGTCCGCCAGTACGAGCCCTTCTTCAGCAAGCGGCAGCGGCCGGACGGCAGCTTCTACAGCGATCACCGCTTCGAGTTCGGGGTGCAGGTCGGCGTCAGCCCGGTGCTGTTCTACGACCCGGCCGAGCGCGTCATCGCCACGCTGCATCCCAACCACAGCTGGGAGAAGGTGGACTTCGACCCGTGGCAACAAGCGACCCATGACGTCAACGACACGGTGCTCCTGCCCGTGCGCGCCGACAACCCACTGCGCGATGCTGACGTCGCCGACTACTTCGGTCGCCTGCCGGACGTCGACTACCTGCCCACCTGGCACGAGCTGAGAACCCTGCCTGCCCATGCCGCAGCCTTTGCGGACCGCTACCCGAACGCCGAGGATCGCCAGAACGAAGCCAAGGCTGCGGAGCGCGCAGCAGCCCACGCCGACACACCCACCACCGCTTACTTCGATGCCCTCGGCCGCCCCTTCTTGACCGTGGCGCGCAACCGGGTGATCTGCGAAGACCACCCGCTCCACAACAAACCCGACGAGGAGTTCCGCACCCGCGTCGAGCTGGACATCGAAGGCAACCAGCGCAAGGTGTACGACGAACGCAAGTTGCCCGACGCCGACAACCTGCCCCTGGGCGCGCTGCAGCAGCGCATCGTCATGCAGTACGCCTACGACATGCTGGGCAACCGCATCCACCAGCAGAGCCAGGAAGCCGGCGCGCGCTGGATGCTCAACGACGTGGCCGGCAAGCCCATCCGCGCCTGGGATAGCCGCGGCCACGACTTCACGACCAAGTACGACGCGCTGCGCCGCCCGATCGAACAGTACGTACGAGGGAACTTCAGCGACGCCGACCCGCTGAAGCCCAATTCCGACCCGCGCACGCTGAACCCGCCGAACGAGGCCGGCCTGCTGGTCGACAAGATCGAATACGGCGAGCCGCCGCTCAACCCCACCCACGAGCAGGAAACCGAAGCGCAGCGACTCAACCTGCGCACCCGCATCGTCCGGCACTTCGATTCCGCCGGCATCGCCACCAACGCCCGGCTCGACGCCGCCGGCAACCCGACCGAGCCCTACGACTTCAAGGGCAACCTGCTGCTCAGCACGCGGCAACTGGTCAGCGACTACAAGGCCATCCCGGACTGGTCACGCAACCCAAGACCGGAGCTCGACGCTGAAACGTTCGAGGGCCGCACCCGCTACGACGCGCTCAACCGCCCCGCTCAGTCCATCGCCCCGCACAGCAGCCTGGGCCGCGGCAAGTTCAGCGTCATCCAGCCGGTGTTCAACGAGGCCAACCTGCTGGAGCGCGTGCATGTGTGGCTGGAGCGCGCGGCAGAACCGGGCAAGCTGCTCGACCCGGACGTCGAAGCGGCGTCACCGGTCGGCGTGACCAACGTCGACTACGACGCCAGAGGCCAGCGCCTGCGCATCGACTACGGGAACGGCGCCAGCACCTTCTACACCTACGACCCGCTCACCTTCCGCCTCACCCAACTGCTGACCAAGCGTAAGCCGGCGGACTTCCCCCGCGACGACCCGCAGCCTGCTGACCCCAACTGGCCCGGCAAACAAGTGCAGAACCTGCACTACACCTACGACCTCGCCGGCAACATCACCCACATCCACGACGACGCGCAGCAGGCCGTCTACTTCAAGAACCAGCGCGTCGAGCCCAGCAACGATTACGTCTACGACGCGCTGTACCGGCTGATTCAGGCGCAGGGCCGCGAGCATTTGGGCCAGGGCGGCGCACCGGTACCGCACTCGTACAACGACGCCGGCTGCGTCGGCATCCTCAGCGCCAATCCGCCTGGTCGCTTCGCGCCCAACGACCAGAGCGCGATGGGTCGCTACACCGAGCGCTACGTCTACGACGCGGTCGGCAACTTCCTGCTGATGCAACACGCACGAGACGACGCTGCTGTGCCGGGCTGGACGCGCAGCTATGCCTACGCGCAGGCCAGCCTCATCGAGCAGGGCAAGCAGAGCAACCGCTTGAGCCGCACCACCGTCGGCAACGCCGCGCCGGAGCCCTACCGCCACGACGCCCACGGCAACATGCTCGGCATGCCGCAACTGCAGGTGATGCAGTGGGACTACCAGGACCAACTGCAGCTGACGCAGCGGCAGAAGGTCAACGACGAAGACGCGGATGGCATCATGCGCCGCGGCGAGCGCACCTGGTATGTCTATGACGCCTCAGGGCAGCGCGTGCGCAAGTTGACGGAGCGGGCCAATACCGGTGCCAACCTCGGCGGCATCAAGGACGAGCGCATCTACCTTGGCGGGTTCGAGATATTCCGCAGCTATCAAGGTCCGGCCAATGCGCGCACGCTGAAACTGGAGCGCGAAACGCTGCACGTGATGGACGACAAGCAGCGCATCGCGCTGGTGGAGATGCGCACGCTGGGCGATGAGCAGGGCGTCGCGCAGCGACTGATCCGCTACCAGTTCGGCAACCACCTCGGGTCAAGCAGCCTGGAGCTGGACGAGCAGGCGCAGATCATTTCCTATGAGGAGTATGCGCCGTACGGAAGTTCGACCTATCAGGCCGTGCGCAGCCAGACGGAGACGGCGAAGCGGTATCGACATACCGCGAAGGAAAGGGATGAGGATAGTGGGCTGTATTACCACGGGGCGAGGTACTACACGGCATGGTTGGGAAGATGGACCAACTGCGACCCGGCAGGCCTACTGGATGGCATGAATCTCTACAAGGCTTGGCGATGCAGTTCGGTGCGCTACGCCGACCCAAGTGGAACCATGTCTAAAGAGGCCCAAGCGGCATGGGAAGCTGCGCGGCACTCTGAAACGAACATGACACCCGATCAGATCGGGTCCGTGTACCAGAAACCCGAAGATGTGCCGAAACAGTTGGTCGAGCCGGCGAAGCGCTCGATTGGTCGGGTTCAGGAACAACAAAGTCGACTCGCACAGGGAAATGCGAAGGAGGCGCAGGCAAAGGCTGCTGCAGCACAAACCCCCAAGCTGACACTTAGCCAAAAACGAGAGCTAAGGACTAGTGCGGCAAATGCCGGAGCTCAAAACGCCGTGGTCGAAAGTGCGGAGTCGCTGGCTGATCTTGGCAAGGTGGCCGCGTTGCCAGCGCTGGGACCGCTGGTGTTGACCCTGCCCTCGGTGAAGCTTGACTGGGCGAAAGCGCCAACCCCCGCTTCCACAGGCGACCGTCTGCAAGACTCGATCCTTTCAGACTACTACACCACCGGGGGCGCTGCCGCCGACGCTACCTTGCTAGCCCTTTCATTCGTTCCGGTAGGCGAAATCGCACAGGGCGCCAAACTAGCCGCTGGCAAATTGCCGGTCCCGGCGAACTCGCTTTCCAGTCTCGGTGGCTCGGGATTTACGAGCTTTTCGGAGCGATGGGCAACTGCGAAACCGAAAACGCACATCACTTACATCTTCACCGATGCGCCCGGAAGTATCCGCTACGTTGGACGGGCAAGCGGCACTGGCTCCGCCGAAGACGTTCTGTATCAACGGCTTACCAAGGGTCACCATGTCTTCGACGCCAACCCGGAACTCGTCGCGGATGTGCTCGCTGAACACCCTTCGAAGCAGGCAAGCATGGGGGCCGAGAGCGTTTACAAGGACTACTTCGAGCAAGTCGGACACAAACTTCTCAACGACCCGAAATCCCCTCCACTAAGCACCGCGGGTTCGAAACTCGAAAAGACGAGGGAGCGAATCAGGACATTCTTCGCGAGCTGGTAATGGTGAAGAGAGCGCACTCGCGCATCACGTCAGTCCGGCCACGCATCGACATCGGGCAGCTTCTTCGCTCTGTCGAGCTGGCCAAGTGGCGCACCCAGCACAGCCGTCTGGCACAGGCGGCGATGTTCGCAAAGCGACGCGCGAGTTGGCACAGAAGCGGGCGTCCGTGCGGCGCAGTGTTCTATCTCTCGGTCACAAGAGAGAGGCAAGCTTGTCCGGTAGCAACTGCATGCGCGGGCAAACGGAGACAGATATGAACTTGCAAGGCCGCTTCCTGCATCTCGCCGACCCGCGCCAGCGCGGCGACGATGTGCGCCTGCTGCACACCGAGCTGCGTCAGCTCGGGCTCGAGATCCCACCCGAGGATTGGGACGCAGCGAGCTTCGGCGAGGGCACGGGGCGAGCCGTGGGAAAGTTCCAGGAACGCTTCGAGGCCGAGTTGCGCGCCATCGGCTGGGCCGGCGAGCGTGGCGTCGTCGAGACCGTGACAGCGCGGCTGATCAACGCAAAGGTGGACGCGCTGGGTCATCCGCCCGCACCGGTTCCAGCACCCCCGGCGCCCACGAATGCGCCATCCGGTGACACAGACGGCTATTCGGTGGAAGGGCTGGTCTTTCGCAACGATGCACCCGCGGGCGGACTCGAAGTCGTGCTGTACGACCGTGACATCGGCGAGGTGCGAGACCGGCTGGGTGACGCCGACCGGCGCTACCTCACGGGCGCCGATGGGCGATTTCTGATCCGCTACACGGTCGAACAATTCGCGCGCGGTGACAAGGACACGCCCGATCTGGTTTTCGAGGTTCGCGACGACCGCGGCGCGATCGACGTGAACTTCGTGCGTCGCTTGCCGCTGCCCGCTGCCGAATCCTCGCGTTTTGAAGGCGCCGACGTTCGCGGCGACGACTTGCTGCTGGGCATCGCAGCGCGCCGGCGCGAGCTGGTGGAAATTCATCTCGTACCCCGGCGCGACGCGAAGGGGCTATCGGAATACCGGCAACTGATAGACAGCCTCCAACCGGTGCTGCTCGAACGCTCGCCGGCCGAGCTGGACGAGGTCCGCTATCGCGACATCACCTTCGCGGCGCGCGAGAGCGGGGTCGACCGCGATCGCGTCGCCGACCTCGTCGCTGCGCACACGCTCGCCAAGCAGCTGGCCGATTGCGGCATCCAGCGCCTTCCCGAGCTGCTGTGGGGGCTGGCCCGGCTTGGTCATGGCTTGCAGGTGCATGAGCTGGCGCGCGCGCGCGCGGCGGACATCGCGGGGCTGCTCACGGCCGCCAGTGGGGAGCGCAACCTGATCGACTCGATCGGTGACGCGGCGGCTATCCAAGAGCTGACTGAACGTGTTTCGCGCTGCGCCACCACGCACATGCTGGAGCTGCCACTGGGCGACCGCGCGCTGACGCTCTCGCGCATCTGGTCCCGGGCGATCCCGGACGCGGCCCAAAGGGTGCTCGTCGCCCGCGCTTTCGCTGACCACGACGGGAGCGCCACCGAGGTCTGGCAGCAACTTTCACAGCGGCCGGAGTTCTCCTCGCCCGAGCGCATCCAGGCCGCGCAACTTGCCTTGCATGCCGCCCAGCTGGGAGGCCACCGCCAAGGGTTTCTCGACGCGGTGCTGGCCGACCCCGCGATCCGGAGCCTGCGCGATCTTGCCCTCGCGCCGAGCCTCGCGCCTTACGTCGCCAACATCGCCTCCGGGGAACTTGCCGACGTTCCGGGCGAAACCGAAGCGGAACAGCGCGAGACGCTCGCGCGCGAGATCAAGAGCCGCCTCGAAGACGCGTTCCCCACCGAGACGGTAGTGCGCGTGTTGCGCAGCGCCCAGCCGCAGGCGGCCGCCACACAGCGGTGGGCACTCGCGTCAACGCTGCTGGAGCGCGCCGGCAGCGCGCTGGGGGAACAGAGGTTCGACATCCGCACGACTCACGTCGAGAGCTTTGTCGAGCGGCACGGTGAGCGGCTCTTCGCAGGCCAGGACGAAACGCAGCGCCGCGACGCTATTGCCGCAGCCAAGTGGGCGCAGCGCCTGTTCAATGTGTCGACCAGCAGTGCTGCGTTCGAAGCGCTCGCGCGCGCCGACTTCGCCTCCGCCCAGCACATCGCCGAGATTCCCCGCGATCAGTTCGTTTGCGGCTATGCGGGTTTGCTTGGAGATACAGCGACCGCAGAGCTCGTGCATGGGCGGGCGATGTCGATCGCGCTTACCGCCGCGGAGCTGAAGACCCAGGTCTATCAGTCGAAGTTTGGCGCGAGGCCGGCCGCCATTGGCCCGGGCATCAAGAGCCCCAAATGGGCCGAGTTGTTCGGCAGCGTGGAGCTGTGCGAGTGCAAGGATTGCCAGTCGATCCTGTCTCCCGCGGCGTATCTCGTGGACCTCTTCCGGTTTCTGGATGCCCCGCAGGCCGGGCGCGACCAAGACGGCCATTCGCCGCTGGACCATCTGCTGGGCGGCTCCGGCGGCGTGCCGCTCGGCCGCAGGCCGGATCTCGCACATCTCAAGTTGTCGTGCGAAAACACGAACCAGCCGCTGCCCTACGTCGACTTGGTCAATGAAGTTCTCGAAAGCTACGTCGTGCACGGGCAGCTCGACGAACGTGCCGCGTTCGACAGCTCGGATCGCAACCCGCGTGAGTTGTTGGCGAGCCCGCAATTCGTCAACGACAAGGCGTACGAGGTTCTCGCGCAAGCGGTCTACCCACCGCAACTGCCGTTCGACGGCTCCCTGGAAGCATCCAGGCTGCACCTGGTTCGCTTGGAACACTCGCGGCTGGAACTGCTGCGGGCGTTCCTCTGGCCGGCGGACGACAACTGGCCGGCCACCATCGTGGCCGAGAGTCTGGGGATGAGCGCTCGCGAATATGAGGTCGTCACGGGCCAGAAGCTGGACGGAACGCCCGGCGGCGTTGATGTCAAGCTCTTGTTCGGCTTCGAGGCTAATGACCCGTCGATCATCGGCGAGTTGATCTCGCGTGTGTCGGTTCGCGATGTGCTACGTCGCACCGCCACCGACTATCCCGAGCTGATCGATATCGTCGCCAGCCGCGGATTCAACCCGGCGCAGCAGGCGCTGCGATCGATCGAGCGCTCGGGTGCCGCAGCCTATACCCGCCTGCTCGAGGTAGTGGGAGCGTCGGTGCCGGTCGCCTTGGCGTTGACACCGTCCGAAAGCGCGGCGCTGGTCGCTGCGAGCCCGTTCGCGATTCCACCTGCCGTGCAGGCACGTCTGGCGGGCGCCGGCGTGACTAACGAGCAGCTGCAATCGCATGTGGAGGGCATCGCAAGGCTGCTCGCCGCCCTCGGCATGCCGGTCGCATCCTTCGAGGCATGGTTGCAGGCCGGCGCGCTGGAGCCCCCGGCGGAAGTCGCTGCCATCCTTGCGAACCGCTCGGTCACCAAGGAGCAGTTCGCGCAGTGGATGGCCGATCTCGATGGGCTCATCCTGCTGGAGTCAGCCGCGGATCCATGCAACCTTGACGAAACGTACCTGTGCCTACGCGGTGGCTTGCCACTGACGGCGGGCAGCGCGCTCTATTTGGCCCGCTTCGTGCGGCTGCGGCGCCGCACGGGTTGGTCGGTTGCAGACCTGGATCGCGCCCTTGTGGCTTTCGATTTCGCTGCGGACCCGGCAGCAGCGGTGCAGCGCATCGCGCAGTTGCGCCAGCTGGTCGAGCGCTTCGGCGGCGCCGTTTCCACCTGGCTCGGGATGTGGGCGCCGATCGACACGGCCGGGCCGACGTCGACCTGGCTCTCGCTTTTCGCGGACCGCGCGGTATCGCCCAATCCGGAGCCTGCGTTCGACCTCGACGTGCCGCAAAGCGCGCTCGTGCGCCTGCCTGCACCGGCCGCGGTGACGACGATGTTCGACCGCCGCACGACGCTTCAAGCGGCGCTGCGCCTGCGCGACACCGAGTTCACGCTGATCGCCTCCTATCTGCAGATCGTCGAGGCAGGCGGCGGTACACCGGGCACGCCGCTGACCATCGCCAACGTTTCTGCGATGCGCCGGTACGCGGAACTGGCGCGCGCGAGCGGTGCGCCGCTGGCGCTGGTGATCGAAGGGCACCGCCTGCTCTGCGCCACCGTGCATCCTTTGAGCGATCCGCCCGGTGCAGGTGACCCGTTTGCCGACCCGCAGCAGATGCTGGCATTTCTTGATGTGCTGGGTGCGCTGCGCGCATCAGGCATCACCGCCGCGCAGCTGGCATTCCTCGGCCGGCACGCGGGCGCGCAAACCTTGGAAGCAGCGCTCAAGCAGGCGACGGCCTTGCAGCGCGCCATCACCGATCGGGTGCAATCGACGGAGGCGGAACTCGCGGCGGCACTGCAAACGCCCACTGCCGAGGTCTTGCGCCAGAAGCTCGGTACGTACGTCCCGTCGGGAGCCGACCTGGACGCTGTGTTGAACATCGTCGAATGGACTTCGAATGTTGAGCCCGAGGATTGGAAAGCCCGGCTCGATGCCATCCTCGCCATGTTGCTCGCAGACGCGGACCGACAGGAGCTGGCGAAACCGCCGGCCACTGCACCAGCGCTCACGCTCGAGGAACGCGAAGCACAGCGGGTGCTGCGCCGCTCACTCGTGCTCCGGCGCGTGGGCGAGCACGCCCGCCGTGACGGGATCGTGCGTGCCTGCACCGACGCGCTCGATCTCGCGCCCGCGCTCGCCACCTTGCTTCTTGCGCAAACCGACGTGCTGCACTCGGTACGCGATGCATCGCGCCCCTTGCGCGACGATTTCCTGCCGCAGCCAGGAGGGGACGCTACCTTCCAGGCTGCCGCGATGCGGCTGTTCAAGGTGGTGGCCCTGGCCAACGCACTGCGCCTGCGAGCGCCGGACCTGGGCTGGCTCACCGCCCACCCTGCGCTCGCAGGTGGCTTCGATGCCAACCGCATACCGTGCGGCGACGCGGCGGCTGATGCCCTGGCGGCCGGGGAGACGCCACTGGCCCGGGCGCGGTCCGTGATGGCGATGGTCGTGGCGGCAGCCGCGTGGGCGGCATTGCGCGACGATTGCGCCGCGGATGCAGAGCAGATGGCGGCGTGCCTGGCGGCGCCGGCGGACGCTGCAGCGGCCAAGGCGCGGCTCGATGCAGTTGCGGCCCTTCTAGGCACTCCCACGGCGCAAGTTGCCGCCAGTGCGGCGGCCTTGGGCTGGGCGGATGCACGGCTCGCGACCGTGGACGGCATGCGGTCGCTGGTACGGCTGACACGGCTGGCCAACGACCTGGGCGGCGCTCCCGGCGAGCTTCGCGCCTGGTGCGACAACCCGACACCCGCGGGAGCACGGGCGCTGCAGGACCTCGTGAAGGCGCGATTCGGCGCAGCCGCATGGGAGTCGATCGCGCGCACCACCAACGACCAATTGCGCGAGGCGCAACGGTCCAGCTTGGTGGCCCACGTCCTGACGCTGCCTGCCATCCGCGGGCTGCAGCTGCACACGGCGGACCAGTTGTTCGAGCACTTCCTCATCGACGTGCAGATGGATCCGAAGATGCTCACCTCGCGGGTGAAGCAGGCGATCTCTTCGGTGCAGTTGTTCGCCAATCGCATCCTGCTGAACTGCGACACGCTGCTGCAGCCGCAGCTGATCGATGCCCTGCAGTGGCAATGGCGCAAGAGCTTCAACGTGTGGCGTGCCAATCGCAGCGTATTCGTGCACACCGAGAACATGCTGCTGGGCGAGCTGCGCGACGACAAGACACCGTTCTTCGAGGAGCTGGAGGCGGAGTTGGCGCAGGTCGACGTCAGCGAAAAGCTCGCAGAGCGCGCAGTGCGCTCGTATCTTGCCAAGCTCGAGGAGGTTTCGAGGCTCGAGACTGTGGCGCTGTTCGCGGACGACGCGCCCCCCGCGCCCGACCGAAGCGTCCTGCATGTGATCGGCCGCACCTTGGGTGGCGCGCCGCGCCGCTACTGGTACCGCCGCTGGGTGGACCGGCGCGATTGGACGCCATGGGAGCGCATCGACGTCGAGATCCAGGGCAGCGAGACCGCCGAGGGCAGCGGCGTTCAGTTGTTGCCGGTCGTGTGGAGAAGGCGCCTGTACCTGTTCTGGTTGACGCTGTCCCTGAAGTCGGACGCTCCTTCGCTGGCGCCGGTGGATCCGAACAAGCCGATCCCGATCACGCCGCCGCAGCAGTTCTGGGAGATCAAGCTGTCCTGGAGCCTGCACGAAGACGGCAAGTGGTCGCAGAAGCGCGTGAGCAACGCATCGGTCGACTACCCGCCCCACGAGTTGGTCATCGCGGGCTTCGAGTGGGTCACGGAGGGAAACAAATCCGTGCACAAGGCCAAGTACCTGCCGTCGGCGGACCGGCACGAGGGGCAGCCGCTCGGAGATGCGAGCCTGTACCGGATCAAGGCAGTGCAAGGTGGATCCACGCTGGAGCTGTGGGTGATGCGGGGCACCGACGTCTGTGTCGGCCGATTCATGGGCCTGGACCCGTACGGCGATTTCCAGGCGCAAGAGCTCAACCCGGGGTGGGCGACCCGCGAGCTCGTTCCATTGAATGGTGTGAGCTCCTATATGGCTGCGCGTGGAGTTGGCCCGCTGACGCTGAGTACGCCGGGCAAGTCGCAGGTGAAGCTGCTGGCAGCCCCGCCCCAACCGTTTCGCTTCCTTTCGGCGACGCAATCGCGCAATGCCGTGCTCGACGGGCCGCACATGCTGGAGGGCCCGCGCGAGAGCTATTTCGGCTGGTCCAGTGCAGCCGTGGAGTGGTCTTACAGCTACTTTGCGACTCCCAACAAAGCCAGCGCGAAGGCGAGCGCGTTCGAGTTCACCACGGTGCAGGCAAAGGCAAGCCGGCATGCTGTGTTCGCGGTGCCAGCCGAGGTCCCTGCGCATCCGTGGCTCGCCGACGCGATCGGCTTGAAAGGCTCGGCTCTCAACACATTGGTGCAGCGCTCGGGCCTGTCGCACACCGTTCCCGCCCAGCACATGATGAGCGGTGGCAGCAGTCAGATGGGCGGAGGCGCCGCCGCCGCGCCCGTCGATCAGCTGCTCTCCGGAGCGCAGATGAACTCCCCGGTAGCGAAGGCTTTGTGGTCCGGGACGGTCGACAAGATCTTCGTGCCTCTCAGCGAATCGCTGCACATGAGCTTCGAAGTGGCGTTCCACCCCTGGGCCGCCGAGTTCACGCGCCGCCTGAACGACGGCGGGTTGGCGCGGCTCTGGTCGTTGGACACGCAAGCCTTGGGCAACACCTACCTGAGGGAGCCGTGGCATCCCGGCTATACGATTGCCTCGGCGGGCGCGGTCGTGACGGCCGCGCTCATCGAAGGTGGTGTCGGCCGCGTTGAGGCCGCGGGGGGGCGGCCCGGCAACCTCGAGATCCTGCTGCGCGAAAGTGCAGGCGTGCGTTGGACGACGCACGACAGCGGCAACGTCGCGGCCGACTGGGTCGCCGTGGGCGCGGTCACTGGCAACGCGAGCGGCGGCGTCGCGCTGCTGGAGCGCATGTCGGAACGCACCACGGACAGCCAGGGGCGCGTGAGCCCCGGCCGCGGCGAAGCGTTTGTGGTGCGAACCGATGGCTTGGCGCACTTCACGCGCGACCCTGGCAATGCAGCAGTATGGAACTTTAGGGGCGTCGTTACCGCAAATATTGGCTTGCCGGCCAACGCCATGGACCCACTGGTGCCCTGCGCGATAGAAAGCACCGCACGGACCGGTGGAAAGCGCAGCCTCGAGCTGCTTGTGCCCGAGAAGACGGCGCAAGCCGACGTATTCGAGCTGGCCCACTATCGCCAGGATAACGCGAACGGCGCATGGACGCGGCTGGGCGTGGTGTGCACGGATGTGCGAGGCTCCGCATGCATGGTGCAGGGCAGTGCGTCGGGTGGCGCGCCGGGATACGACGCCGTCGTCCTAGAGCGCAACCCGCTGGATCGCCAGCGCATGCGCCTGATGCACTACCAATTCGATGCCACCGCTGGCTGGCAGCGCGGCGTCGTGATCACCGACCAGGCCACCGGCCCGGCGAGCCTGATCCAGAGCCGGGTGCGCGACTGCGCCAGCTGGGGCAACTACGAGCTGGTGGTGCTGGAGGGGCGGCAGTTGGTGCACTACTGGCGCGACAACTCGCGCTTGCCGAGGCTGTGGCGGCGCGGGCAGGTGATCTCCAGCACGGCGAGCGGGCCGGCTTGCCTGGTGCAAAGCCACTTCGGCCTGGTCGGCAACTTCGAGGTCGTGGTGCCCGAGCCGGGTGGGTTGAAGCACTACTGGCACCCCAACGAAGGCTGGCCCGGCACGTCGGCCGAGCGCTTCTATTTCGACCGTGCCTGGCAGCCCACGTCAAAGGTCAGCGACCCGTATCCGCGCCACGACGTCGATTTCAGCCCGCAGGGCGCCTACTCAAAATACAACTGGGAGCTGTTCTTCCACATCCCGATGCGCGTCGTCGAATTCCTTCAGCGCAACTTGCGCCTAGAGGAAGCGCTGCGTGCGATCCGCGCGGTTTTCGACGCGACCTCGCGGGCGCCCGATCTCACCTCGCACCGTTACTGGAACACGCTGCCGCTACGCGACGCCGAGCGCGCCCGCATCGACACGATGCTGGCCCTGCTGTCCAGCGAGCGGCCAGCGGACCAGCAAACGCGCAGCGAGGCCGAGGCGCAGATCGCCGACTGGCAGAAAAACCCGTTCCAGCCGCACCGCATCGCGCGCATGCGCCTGGACAGCTACCGCAAGCAGGTGGTGATGCAGTACTCGGACCTGTTGCTCGCGGTGGGCGACCAGTGCTTCCGCGCCGACACGATCGAGAAGATCAACGAGGCCACCCAGTACTACGTGATGCTGGCGGCGCTGTGGGGGCCACGCCCGCAGATCGTGCCGCCGCGCACGCGCCCGGTGGCGTACAGCTTCGCCGAGCTGCGCTCGGGGCTTGATGCTTTCTCGAACGCGCTGGTGGAAATCGAAAACGAGTTCCCGTTTGCCGCGGCGTCACTGACGCCCATGACTGCCGATGCCCAGTCGGCGGCGTTGCTGGGCACGGCGCAGTCGCTGTACTTCTGCGTGCCGCGGAACGAACGCCTTCTGAGTTACTGGGACGCCGTCGAGGACCGTCTCTACAAGATCCGACACAGCATGAACCTGCAGGGCGTGGTGCGCACACTGCCGCTGTTCGAGCCGCCGCTGGACCCGATGATGCTGGTGCGCGCGGTTGCTGCCGGGCTGCCATTGGCCGATGCCGTGGGCGGCGTCGGCGCGGCACTGCCTTACCAGCGCTTCACGTTCTCGATTGCGCGAGCACTCGAGGCGTGTGCCGACCTGAAGGCCGCCGGCACGCAGCTTCTCGCTGCCATCGATCGCAAGGAAAACGAGGAACTCGCGCTGCGGCGCGCGTCGAACGAGGCGGACCTGGCGGGCCTGGTGAAGTCGATCCGCGACGCCCAGGTGGAGGAAGCCAACGCCAATGTCGACGCGTTGCTGGCCGGTCGCGCGGTGGCGGTGGCCAAGTTGATGCACCTGCGCCAGCTTCTCGGTGACGAGAACGGCACCGAACCAAAGGAAGGCGAGCCCATCGAGGACAAACGTCCCAGCCTCAGCACCAAGCTGGTGGCCAGCGAGGAAGCCGGCCTGCGCCTGATCCAGCTGGAAGCCGATGAATTCAGCGCGCTGCACAGCGCACGCGACTGGCAGGTGCGTGCGGCTTTCGTCGAGGGGCTCGCCAGTCTGCTGTCGATGTTCGGAAGCCTCGAGATCGCGACCAAGCCCGTGGGCGTCGGCGCGTCCTACCATTGGGGCGGCCCCAACCTCATCGCCGGGCTGCATGCGTGGTCCCGCCAGATCCAGAACCTTTCGGCACAGGACTCGTACCGCGCAACGGTACAAGGCAAGTCCGCCTCCTACCTGCGCCGCGAGCAGGAATGGGCGCACCAGCACAACGTGATGGCACGCGAGCTGGCGCAGATCGACAAGCAGTTGGGGCTGAGCCGGATGCGAGCGAACATCGCTCTGAAGGAGCAGTACAACCAGCAGGTAGCGTTGGACCATGCGCAAGGCGTTCGCGAGTATCTGAAGGAGAAGTTCGGCAACGTGCAGCTGCACGCCTGGATGCAGTCCACCTGCTCGGGCATGTACCTGCGTGCGTACCGCGAGGTCAAGGAGCTCGCCTTGCGCGCGCAGGCGTGCTTCCGGTGGGAAACGGGGCAGTTGGGCGCGTCGTTTATCGGCGACGAAGACTGGGACGGTGCGCGCAAAGGGCTCCTGGCCGGCGAGCGGCTGCATCTGGCACTGCGCCAGATGGAGCGTGCATACCATGCGCAGAACCGGCGCGAGTTCGAACTGACGCGCAGCGTTTCGCTCGCAAGCCTCGATCCGCTGCAGCTTCTCGCGCTCAAAGAGCAGGGGGTCTGCGAATTTGAAGTGCCGGAACTCCTGTTCGACTTGGATTACCCCTCGCACTACTTCCGGCGCGTGCGTTCCTTGAGCGTGTCGATCCCTTGTGTCGCGGGGCCGTACGAGCCGGTCAGCTGCACGGTGCGCATGCTGCGCCACGAAACGCGCATACGCCAGGATCTTGCCGGCCGTCCCTATGCTCGCACCGGCGACAACGACGATCGCTTCATCGTGAGCTACGCCATTGCTGACGCGGTGGCCACCAGTTCGGCGCGCGACGACGCGGGGGTGTTCGAGCTCAATGCGCGCGACGAGCGCTATCTGCCCTGCGAAGGCGCGGGCGCGGTGGCTCGCTATCGCGTGGAGCTCAACGCGCCGTGGCCGCGCTTCGACCACCAGAGCATCACCGACGTCGTGTTGCACATCCGCTATTCTGCGAGGGAGGCGGGGCAGGTGTTCCGCGACGCGGCGGTGGCCTCGGCGCGCCAGACGCTGGCGGCGTTGACCGTCGAATCGAAGGCGCCGCTGATGCGCTTGTTCAGTGTGCGCCACGAGTTCCCCGAACAGTGGGCTGCGCTGACGCGCGCACCGGTCGATGAGCAAGCACCGATCAAGCGCGAAGCCGCGCTACCCGTGGGGCTGGATCGCTTCCCGTATTTCCTCAAGGGCGCGGCCCTTAAGCGCGGGGCCATACACGCGATCGCCATGCTGCGGCCGGCCGAGGGCGAGGACACGCTGGAGTCGTTCAAGATCGAGCTGAACCCCAATGCCGCGGACGCGGAGGCGGCTTTCACCCTGACGATGGGCATGGTGAACCCGCAGCTCAAGCCTGCACGCTACGGCGTGCAGCCGGCGGCGGGCGAAGAGCCGCTTCCTGCGCTGCCGGCGAACCCGAAGGCCGCGGAATGGAAGTTGGCGTGGTCCGCCACGCAAGCACAGGCCGAAGCAATGACGGCGCGGCTGCAGCAGCTCTTCTTGGTGATCGAGTACACGGCGTCGCTTCCGCCGGCGGTGTGGGCGTAGCCTTGATGTGGTTGTGTCAATGTCAGTTGGACCGAGACGCCCTCTTCAAAAGTGCCAGTGCGGTGATCTTCGATGACCAAAGTGGACAGGTCGAAGCGGACGTCAACATTCGTGTAACAACGCCTTTCATCAGGCATGACAGGCTGTCTACAAGCGATGAAGGTGATGAGGGAAGATCACGGTAGCGTTAAAACGACACGGAATGGTTCGCCCTTTCGGTCTTTGGCCTGCGCGGTCGACCGACGGCTATCTGGCGACGAACCCGGCAAGCTGTTGGGCCGCTATGGGTCGACACCAGCAGCCGGCCTTGAGGGCATCATCGGCCGCAATCCGACGCATACCTGACCTCGGCGATCGCGCGACACTTTCTCTGCCTGCCGAGGCATTGGGGGTTGACCAATCGCCGTTGGTAGCGACACTGTTCCTACGCATCGGCCAGTACTCCCCTTCGATCAAACCGCTCGACTGCTCTGGAAAGGTATGCCATGGCAGACATCAATCGCATCATGATCGAAGCATGGAACACCGTGCTGTTCGACAAGTTCTGCCGCTTCAAGCATCTGATCGCCGATGGGCTGTCGAAGCACAGCGAAGCTGCATTGAGCCGGTGTCGGTTCCCACTCGGCGCGCATGTCCTCGATGTCGGGAGCGGCTTCGGAGACTGCACCCTCCTCATTGCGCGAAGTGTCGGCCTGAGCGGCAGTGTGGTCGGTGTCGACTGCGCAGCCAACTTCGTCCGCGCTGCCGAGACGGATTGCCGCGACCAGCGAGTGAGCAACGCGCAATTTGTCCAGGGCGACGTGCAGGAATGCGATCTGCGTGGCCCCTACGATCAAGCGTTCTCACGCTTCGGCACGATGTTCTTCGCCGACCCTGACGCCGCCATGCGCAACGTATGTGGGGCGCTAAAGCCAGGCGGCAGCTTCATGCAGATCGTCTGGCGCAGGCGCGAGGACAACCCCTGGCTGCACGAGGCGGAGCTGCGTGTCAGGGACATCGTGCCGGTGGTGTCGCACGATGCGACGGACCAGGTGCATTGCGGTCCCGGCCCGTTCTCGATGGCCGACGCCGACTCCGTCAGCACCATGCTTCAAGGTGCCGGCTTCGAGCGCATCTCGTTCGAGCGCCATGACTGCGATGTCTGCATTGGCCGCGACATGGACGATGCAGTCGACTTCGCCATGTCGTTGGGACCGGCTGGCGAGATCATTCGTCTGGCAGGGCCCGACGGCGAGAAATACAAGCCACAGGTCATCTCCGCGCTGCGCGATGTCCTCCAACAGTTTCGACAATCCGGCGGCATCTGGGCCCCGTCGAGTACCTGGTTCGTGACGGCATCCAGGCCGCGCGCATAGGCGAGTTCAGGCGCGGGCCTGGCATGTCAGGTCTCGGCGTTGTCGCGGGCGTCGTACAGCCCAAAGCAGGTGATTCGCCGACCGGCTGACTGCGGACTGTCCGGCATCAGGATCCACCTTGCCAGCTGCGGCTCCATGAGCCGATGCCAGACGGATGGGACCATGCTGGCAAACATCAGAAGGACATAGCCAGCGGGCAATCGCGGCGAGTCAGGCGACAAGTCCAGCCTGTAGAAGGGCCTGCGGCTGTCCCGGTGATGCTGGTCGTGCAAGCTGATGCTCAGGGTGACCCAGGCCTGAAAGCGGCAGTCTTCCTCCCAGCCGCGGCCGTAGCCGATGCGATCGGGGATGCTGTCGTCCCCCAGCCCCCAATGCTGGATGTAGGTGATCAGCTGGATCCCGAACGCCACTGCGCAGCACACCACCAGGTAGAGGAGTGCGCCGGCCAACCCTGCCAGCATCCAGAACGCAGCCAGAGTGAAGATCGTGGCGAGCAGTGCGACCCGGGTGCGCGCCGGATTCGGAATGCGGACCCGCGGGTTCCAAACGGCGGCACCCGGCCCGAACAGATCCATGCCGACGCGTTGCAAGCGACGGCCAGCGAAGCGCCAGAGCGATTCGGACCTGAGGGGGTACTCCGCCAGGCGCGTGTCTCCCGGGCGGGCGTGATGAGCCAGGTGCTCCATGCCGAGCGCCGGATAACCACAGAAGCCCGCCAGCGCGTAGCCGAGCACAGCTTGCCTACCGTCCCGCCGGTGGATGAGTTCGTGCGCGACGCAGGTCCCGAACAGCAACGTCATCCACAAGCTCAATGCGGTGCCGGCCGTCGCGCCTGCTTCGTCACCGATCGCATCGACGGAATGCGCGAGGTGTGCGCGCCGACCGAACTTTGACCACCCGTGCCGACTGAACATTGACCAGGGGGGGAAGCCCGTCTCGATCGAGGCGAGCTGTGGATAAGTCTAAGGTCTTTGCTGTTGTCGGTACTCCGTTGTTCGGCATCGATGGTGCGCGGGGCAAGCCGCGCAGGGCGTAGCCCGTAGCGGCTTGCCCCGCGCGGCGGCCGGTCAGAACGGCTCGTCGTCCGGCGCCGGCTTGGCACGTCGGGCCTGCTCACGCGCCTTAATGCGCGTCTTGGCCGTGGCGCTGGAGTGCCGGAAGCGGTAGCTCTCGTTGCCGGTCTCCACGATGTGGCAGTGGTGCGTGAGCCGGTCCAGCAGCGCGGTAGTCATCTTCGCGTCGCCGAAGACGGCGGCCCACTCGCCGAAGGTTAGGTTGGTCGTGATCATCACACTGGTGCGCTCGTACAGCTTGCTCAGCAGGTGGAACAGCAGTGCTCCGCCGGCCTGGCTGAACGGCAGGTAGCCCAACTCGTCCAAGATGACCGCGTCCATGCGCATCAGGTTCGCCGCGATCCGCCCGGCCTTGCCCTCGGCCTTCTCGCGCTCCAGCGCATTGACCAGGTCCACCGTCGAGTAGAAGCGCACCCGCTTGCCATGCCGCGTGATGCCGGCCACGCCGAGCGCGGTGCACAGGTGCGTCTTGCCGGTGCCTGGCCCGCCGATGAACACCGCGTTGTGCGCGGCCTCGGTGAACGACAGATCGGCCAGCTGGTCTATCAGCGCCCGGTCGACCTTGGAGGCGTCGAAGTCGAAGCCCGCCAGGTCGCGGTGCGCCGGGAAGCGCGCCGCGCTCATTTGGTAGCTCACCGAGCGCATCGCCCGGTCGGTGCCCTCGGCCTGCAGCAGGTGCTCGATCAGCCAGCGCGAGCTGTCCACGCCGACGCCGCCACCCTGGGCCACGAGGTCGGCCCAGGCGCCGGCCATGCCGTGCAGCCGCAATGCCCTCAGTTCGGCGGTCACGTCACGCATGGTCCACCTCCTGGCCGGCCTGGTCGCGCAGGCCGTCGTAGCGGCCCGTGTCCGCACGCGGCGCTTCGTTCAGACGCAGCGCCGTCTCCACCTTCTCTGGTGGCGGACTCGCGGTGAGGCGCCCGATTACGTTGAGCACGTGCTCGGCGCTGACAGCGCCGCTCTCCAGCACCAGCTCGGCGGCCACGAGCACGGCGTCCAGTCCGGCGGTGGGCACCGCCGCGAGCACCTGCGCCGTCACGCGGTCGCCTCCAGGGCGGCGCAGCAGCGCCTGCTGCAAGGCCAGAAGCGGCGCGGGCATGTCGGCGAACGGCGCGCCGTTGCGCAGTACACCGGGCTTGCGCTGCACCAGCGGGATGTAGTGCTGCCAGTCATAGCTGGTCTGGCCGCGGTCGCTCAGGCGCGCATGGCTGGCGACGATCTTGTCCTCGGCCACGACGACCACGCGCGTGGGGTACAGCCGGGTCGAGACCATGTGCCCGGCCAGCTCGCACGGCACCGAGTAGCGGTTGCGCAGCACCGTCACCAGACAGGTGCTGGACACGCGTGCCGGGTTCTCGACATAACCATCGAAGGGCTCGGGCATGGGCATGAGCTGCGGCAGCTCGTGCTCGAGCATCTCGGCCACGCTGAACTGGCCGTGCTCCGGGTGCCGGATCTCCTGCCACAGGGCCCGGCAGCGCACCGCCAGCCAGGCGTTGAGTTCGTCGAAGGAGCCGAAGCGCTGGCGCGCAGCCTCGATCCACACGCGCCGGCGGCTGTCCTGCACGTTCTTCTCCACCCGGCCCTTCTCCCAGCCCGAAGCGACGTTGCAGAAGTCCGGGTCGAACAGGTAGTGCGCGCTCATCGCCGCGAAGCGCGCGTTGACCACGCGCCCCTTGCCCTTCTTCACCTTGTCGACCGCGGTCTTCATGTTGTCGTAGATGCCCCGGCGTGGGATGCCGCCCAGCGCCGCGAAGCTGCGCGTGTGCGCGTCGAACAGCATCTCGTGGCCCTGCGTCGGGTAGGCCACCAACCAGAACGCACGCGAGGCGCACAGCTTCAAATGCGCGAGCTGAAGGCGCCGGTAGATGCCGCCGATGACCAGGCCTTCTTCACTCCAGTCGAACTGGAACGCGTCGCCAAGCTCGAAGCTCAGCGGCACGAAGGCGCTGGTGGCGCTGACCTTGCCTTGCTCGTCGCGCCAAGCCCGGAGGTAGTCGGTCAGCCGCGTGTAGCCACCTTCGTAACCCAGGGCCTGCAACTCCACATGCAGCGCCCGCGCCGTGCGCCGCTCGTGCCGCGGGCGGTGCCCGTCGGCCTTCAACGCCTTGTTCAGCGCCTCAACAAACGGCGCCAGCTTCGTCGGCATCTCCCGACGCCGGTACCTCGGCTCGGCACCCTGCGGCGCCTTAAGCCACTTCTTGATCGTGTTGCGCGACAGACTCGTCAGCCGCGCAATCTCGCTGATCGACTTCCCTTGCCGGAAGTGCATCGAGCGGATCTTGCCCATCATGGCCATGGTGATCACTCCTTCATCCCCGCTGCACAAAAAAGCAGCAGGGTAGGTTGAACACCCTGGTCAGTTTTCGGTCGGCATCACCCGGCTTTGCTGGTCAATTTTCGGTCGGCGTCAACA
>JAFLDH010000200.1 GCA_017302505.1 Burkholderiales bacterium
TCGGGCGCGCGCGGCCCGCCCGGCCAAGGTGGCGTCATGAGGGCCGCGCTGAACCGCCGCCGCGCCCTGCTGCTGAGCGCCGCGCTGGCCTGCGCCGGCAGTGCCTGGGCCCAGGCCGACTGGCCGAGCAAGCCGGTGAAGATCGTCGTGCCCTTCGCGCCCGGCGGCACCACCGACCTGACGGCGCGCATCGTCGCCGAGCAGCTGACGCAGGTGCTCAAGCAGAACTTCATCGTCGAGAACAAGGCCGGCGCCGGCGGCAACCTGGGCGCGGCCGAGGTGGCCAAGGCCGCGCCCGACGGCTACACCTTCCTAATGGGCACGCCGGGCACGCAGGCCATCAACCAGTTCCTGTACCCGAAGATGCCCTACGACACCGCCAAGGACCTGGTGCCGGTGTCCTTCGTGGTGCGCGTGCCGAACGTGCTGATGGTCAACCCGCAGCTGCCGGCCAAGGACATCAAGCAGCTGATCGCGCTGCTGAAGGCGCAGCCGGGCAAGCTGTCCTACGGCACGCCGGGCAACGGCTCCACCGGGCACCTGTCCACCGAGCTGTTCAAGACACAGGCCGGCGTGTTCGTCACCCACATTCCGTATCGCGGCAGCGGCCCGATGCTGCAGGACCTGGCGGCCGGCCAGGTGCAGATGTCCATCGACAACATGCCCTCGGCGCTGCCGCTGATCCAGGCCGGCAAGCTGGTGGCGCTGGGCGTCACCTCGGCGCAGCCGGCGCCGCAGCTGCCTGGTGTACCGACTATTGCCAGCGTGCTGCCCGGCTACGAGGCCGAGGCCTGGTTCGTGCTGGTGGCGCCGGCCGGCACGCCGCAGCCGATCATCGACAAGCTCTCGGCCGAGGTAGACCGCATCCTGAAGAAGCCCGAGGTGGCCGAGCGCTTCGCCAAGCTCGGCGCCACGCCGGTGGGCGGCACGCCGAAGCAGCTGGGCGACTTCATCGCCGCCGAAACGCGCAAGTGGCAGCAGGTGGTGAAGGTGTCAGGCGCCAAGGTCGACTGACCCTGAGTCCGGGGGTGGGCCGCCCCCAGCGACGTGGCTAGACTGCGGCGGCCTGTCACGCTGCCCGCCGCCATGGACCGTCGCCGCTTCCTGTACACCGCCGGCCCCGGCCTGGCCGCCTTGTCGTTGGGCCTGGGCGGCTGCAACGACGGCGAGCCCGAATCGCTGCTGCTGGACCCGCTGGGCAACCTGCTGCCGCCGCTGCAATGGCTGACGCGCGACGCGGCCTATACCGACTACCGGCCCGCCGTGGACCTGAGCGGCACGCAAGTTGTCTTCGAGCGCCAGCCGCATCCACACCCGAAGGATGCGCCGACGCTGCTGTACCTGGCCCAGGGCATCGACCAGCCCAGCCCGGGCCTCGGCCTGCTGGTGCCGCCGACGGCGATGGTGCCGGTGCCCTTCCCCGACTCGCAGACCCGGCCCGACTGGAGCTGGGTGCATGGCGAGATCGCCTTCACTGGCGAGGTCACGGGCGTCAACGGCACCGACATCTACCTGTTGTCCAGCGACCGCGGCAACCTGAGCGCGCTGCCCGACGCCCGCGGCCACATCTACCCCAACTGGACCAGCGACGGCACGCACCTGGTGCTGGACAACGTGAACGGCACGGCCGACCCGGTGCTGCCGATCACGGCCCTGTACACGAGGGCCGGCACCCGCCAGCGCGCCAACCTGAACGGCAACGACACCAGCAGCCCGCCAGTCACACTCTTCGGCGGCTTCGCCGCGCCGCGGCCCGGCACGCTGGACTCGATCGCCTACGCCGGCCAGCCGGCCCTTAGCACCTGGGGCCTGGCACCGGGCGCGACGCCGCCGCTGTCGGCCAGCTACGACCAGGACAACAACTACATCTTCCTGAACAGCCGGGTCGGCAGCGGCTATGTCTCCAGCCCGATGGAGGCCGGCGCTAGCCTGCAGGCCTACGACCCGGCCTACCAGGGCCGCGCGCCCTACTGGTCACCCGACGGGCAGCACATCGTGTTCGAGTCCAGCCGGGCCGGCGGCTACGCGCTGTTTCTCTGCAACCTGCAGACAGGCGCGCCGCCGGTGCAGCTGACGCACACCGCCTACTGGGCGCAGCACGCCAAATTCTTTGCCGACGGCACGCGGGTGGTGTTCAGCGCGCTGCAGCAGCCCCGCACCGATGGCAGCGGGCCGCGCGGCATCGCCGTCATCGACATCAGCGCCTACCTCACTTGAGCGCGGCACGCGCGGCCGCGGCCTGGGCCATGGCCTGCAGCGCCTCGGGCGTCAGGCCCAGCGCTTCCTGCACCGGGCGGGCAGCCGTCGGGTCCCACGAGGCGCGGGTGCCCACCGTCATGCCGCCATCCACCAGCAGGTGCGTGCCGGTGATGAAGCCGGCCGCGTCGCTGGCCAGGTACAGCACCGCTTCGGCGATGTCCTGCGGCTGGCCGGTGCGGCCGGCCGGCTGCAGGCTGCCGCCGCGTTCGGTCAGCGTGGCGGCCATCTGCTGCGACGCCTGGCGGTCCAGGCCAAAGCCGCTGCCGAAGATGGCAGTGGCAATGAAACCCGGCACCACCGCATTGACGCGGATGCGGTAGCGCGCCAGGTCGGCCGCGCAGACCTTGCTGTAGTGCAGCACCGCGGCCTTGGCGGTGGAATAAGCCACCGGCGCATAGCCGGCCGCCAGCGCCGAGATCGACGAGGTGTTGACGATAGCGCCGCCGCCGCGCGCCTTCAGGTGCGGCAGCGCGTACAGCGTGCCGCACATCACCGAGCGCAGCAGCAGGTTCATCGTGGCGTCCCAGCCCTCCAGCGTCATCTCGTCCATGCCACCGCGCTGGCCGCCGGCGCCGGCGTTGTTGAAGACGATGTCCAGCCCGCCGAAGGTGGCCGCGGCGCGGTCCACCGCGGCCTGGATCTGCGCAGGCTGCGTCACGTCGCAGTGCGCATACTGCAGCCGGCCTTCGAAGCGCCGCTGCAGCGCCGCGCCGGACTCGTCCTGGATGTCGGCGGCCAGCACCTGCGCACCTTCGGCGATGAACAGCTCGGCGGTGGCCAGGCCGATGCCCGAACACGCCCCCGTGATGAACGCCACCTTGCCCGCCAGCCTGCTGCCCATGCCGTCTCCTCGCGATGTGATCGCGGCAGTGTGGCACAGTGCCGCTTCACTCCAAGGCGGCCCATGGCCCTGAAATCCACCATCTACAAGGCGACGCTGCAGATCGCCGACATGGACCGGCAGCTCTATGCCGACCATGCGCTGACGCTGGCGCTGCACCCTTCCGAAACCGAGGAGCGGCTGCTGGTGCGGCTGCTGGCCTTCGCGCTGAACGTGCCGCACGACACCGACCGCGGTGCGCTGCAGTTCGCGCGCGGTCTGTCCGATGCCGACGAGCCCGATCTGTGGCAGCACGACCTGTCGGGCCAGCTGCTGCACTGGATCGAGGTCGGCCAGCCCGACGAGCGCCGGCTGTCCAAGGCCCACGCCCGCGCCGAGCGAGTGACGATCTACTGCTTCGGCAGCGCGGCCGAGGTGTGGTGGAACGGCATCCGCAACAAGCTGACGCGGCTGGACAAGCTGTCGGTCTGGCAGATCCCCGCCGCGCAGGCGCAGGCGCTGGCGAAGTTGGCGGCCCGGTCGATGCAGTGGCAGCTCAGCATCCAGGACGGCCAGGTCTGGCTCAGCAGCGGCGGCGACACGCTGGAGATCACGCCGCAGCGGCTGATGGGGACGGCTTGAGGGCGCCGCCTATCATCCGCGGCCAAGATGAACTCGCCTTCCCCGCCCGCTCCCGACGACGACCCCTGGCTGTGGCTTGAGGAAGTGCAAGGCGCACAGGCGCTGGATTGGGTGCGTGCGCGCAATGCCGAATCGCGCGCCCGCCTCGAGGCCTGGCCCGCCTTTGCTGAATTGCGCCAGCGCATCCGCGAGGTGCTGGATGCACATGACCGCATCCCTGGCGTCACCCGGCGCGGGGAGCATCTGTACAACTTCTGGCAGGACGCCACACAGCCGCGCGGGTTGTGGCGGCGCACGACGCTGGCGCAATTCCGCCAGCCGCAGCCGGAATGGGACACGCTGCTCGACCTGGACGCCCTGGGCCGCGAAGAGGGCGAGAACTGGGTCTGGGGGGGCGCCACCTGCCTGGGGCCGGACTACCGGCACTGCCTGCTGAGCCTGTCGCGCGGCGGCGCCGATGCGCATGTGCTGCGTGAGTTCGACCTGCACACGCTGCAGTTCGTGCCCGGCGGCTTCGAGGTGCCCGAGGCCAAGTCCGAGGCCGCCTGGGCCGACCGCGACACGCTGTACCTGGGCAGCGATTTCGGGCCCGGCTCGCTCACCGATTCGGGCTATCCGCGGGTCATCAAGCGCTGGCGGCGCGGGCAGCCGCTGGCCGATGCCGAAACGGTGTTCGAGGGCCGGGCCAGCGATGTGGCGGTCAGCGTGTCGGTGGACCTGACGCCGGGCCACGAGCGCACCATCTTCCGCCGCGCGCCCGACTTCTTCACCAGCGAAGACGCGCTCTGGCAGGACGGCCGTCTGCTGCCGCTGTCCAAACCCGCCGATGCGCAACTGGGCTTCTGGTACGGGCAGGTGGTGCTCGCGTTGCGCAGCGACTGGACGGTGGACGGCCGCACCTGGCCGCGCGGCGCGCTGCTGGCCAGCGACGCGGCCGCCTACCTGGCCGGCCGGCCGCAGTGGCAGATGTTGTTCGAGCCCAGCGCGTCGCGTTCGCTAGCCGGACACGCCACGCTGCGTTCAGGCCTGGTGCTGGAAGTGCTGGACAACGTGGCCGGCCGGCTGGAGGAGCGGCAATTCGACGGCGTGCAGTGGCAGGCACGCACCGTACAGGCGCCCTCGCCCGGCAGCCTGTCGGTGCAGAGCCTGCACGACCCGCTGGTGGCCGACGATGCGCTGGCCGAGCAGTACCTGCTGACCTACACCGACTTCCTGACACCCGAATCGCTGCTGCTGGGCCGCAGCGGCAGCGACCAGCGCGAATTGCTGAAGGCGCGCGCCGCGTACTTCGAAGCCTCTGGCATGCAGGTCGAGCAGCGCGTGGCCACCTCGGCCGACGGCACGCGCGTGCCCTATTTCGTGCTGTGGCCGGCTGCTGCGGTGGCCGACGGCCAGCGGCCGACGCTGCTATACGGCTACGGCGGCTTCGAGGTGCCGCTGCTGCCCGCCTACAGCGGCAGCATCGGCCGGGCCTGGCTGGCACGCGGCGGCGTGCATGTGGTGGCCAACATCCGCGGCGGCGGCGAATTCGGTCCGGCATGGCACCAGGCCGCCTTGCAGGGGCAGCGGCAACGCGCTTTCGACGACTTCATCGCGGTGGCCGAGGACCTGATCGCCGCGCGCATCACCCGGCCGGACAAGCTGGCCATCAAGGGCGGCAGCAATGGCGGGCTGCTGGTGGGCGCGGTGATGCTGCAGCGGCCGGCGCTGTTCCGCGCGGTGGTCTGCCAGGTGCCGCTGCTGGACATGCGCCGTTACCACCGGCTGCTGGCCGGCGCCAGCTGGATGAGCGAGTACGGCGACCCCGACCAGCCGGCGCAGTGGGACTGGATCGCCAGGTACAGCCCGTACCAGAACGTGCCGGAGGCCCAGGCGATGCCGGCCGGCACGCGGCTGCCGGCGGTGCTGTTTACCACCAGCACGCGCGACGACCGGGTGCACCCGGGCCATGCGCGCAAGATGGCCGCGCGGCTGCGCGAGCGCGGGCACGAGGCCTGGCTGTTCGAGAACATCGAAGGCGGCCACGGCGGCGCCGCCGACAATGCGCAGCGCGCCGACATGATGGCGCTGGAGTTCGCCTTCCTGTGGCAGCAGCTATCGCAGTGACATGGACCTTGCCATCCACCACCAGGCCGCCGCCCAGCGCTTCGTTGCGCAGGTCGAAGGCGGCGAGGCCGAATGCGTCTACCGCCTGCACGGCGGCGTGATGGACATCGTGCACACCGAGGTGCCGCCCGCCGCCGAAGGCCGCGGCATTGCCGCCGCGCTGGTACGCGCCGCGCTGGCCCATGCGCGAAGCGATGGCCTGCGCGTGCGGCCCTCCTGCAGCTACGTGCGCAGCTACATGCGGCGTCATGCCGACACCCAGGACCTGCTGGCATGAGCACCCCAGCCCGCGATGCCCAGGCCGTGCTGGACTTCTGGTTCGGCACGCCGCAGCAGCTGCATCACCTGCTGCCGCGTCCCGAATGGTTCCGCAAGGACGCGGCCTTCGATGCCGCCATCCGCGACGGCTTCGGCACCACCATCGATGCCGCGCTGCGCGGCGATCTGGACGCCTGGGTGGCGCGGCCGCTGCACGCGGTGGCCTACATCCTGCTGCTGGACCAGTTCACCCGCAATGCCTTCCGCGACCAGCCGCGCATGTTTGCCGGCGATGTGCGCGCGCTGGCCGCCGCGCGGGCGCTGGTGGCCGCCGGCACCGACCGACAGCTGCCGGCACTGATGCGGCAGTTCGTCTACCTGCCTTTCGAGCATTCGGAGCAGCTGGCCGACCAGGACGAATCGATGCGCTTGTTCAGCGCACTGGCCGCCGACGACCCACGGCTGGCCGACCTGCCCACCTGGGCCGACAAGCACCGGGTGATCGTCGCGCGCTTCGGCCGCTTTCCGCACCGCAATGCGATCCTCGGCCGCGCCTCCACGTCCGAGGAGACCGAGTTCCTGAAGCAGCCGGGCTCGGGCTTCTGAGCATGCAGACCGAGGCCGCGCTGGCCGCCACCCGCACCTGGGTCGAGCAGGCGGTGATTGGTTTGAACCTGTGCCCCTTCGCCAAGGCGGTGCAGGTCAAGGGCCTGGTGCGCTACGTCTGCAGTGATGCGCGCGACACCGGCGCGCTGCGTGACACCTTGCGCGACGAGCTGCTGCATCTACGCGACACGCCGATCGAGCAGACCGAGACCACGCTGCTGGTGCACCCGTGGGTGCTGCAGGACTTCCTGGACTACAACGACTTTCTCGATGACGCCGACCGGCTGCTGCAGGCGCTGGATCTGCACGGCGTGCTGCAGGTCGCCAGCTTCCATCCGCAGTACCAGTTTGCCGGCACCGCACCCGAGGACATCGAGAACGCGACCAACCGATCGCCCTTCCCCACCTTGCACCTGCTGCGGGAGGACAGCATCGAAAGAGCGGTGCAAGCCTTCCCGGAGGCCGAGGCCATCTACGAGACCAACATGCGCACGCTGCGCGCGCTGGGGCCACGGGGTTGGGCGCAGCTGCAGGCGCGCTGCCTGCGCGGCGACTGAGCGCGGGCCGGGTATCCCACGGGTCGGGACCCCCGCGCGGCCCGATATGCTGCAGCGGCGATTTCCACAACAAGCACGGAGACCCCATGTTCCTGAAGAAGCTGCTGCTCGCCACCGCGCTGTGCACACTGGCCGCCACCGCCGGCGCGCAAGCCTGGCCCACCAAGCCGATCCGCATGGTGGTGACTTTCCCGCCCGGCGGTGCGCCGGACATCCTGGCGCGGCTGTTCGCCGACAAGGCGCAACTGGGCCAGCCGGTGGTGGTGGACAACAAGGCCGGCGCCGGCGGCAACATCGGTGCCGAGATCGTGGCCAAGGCGCCGCCCGACGGCTACACGCTGGTGATGGGCACGGTGGGCACGCATTCGATCAACGGCGCGCTGTACAGCAAGATGCCTTACGACATGGTGCGCGATTTCGTGCCGGTGGCGCACGTGGCCTCGGCGCCAAACCTGCTGGTCGTCAACAACGACCTGCCGGTGAAGACCGTGGCCGAGCTGATTGCCTACATGAAGGCCAACCCCGACAAGCTGAGCTTCGGTTCGCCGGGCATCGGCACCTCGGTGCATGTGTCGGGCGAGCTGTTCAAGTCGATGACCGGCACGAAGATGATCCATGTGCCCTACAAGGGCCGGCAGTTCGCCATCCCCGACCTGGTGGGCGGGCAGATCCAGGTGATGTTCGACAACATGCCCTCGGCGCTGCCGATGGCCAAGGAAGGCAAGATCCGCGCGCTGGGGCAGACCACGGCCACGCGCTCGCCTGCCGCGCCCGACGTGCCGACCGTGGCCGAGACGGTGCCCGGCTTCGAGGCCACCACCTGGTTTGCCGTGTTCGCGCCTGCCGGCACGCCGCGCGAGGTGGTGATGCGCATCAACGCCGAGATGCAGCGCGTCTTCAAGCTGCCCGACGTGGCCGAAAAGCTCAACTCGCTGGGCCTGGTGCCGTGGATCAGCAGCCCGGAGGAGCTGTCCGCCTACCAGGCCAAGGAGATCACCAAATGGGCCAAGGTGGTGAAGGAGTCTGGCGCCAAGGCGGACTGAGCCCCGCCACGCGGGCTCAGCGCAGAAAGCCTTCCAGCACGTTGGCGGCGTTGAGGCCGAGCTCGGCCACCGCATAGCCGCCCTCGAAGACGAAGACGGTGGGCAGGCCCAGCGCGCGCAGGTCGGCACCGACGTCGAAATAGTCATCGCTGCGCAGCCTGAAGCCCGAAATCGGGTCGCCCTCGAAGCTGTCCAGGCCCAGCGCCACCACCAGCGCGCCGGGCGCGAAGTCGGCCACCGCCTGCAGCCCCTGCTGCAGCGCGGGCCGCCAGGCCTCGAAACCGGTGCCGCGCGGCAGCGGCAAATTCAGGTTGAAGCCCTCGCCGGCGCCCGCGCCGCGCTCGTCGGCATGGCCCAGGTAGAACGGGTATTCGGTGCGCGGGTCGCCGTGCAGCGAAACGGTCAGCACGTCGGCCCGCTCGTAGAAAAGGCTTTGCGTGCCATTGCCGTGGTGGTAGTCCACGTCGACGATGGCCACGCGCGGCAAGCCGGCGTCGCGCAGCGTCTGCGCAGCCAGCGCCGCGTTGTTCAGGAAGCAATAGCCGCCATAGAAGTCCGCCCCGGCATGGTGGCCCGGCGGCCGCGTCAGCGCGAAGGCCGTGGATGCGCCGGCCGCCACCGCGCG
>JAFLDH010000201.1 GCA_017302505.1 Burkholderiales bacterium
CCGCGGCCTGCACCGCGCGCTGAAGCTGGCGCGCACCGTGGCCGACCTGGCCGGCGCCGAGCAGATCGCCACCGCCCACGTGGCCGAGGCGCTGCAGTTGCGGCGCTCGCTGGCGGAGCCGGCGGCTACGTCATGAAGCCCAGATTGCGCTGGCTGAAGTTGGCCAGGTTCGGGAAGATGTCGAGCAGCTGACCATCGCTCAGGCCGAACCAGCGGCCCAGCGTGGCGCCCAGCTGCTCCACCGAGGTAGTGGGCAGCAGCACGCCGTTGCCCAGCTGGTCGGGGCTCGAGTCGAAGTTGTTGTTGTTGGCGTTCTTCGCGCCCAGCGTGGGGAAGGCGCCGTACAGGTCGCCGCCGCGCACCGCGCCACCCAGCACAAAGTGGTGCGCGCCCCAGCCGTGGTCGGTGCCGTCGCCGTTGCTGGTGAAGGTGCGGCCGAAGTCGCTGGCGGTGAAGGTGGTGACGTTGCCGCGCGCGCCCATCGCACCCAGCGTGCTGTCGAAGTAGGCCAGCGCATGCGCCAGCTTCGCCATCAGGTCGGCATGGTTGCGGTTCTGGTTGTCGTGGGTGTCGAAGCCGCCCATGCTGACGAAGAACACCTGCCGCCGCGCCTGCACGCCGGCGGCATTGCTGGCGTCGATCATGCGGGCCACCACCTGCAGCTGCTGGGCTAGCGAATTGAAGCTCTTGCCGCCGGTCAGCGGGTTGTCGTACTGCAGCTTCGGGTCGTTGTTGGGGTTGTAGTTGCCGCTGCCCGGCGCGGTGCCGAACAGCGCGTCGCTGGCCGGCTTCAGCGCGGTGCGCAGCGCCACCTCGGCATCGATGGCGCGCTTGTGCACCGCCGCCAGGTCGCGCTCGAAGATCTGCGTGCCGCGCGTGCCGCTGACGATGCGCTGCATCGCCGCCGCCACGTCGGCCGAGCCGTAGATGCGGCCGTTGCTGTCGCTGCCCATGCGGATCGCGCCGCTGCCGCTGACCTGGTACTGCTGCACCTGGTCGCCCGCCAGCCACACCGCGTTGCCGGCGGCCGAAATCGAGGTGAACACTGGCCGCGCGTTCATCGACGCCAGCAGGTCGCCCATGCGCCCGCCCCAGCCGCGGGTGGCGCCCTCGGGTGCCAGCGCCTGCCAGGTGTTCTGCTGGTCGTTGTGCGAGAACAGGTTGGCCGGCTTCGGGTGCGAGGACTGCCCGTACTGTGCCTTGGTGGTGGGCATCACCAGCGGGCCGATGTTCGGCACGATGGCCAGCCGCTTGTCGGCGTTGAACAGCTGCTGCAGGCTGCCCATCACCGGATGCAGCGCATAGGTGCGGCCCTGGGCATTGGCCGGCACGATCGGCAGCACGCCGCCCAGCCGCGCCGGCGAGCCGGCGCTGGCCCCGGTGTTGGGCAGGGTGCCTGGCGCCAGCAGCGCGATCGAATCCGGCGCCTGGTTGCGCACCGCGCTGTAGTTCGTCCACGACGCACTGTCGGTGGGCAGCACCATGTTCAGCGCGTCGTTGCCGCCGAACAGGAACAGGCAGACCACCGCCTTGTAGTCCGGCGCGGCCTGGGCCGAGGCTGCGCCGATGGCCGCCAGGTTCAGCGCCAGCGGCGCGGCGGTCGGGCCCAGCAGCGAGGCCAGGGCCCCGGCATGGCGCAGGAACTGGCGGCGGGAAGCGTTCGTGGGGCTCATGGCTGCACCTGGAATTCGGGAGAGACCACCGCCAGGAAGATGGCAGCGTTGACACGGGCACGCTTGGCGTCGTCCACCTGCTTCTGGTTCGAGCCGTTGCTCTTCAGCGCGGGGATCACGATCTTGTCGATGGCGCCGACGATCTCGGCCTTCAGCGCGGCCGGTGCGCCGGCCGGCATCAGCCGGGTGACCACGCGGTCCACCAGCGCCGCGGGCTGGTCGGCCAGCGCCAGCTCGGCGCTGAAGTCGGGCTGGATGTCACGCCGGTTCGGGCCACTGTTCCACTGGCCCACGCCCTGCGCGACGTTGTCGCGCATGTAGTTCACGTAGCCGGCCACCGAGGTCTCGTGCGTGATCTGCATCTCGGGCACCGCCAGGCCGGCCACGGCCGACTCGGTGCCCGGCGGCACGTAGCCGGGGCGGTAGAAGTTGAACACCGAGGGCGAGCGCAGCGGCGACTGACCGAGCGCGCTGCCGCTGCTGTCGGTGTTGCCGACGCGCCAGTTGCCGGTGTCGGACGCATGCGGGAAGGCGCGCAGGTAAGCCGACAGCTTCAGCACCGGCTCGCGCAGCTTTCCGGCGGTGGCCGAGGCGGCGCGCGCCTCGGGATGCATCAGCACCGCGCGCAGCATCGCCTTCATGTCGCCGCCGCTGCCCTTGAAGGCGGCGGCCACCGCGGCCACGTACTGTGGGCTGGGGTTGCTGGTCACCAGCCGCTGGATCAGCTGCTTGCCGATGAAGGGCCCGACGTTCGGATGCGCGGCCAGCGTGTCCAGCGCCACGCGCAGGCTGCCCTGCGGGTCGGACGTCGACTGCGCCGGGATCGCGGTGCCGAGGAAGCGCTTCTCCTCGGTGGAGTGGTACTGCGGATAGCCCAGCATCGCCTTGAAGCTGCGGTCGGGATCGCTGTTGCCGCTGACCGAGCCCCAGAAGAAGCAGTTGTTGTCGGGCCAGTCGGGGCAGGCCCAGCTCCAGCCGGTGAACACCTTGGCCAGGCCGGCGATGTCGGCCGGGCCATAGGTTTCCAGCGGCTTGCTGCCGTCGGAGCGCGCGCTGCCGTCGGCGTTCAGCTCCACCAGGCCGATGGAGAACAGCTGCATCACCTCGCGCGCATAGTTCTCGTCGGGCACGCGGCCGGTCTTCGGGTCGGCCTTCTGGTTGCGCAGGTGCGACAGGTATTGGCCCATCAGCGGGTGGCGCGACACCGTCTCCAGCAGATCGCGGTACTTGCCCAGGCCCTGGCTGCCCAGCATGTCCAGCCAGGCGGCGACTGCGCGCGGGTTGTCGCCGACGGCGCTGTCCTGCATCGAGATGACGAAGATCTGCGACAGCGCAAAGGCCATGCGCTGGCGCAACTGGTCGGGGCCGGTGACGGCCTGGCGCCAGAAACTCTCCAGCACCTGGTCCTGGCCGGCGCTGCTACTGGGGTTGGTGGCCTTGATGGCGGCGTTGGCGCTTTCCCAGGCCGCCAGGTGCGAGGCCGCCGGCAAGCCCAGCTGCTCGTCGATCCAGGCGCCATAGCCGATGGCCATCACCCTGTCGATGTCGGCCTCGGTGGGGCCGAAGGTGGCCTGGGCCAGGAAGCGCGCCGCCTGCTCGCGCGAGCTCGGCATCTCGTTGGCGACGCTGCCACCGCTGCTGCTGAGCGTCTCGCCAACGGCCGCCTCGCCGCCACCCCCGCCACAGGCCGACAGCAGCAAGCCGCCGCACAGCGCCACTGCCCCGTACAGGGCCTTGATTGTTCTCACATCGATCCCCAACGACGCGCCTGGGCGCCCCGCAGGGAGTTATCGACAGCGGCGACCCGGCCGGTGTATCAGGCTGTACCGGAGCCGGAAGCGCACTTACAGCCGGACGCGAATGACACGCCCCGGCGCAGGCTGCTACAGCACCGGCGCCAGCTGGCGGCGCGCCAGGTCGGTGGCAATGGCCTGGCGCTGCGCCCAATCCTCGAGCTGGTCGTCACCGATGCGGCCCACGTTGAAGTAGGTGGCCTGCGGGTGCGCCAGGTAGAAGCCGCTGACGCTGGCCGCCGGCGTCATGGCCAGGCTTTCGGTCAGGCCCATGCCGATGGCCGGCGCCTGCAGCACCTCGAACATCGCGCGCTTGACGCTGTGGTCGGGGCAGGCCGGGTAGCCCGGCGCCGGGCGGATGCCGCGGTAGGCCTCGGCGATCAGCTCGTCGTTGCTCAGCGCCTCGTCCGGCGCATAGCCCCAGAACTCGGTGCGCACGCGCTGGTGCAGCCGCTCGGCGAAGGCCTCGGCCAGCCGGTCGGCCAGCGCCTTCAGCATGATGGCGCTGTAGTCGTCGTGGTCGTCAACGAACTGCTTTTCCTTCTTCTCCACGCCCAGGCCCGCGGTCACCGCGAACAGGCCGATGTAGTCGGGCTGCGTGCCCTTCGGCGCGATGAAGTCGGCCAGGCTGCGATTCGGCCGCTTCACGCCGTCGATCACCGGCCGCTCGGTCTGCAGGCGCAGCGGCGACCAGCGCAGCGCCACCTGGCGGCGCGATTCATCGGTGTAGACCTCGATGGTGTCGTCGTCCACCGTGTTGGCCGGCAACAGCGTGATCACCCCATTGGCCTGCAGCCAGCGGCCTTCGATCAGCCGGTTCAGCAAACGCTTGCCGTCGCTGAACACGCGCTGCGCCTCGCTGCCAACGATCTCGTCGCGCAGGATCTCCGGGAACTTGCCGGCCAGGTCCCAGGTCTGGAAGAACGGCGCCCAGTCGATGCACTTGGCCAGCTCGGCGAGGTCGTAGTTGCGGAACTCGCGGCGGCCGATGAACTTGGGCCTCGGCGGCGTGTAGCCGGCCCAGTCGATGGGCGTCTTGTTGGCCCGCGCCGCCGCCAGGCTGACCAGCGGCGTGACCTTCTTGTTGGCATGCTGCTCGCGCACCTTGACGTAGTCGGCGTTCAGCTCATCGATGAAGCGGCTGGCGCGGTCGTCGGACAGCAGGTCCGAGCACACGCCCACGCTGCGCGAGGCGTCGGGCACGTAGACCACCGGGCCTTCGTAGTGCGGCGCGATCTTCACCGCGGTGTGCACCCGGCTGGTGGTGGCCCCGCCGATCAGCAGCGGGATCTTCTTCATGCGGAACCACTCGTCGCGCTGCATCTCGGCGGCGACGTGCTGCATCTCCTCCAGGCTGGGCGTGATCAGACCGGACAGGCCGATGATGTCGGCGCCTTCGACGCGGGCCTTCGCCAGGATGTCCTGGCAAGGCACCATCACGCCCATGTTCACCACCTCGAAGTTGTTGCACTGGAGCACGACGGTGACGATGTTCTTGCCGATGTCGTGCACGTCGCCCTTGACGGTGGCGATGACGATCTTGCCCTTCGGCTTGGCCTCGCCGCCGCCGGCGATCAGCTGCTGCTTTTCTTCCTCGATGTAGGGCAGCAGGTGGGCGACCGCCTGCTTCATCACCCGGGCGCTCTTCACCACCTGCGGCAGGAACATCTTGCCGGCGCCGAACAGGTCGCCGACGATGTTCATGCCGTCCATCAGCGGACCTTCGATCACGTGCAGCGGCCGGCCGCCCTTGGCGCGGATGCCTTGCCAGCAGGCCTCGGTGTCCTCCACGATGAAGTCGGTGATGCCGTGCACCAGCGCGTGGCTGAGGCGCTGCTCCACGCTGCCGCTGCGCCATGCCAGACGCGCCGAATCGTCCTTGGCCGCGCCCTTGGCGCTTTCGGCGATCTCCACCAGCCGCTCGCCGGCATCCTTGCGGCGGTTCAGCACCACGTCCTCGACGCGTTCGCGCAGCGTGGGTTCCAGCTGGTCGTACACGCCGATCATGCCGGCGTTGACGATGCCCATGTCCATGCCCGCCTGGATGGCGTGGTACAGGAACACGGTGTGGATGGCCTCGCGCACCGGGTCGTTACCACGGAAGCTGAAGCTGACATTCGACACGCCGCCCGACACCTTGGCGCCGGGAAGGTTGGCCTTGATCCAGCGCGTGGCCTCGATGAAGTCCACCGCGTAGTTGTCGTGCTCCTCGATGCCGGTGGCGATGGCGAAGATGTTGGGGTCGAAGATGATGTCCTCGGGCGGGAAGCCCACCTCGTCCACCAGGATGCGGTAGGCCCGCGCGCAGATGTCGATCTTGCGCTGGAACGTGTCGGCCTGCCCGGTCTCGTCGAAGGCCATCACCACCGCGGCCGCACCGTAGCGGCGCACCAGCTTCGCCTGGCGCTTGAACTCGGCCTCGCCTTCCTTCAGCGAGATGCTGTTGACGATGCCCTTGCCCTGGATGCACTTCAGGCCGGCCTCGATCACCTCCCACTTGCTGCTGTCGATCATGATCGGCACGCGCGCGATCTCGGGCTCGCCGGCAATCAGGTTCAGGAAGCGCACCATCGCGGCCTTGCTGTCCAGCATGGCCTCGTCCATGTTGATGTCGATGATCTGCGCGCCGTTCTCCACCTGCTGGCGGGCCACGGCCAGCGCCTGCTCGAACTCGCCGTTCAGGATCATCCGGGCGAAGGCCTTCGAGCCGGTGACGTTGGTGCGCTCGCCGATGTTGACGAACAGGTGGCCTTCGCCGATGGTCACCGGCTCCAGGCCGGAGAGCTTCATCGGCGGGACGGCGGGGGTCGTAGCGTTCATGGATGCGGCCTCATCGACAGGCCGCCGGGCTCACCGCGGCCTGATTGGACGGGTGAGCGCAGTTGAACACGGATGCGTCCCAAGCCTGGCAGCCGGCAAGGCTGTCGCAGCGCTCCTTGGGAAACCGGATTGTAGTGAAGCGTCGCCGTTCAGGCCGTGACCAAATCACTGAACAGCGCACCATGCCGACAGCGCGGCTGGTAACGGCCGACGCGCTGCGCGATCTGCGCGATGTGCTCCGGCGTGGTGCCGCAGCAGCCGCCGGCGATGTTCAGGAAGCCGGCCTGGGCGAAGCCTTCCATCAGCCCGGCGGTGACGTCGGGCGTCTCGTCGAAGCCGGTCTCGCTCATCGGGTTGGGCAGGCCGGCGTTCGGGTAGCAGCTGATGAAGGTGTCGCCGGCCACCTTGGCCAGCTCTTCGATGTAGGGCCTCATCAGCGCCGCGCCGAGCGCGCAGTTCAGGCCCACCGCCAGCGGCTTGGCATGGCGTACCGAATGCCAGAAGGCGCCCACCGTCTGGCCGGACAGGATGCGGCCCGAGGCATCGGTGACGGTGCCGGAGATGACCACCGGCAGCCGCTCGCCGGTGGCTTCCATCAGCTCGTCCAGCGCGAACAGCGCCGCCTTGGCATTGAGCGTGTCGAAGATGGTTTCCACCAGGAACAGGTCGCAGCCGCCTTCCAGAAGGCCCTCGGCCTGCTCGCGGTAGGCGGCCTGCAGTTCGTCGAAGCTGACGTTGCGCGCCGCCGGGTCGTTGACGTCGGGGCTGATGCTGGCGGTGCGCGGCGTCGGGCCCAGCGCGCCAGCCACGAAGCGCGGCTTGTCGGGCGTGGACACCTTGTCGCAGGCCTCGCGCGCCAGCCGCGCCGCCGCCACGTTCATCTCGCGGGCGATGCCGCCCAGCGCATAGTCTTCCTGGGCGATGCTCGTCGCGCCGAAGGTGTTGGTCTCGATCAGGTCGGCGCCGGCCGCCAGGTATTGCTCGTGGATCTGCCGGATCACGTCGGGCCGCGTCAGCACCAGCAGGTCGTTGTTGCCTTTCAGGTCCTTGGCATGGTCCTGGAAGCGCGTGCCGCGGAAGTCGGACTCGGTCAGCTTGTAGCGCTGGATCATCGTGCCCATGGCGCCGTCGATGATCAGGATGCGCTGCTGCAGCAGGGCGGGCAGCGCGGCGCCGCGGGTGTAGGCAAGGGAGCTCATGTTTCGAATTGTCGCGCACGGCCACCCGCCGTGCATTCCGGAGCACGCCGGTTCCGTGTACCTTCGCCGGATGGCGAAGAAAGTTGCATCCCCCCGCGTCCCCGAGGTCGTGCTTCGCGGCCTCCTGCATGCGCAAGGTCTGCGCTTCGCGCTGCGCCCGCATGCGCTGCCCGGCCAGCCCGAACTGGTGCTGCCGCGGCGGCGCAGCGTGCTGCTGCTGCGCGGCTGCTTCTGGCATGGGCACGACTGCCCGGACGGCCGGGCGGCGCCGAAGTTCAAGGTCGGCGCCTGGGCCGAGAAGATTGCCGCCAACCGGGCCCGCGACCAGGCGCAGCTGGCCGCGCTGCAGACCGCGGGGTGGCAGGCCGAGTTGGTGTGGGAATGCCAGCTTGCCCAGCCGCAAGCCATCGAGGCACTGGCCGCGCGGCTGCGCCAGCGTTGATTCAACCCTGCACGAAGCCCATGCCGCGGCGCTGCCGCACCTCGGGCTTGACGCGGTGCTCGCCTTCCAGTTGCGACAGGAATTCGTCGGGCTCGAAGGTCTCGCCCAGGATGTCAACCTGCCGCTTCACCGCGGCGAAGTCGCCGGGTGCCAGCTGGTCCAGCGCCGCCAGCCGGACGCGCTGCTCGTCGGTCAAGGCCGAGACCTCGCCGCCCAGGGCCTCGGCCACGAACATGCGCTCGCGCTGCGCCGGCGTCAGCGCGTGGAAGCGCAGCTTGAAGGTGAAGCGGCGCAGCGCCGCCTCGTCCAGGTCGTCGAACAGGTTGGTGGTGCAGATGAACACGCCGGCGAAGCGCTCCATGCCCTGCAGCATCTCGTTGACCTCGGTCACCTCGTAGTGGCGCTCGGCCATGCGCCGGCTGCGCAGGAAGCTGTCGGCCTCGTCCAGCAGCAGCACCGCGCCTTCGGACTGCGCCTCGGCAAACATGCGCGCCATGTTCTGTTCGGTCTCGCCGACGTACTTGCTGGCGATGTCGCTGGTCTGGCGGATCATTAGCGGCCGCTGCAGCGCGGCGGCGATGTGCTCGGCCAGCGCCGTCTTGCCGGTGCCCGGCGCGCCATGGAAGCACAGGCTGCCGTGGCCGCGGCGGCGCAGCGCCTCGGCGATGCGCGGCACCTCGAAGCGCGACTCGATGTTCAGCAGGCTCAGGTCATAGGCCGTGACCACTGGCCGCGCGCCCTTTTCGCCGGCGGTGCCCAGTGCCTGGTCGGCATTGCCCAGCTGGCGCTGGATCAACGCCTCGATCTCGGCCGGCGCGGCCGCGCCCTCGCCTTCGTGCGCCAGCTGCGCAAAGCGCACCGCGGTGCGGATCTGCGCTGGCGTCAATGCGCGCCGCTCGGCCAGCCGGGCGGCGAAGCCCTCGCCCA
>JAFLDH010000202.1 GCA_017302505.1 Burkholderiales bacterium
ATGTCCGACGTGGATTTCAAGCTACAGGGCCGCCATGCCATCGTCACCGGCGGCGCGCAGGGCATCGGCGCGGCCTGCGTGCAGCGGCTGGCACGCGGCGGCGCGCAGGTGTCGCTGTGGGACGTGGACACGGCGCGCGGCGAGGCGCTGGCCGCGGCGCTGCGCGCCGAGGGGCATGCGGTGCGTTTCAGCCGCTGCAACGTGGCGCTGAAGGCCGAGGTCGATGCCGCACTGGCCGACGCGCTGGCCGCCTACGGCCGGGTGCACGCGCTGGTCAGCAACGCGGGCATCTTCAAGGGCGCCGATTTCCTGGACATCAGCGAGGCCGACTGGGACGCGGTGCTCGGCGTCAACCTGAAGGGCGCGTTCCTGGTGGGCCAGGCGGTGGCGCGGCACATGGCAGCGCAGGGCGGCGGCGCGATCGTGCAGATGAGCTCGGTCAACGGCACGCTGGCCATCCCCAGCATCGCCAGCTACAACGCCAGCAAGGGCGGCATCAACCAGCTGACGCGCGTGATGGCGCTGGCGCTGGTGGACCGCGGCATCCGCGTCAATGCGGTGGCGCCCGGCACCATCGCCACCGAGCTGGCGCGCGCCGCGGTGCTGACCAGCGACGAAGCCCGCGAGCGCATCATGAGCCGCACGCCGATGCGCCGGCTGGGCGAGCCGGAGGAAGTGGCCGAGGTGGTGGCCTTTCTGCTCAGCGACGCGGCCAGCTACATGACCGGCGAGATCGTCGTCGTCGATGGCGGCCGCATGGCGCTGAACTACACGATGCCGCCGGCATCCGCCGCCTGATGTGGCAGGCTTTCCTGGTCTCGACGGGCGTGGTCGCGCTCGGCGAGATCGGTGACAAGACGCAGCTGCTGGCGCTGCTGCTGGCCGCGCGCTTCCGCAAGCCGGTGCCGATCATCCTGGGCATCTTGGTGGCCACGCTGGCCAACCATGCCGGCGCGAGCGCGCTGGGCAACTGGATCACGCGCACCGTCGATCCGCAGTGGCTGCGCTGGGGCCTGGGCCTGTCCTTCCTGGCGGTGGCGGTGTGGATGCTGATTCCCGACAAGGCCGACGAAGTGAAGGCCGAAGGCACTGGCCGCTTCGGCGTCTTCGGCATCACCACGGTGGCCTTCTTCATCGCCGAGATGGGCGACAAGACGCAGATCGCCACGGTGATGCTGGCGGCCAAGTTCGATTCGCTGTGGGTGGTGACCGCCGGCACCACGCTGGGCATGATGATCGCCAATGTGCCGGCCGTGCTGCTGGGCGACCGGGTGATGGATTGGCTGCCAGTGCAGTGGGTGCACCGCATCGCCGCCGCGGTGTTCGTCGTCCTCGGCGTGCTGGTGCTGATGGGCTATGGGGTGTGACTGCGCTTCGTTGACGTTCGCTGTGCTCGTAGCTTTGGCGCCGCTGAGGCAAAGCCGACGAGGGGGTGGCCAACGGAGTGAATAAGAACTTGGCTGAACGGAGTTGGCCACCCCGCTGGCGGACAGCGTGCGCGTCAAGGGCAACGCTCCGGCAGCAGCCAGTCGACAACGGCACAATGCCGCCCTCCCCGCTCCGGACGAATCAAGGACACCGCATGAACCTGCTGCACACGATGCTGCGCGTCGGCAACCTGCAACGCTCGATCGACTTCTACACCCAGGTGCTGGGCATGCAGCTGTTGCGCACCACGCAGCGGCCGGATCAGAAGTACGACCTGGCCTTCGTCGGCTACGGCACCAACCCCGGCCATGCCGAGATCGAGCTGACCTACAACTACGGCGTCGACAAGTATGAGCTGGGCACCGCCTTCGGCCACATCGCCATCGGCGTGCCCGACGTAGCCGGCACCTGTGCCGCGGTGCGCGACAAGGCCGCCGCGCTGGGCGGCGCCATCACCCGCGAGCCCGGCCCGGTGAAGGGCGGCAGCACCGTCATCGCCTTCATCACCGACCCCGACGGCTACAAGATCGAGCTGATCGAGCGGCGCTGACCCCTCAGCGCTGCGCCGCCAGCGCGGCAAAGGCGCGGTCGGTAGCCTGCAGGGCGTCGTCGATGTCCTGCGGCCGATGGGCGACGCTGAGGAACATGTTGTGCTTGGGGTGCAGGTACACCCCCTGCGCCAGCGCCAGCGCGCAGAAGCGCGTGCCCAGCTCGGCACCCGGGTCGTCGTCGAACAGCACAAGCGGCATCTGCGGCGGGCCACTCTGGCGGATGCGGAAACCATGCGCCGCGGCCTGCTCAGCCAGCCCCTCGCGCAGTCGCTGGCCCATCGCCCGCATGTGGGCGATGCCGTCCACCGCCTGCAGCTTGCGCAGGGTGGCCAGCGCCGCGGCCATGGCCACCGCGCCACACCAGAACGAGCCGGTGACGAAGATCGACGCGGCGGCGTCGCGATAGCGGTCGTTGCCGGTGACGGCGGCCAGCGCGTGGCCGTTGGCGATGGCCTTGCTCCAGGCCGACAGGTCCGGGCGCACGCTGAAGCGTTCCCAGCTGCCAGCCAGGTCGAGCCGGGCACCGGTGCGCACCTCGTCCAGGATCAGCGCGGCGCCTTGCCGGTCGCACAGCGCGCGCACGGCCTGCGCGAAGGCGGGCGTCGGCAGCTCCAGGTCCACGCCGTAGTCGTGACGGAAGGGCGAAACCATCACGCCCGCCAGATCGTCGCCCGCCGCCGCGGCCGCCTGCGCCAGGCTGTCCAGGTCGTTGTAGCGGTAGTGGATCAGGTGCGCGCGGTCTTCGGCCGTGGTGCCAGCCGGGTACGGTGTGCACCAGGGTGCGGCGCCGTGGTAGGCCCCCTGCGCCACCAGCAGCTTGCGCCGGCCGGTGGCGGCTCGCGCGGTGGTGACGCAGATGGTGGTGGCGTCGGTGCCGTTCTTCGCGAACAGCGACCAGTCGGCATGCGCCACCAGGCCGGTGAAGTGCTCGGCCAGTTCCACCAGCACCGGCGCCGGGCCGTTCATCGCGTCGCCCAGCTTGGCCTGCGCCTCGGCCGCGGCCTGCACGTCGGGGTCGTGGTGGCCCAGCACCACCGGGCCCCAGCTGCACATGAAGTCGATGAACTCGCGGCCGTCCACGTCCCACAACCGGCAACCTTGCGCGCGCTGGAAGAACTGCGGATAGCCCGGCGGCAGACCCTGCACCCGCAGGTGGCCCCACAGGCCGCCGGGAATGACGCGCGCCGCGCGCTCGCGCAGCGCGGCGTCCTGGAGCATCAGGACACCTCCGCACTGCGCGCTGCGGTGCGAGCCCCCTTCGGAGCGGTCGGGCGGGGGCTCATTTGCCCAGCAGGTACAGCGACAGCGAAGGGTAGACGATCACGATCACCAGCCAGAACAGCATGATGGTGATGAACGGGATCACCGAACGCACCACGGTACCGAAGGCCACCTTGAAGGCCGCCATCGCCACGATCAGGTTCAGGCCCACCGGTGGCGTCAGGTAGCCGATCTCCAGGTTGGAGATCATGATGATGCCGAAGTGCACCGGATTCACACCGATGGATTCGGCCAGCGGCTTCAGCAGCGGCGCCAGGATCAGGATGGCAGAGCCCACGTCCATCAGGCAGCCGACGATCAGCAGCAGGATGTTGATGCCCACCATCATCACCACCGGACTGGTGATGGCTGCGGACAGCGACTGCACCATCTGCCGCGGCACGCCCGAATGGTCGAGGATGGTGTTCAGGCTGCCGGCGATGCACAGCAGCGGCAGCAGCGTGGCCAGCAGCTTGGTGGTCTCCAGGATCACGTCGATCAGCGTGCGCGGGCCCATCTCGCGGGTGGCGAAGTAGTGGCGCACGCGCTGGCCGAAGCTGGCGCCGGCGGGCGCGGGCTTGGCGCCCTCTTCGGCATGCACGAAGAACTCGATCACCAGCGCATAGGCCAGCGACACTGCACCCGCCTCGGTGGGGCTGAACCAGCCGCTGTAGATGCCGCCTATCATGATGAAGGGCAGCAGGATGGCGAAGATGCCGCTGCCGGTGGCCTTCATCGCCGATTCCATGCTGAAGGGAATGCGCGCGATATGGCGGTTCACCCAGAACGAATAGCCGGCAAACATCAGCATCAGCAGCAGGCCCGGGCCGATGCCGGCCACGAACAGGTGCGCGATGTTCTCCTCGGTCATGATGCCGTAGAGGATCAGCGGAATCGACGGCGGGATGATGATGCCCAGCGTGCCGGCCGAGGCCACCGCGCCGATGGCGAACTGCGGCGAATAGCCGCGCGCCACCAGTGCCGGATACATGATGGTGCCCACCGCCAGCATGGTGACGATGGACGAGCCGTTGATCGCCGCGAAGGCGGCACAGGACAGCACGCAGGCCACCGCCAGGCCGCCAGGGATCGGCTGGGTGAAGGCCGACATGAAATCGATCAGCCGCTTGGCGATGGAGCCTCGCGACATCACGTTGCCGGCCAGCATGAACAACGGCACCGACAGCAGCACCTCGCGGTCGACCGTGAACCAGAAGTCCTGGATCAGGAACTCGATCTTGCTGTTGGCGATGAACACGTGCACGTAGGCGGTGGCCACGGCCAGCACCAGCACGAGGCTTTGGCGCAGCACCAGCAGCGCGACGATGATGACGAGGAGACCGAGCCAGACCATGTCAGGTCTCCTGCTTCGGTTCGGGCTTCAGCGCGGGCCAGCCGGCGAAGCACAGGTGGCGCACGGCCGAGGAGAAGAACATCCACGGCAGGATCAACTGGATCGGCCAGACCTTGATCGGGATGGCCATGCCGCGCTCGCCCAGCGCGGCCGAGCTCTGCACGAACTGCACCGCATACCAGCCCAGGCCGATGCAGATCACCGCCGACAGCAGGTCACCGAAGCGGTCCAGCCCCGGGCCGGCCGACTTGGGCACCAGGCCATCCAGAAAGCGCGGGCGCAGGTGCCCGGCTTCGGCCGTCACCAGCGCGAAGCCCACCAGGCCGGCGATGGCGGTGGTCCACACCGCCAGGCGCTGCGCGCCGAAGATGCCGTTGCCGAAGAACTCCCGGCCCAGCACGTCGGCCATCAGCGCGATGGCGGTGATCGAGAAGGCCAATACGCAGACCGTGGCTTCCAGCAGCCACAGCCCGCGCAGCACCCGGCGCGCCGCGTCCATGCCTAGTCGTCCAGCCCGCGGGCGCGCTTACTTGCCGCCCTTGGCGGCGTATTCCTGCTTGCCCTTCTGGATGGCGGCCCACAGCTCAGCCGACTGGCCGCCGATCTCGTCGACCAGCTTCTGCTGCTGCGGTTCGACCAGCTTGGCCCATTCGGCGCGCTGCGCCGGGGTCAGCTCGTGCACGAAGCCGCCCTTGGCCTTGAACTCGGCCATCTTCGGCTTCTCGGTGGCAGCCACTTCGCTGCGCACGCGGGCCACATCGGGCCGCGCAGCGGCCACGATCTTCTGCTGATCAGGCGTCAGCTTGTCCCACACGCCCTTGTTGATCACGAAGGTGGAGCCATGGTGCAGGTGGCGCGTCATCACGTAGTGCGGTGCGCTCTGCGCGGCCGGCGTGGTGATGTAGTACAGGAAGGGCAGGTCCGCGCCTTCGACCAGGCCGCTCTGCAGTGCCGGGAACAGTTCGGACAGCGGCATCTGCACGCCGTTGGTACCCAGCGCACCCCAGAACATCTTCGACGAGGGCGCCGGCGACACGCGCACCTTCATGCCCTTGACGTCGGCCGGCGTCAGGCAGGCCTTCTTGCAGACCACGTCGTTCCAGCCCACGTCGCCCAGGCCGATGATCACCAGGCCCTTGGCCTCGAAGATCTTCTTCAGCACCGGCAATGCGAAGTTGTCGGTGACGAAGTCGCGCTCGCCATCGCTCTTCCACAGGTACGGCATGTTCAGCACCGCGGCCTCGGGGATCAGCACCGAGGTGCCGGTGTAGCTGATGCTGCCCATCTCCAGCCGGCCGCGCGCGACCTGGGTGGTGATCTCCTGCTCGCTGCCGATGAACAGGCGTTCGCTCTTCAGCTGGCCGTTCGAGTTCTTGTTGATCTTGTCCACCGTCTCGTCGACGAAGCCGATCAGCACCGAGCCGGGCTGTGCGGCCGACGCGATCTTCAGGCTTGTCTGGGCCAGGGCGGCAGTGCAGGTGAACGCGAAGGCGGTGCCGGCGAGCATCAGCAGTTTGCGCAAGCGCATGGGTGTCTCCTGGGGTGGTGGCTGCAACGCAGCCGTTACGCGACTCGAACGAAGGCACCGTTGCCGGTGCGTGGCGGGCGCGAGTCTACGTGCAAGCCCCGCCCCGCGGAAGGGTGCGCGGGGATCGGAGTTACCCTTGTGGGGCTATCGCCTAGGCGACGCCACGCAATGCGCTGGCGGCCCGCGCCAGGCGGGTGATGCGCTCCCAGTCCTGCGCCTCCACCGCGTCCTGCGGCGTCAGCCATGAGCCGCCGCAGACCTTGACGTTCGGCAGCGCCAGGAACTGCGGCGCGGTCTCGGGCGTGATGCCGCCGGTGGGGCAGAACACCACGTCGGTGAAGGGGCCGGCCAGCGCCTTCAGCATCGGGATGCCGCCGGCCGCGGTGGCCGGAAAGAACTTCAGGAAGCTGTAGCCATCGGCGTTGGCGGCCATCACCTCGCTGGCGCTGGCCACGCCGGGCAGCAGCGGCAGGCCGATGCGCTGGCAGGCCAGGCCGATGTCGCGCGTGTAGCCGGGGCTCACGCCAAAGCGGCAGCCGGCGTCGAGCGCGGCCTTGGCATCGTCCACCGAGCGGATGGTGCCGGCGCCGACGAGGGCCTCGGGCACCTGCTGCGCGATGGCGCGCATGCAGTCCAGCGCCACCGCCGTGCGCAGCGTCACCTCCAGCACCTTGACGCCACCGGCCACCAGCGCGCGCGCCAGCGGCACTGCGTCGGCCACGCGTTGCAGCACGATCACCGGGATCACCGGGCCATGGGTCACGAGGTCGAGTGTGTTCATCGGCTTCACATCCAGCTGCACGCGCCCTCTTCGGCGCTGATGACGTTGCGCCGCAGGCCGGCGAAGAGTTCACGGCCCAGGCCGTGGGCATTGTCCTCGGCGGCCGTGTCGTCGATGACGGCGGTTTCGCGCGCCGCCCACTCCACCGGATCGACCAGCGCGGCCAGCGTGCCGGCCACTGCATCCAGACGGATGACATCGCCATCGCGCACCTTGGCCAGCGGGCCGCCGGCCAGCGCCTCGGGGCTGCAGTGGATGGCCGCCGGCACCTTGCCCGACGCGCCGCTCATGCGCCCGTCGGTCACCAGCGCGACCTTGAAACCCTTGCCCTGCAGCACCGCCAGCGGCGGCGTCAGCTTGTGCAGCTCGGGCATGCCGTTGGCGCGCGGGCCCTGGAAGCGCACCACGGCGACGAAGTCGCGGTCCAGCTCGCCGGCCTTGAAGGCGCGCTGCAGCGATTCCTGGTCGCTGAACACGCGCGCCGGCGCTTCGATGATGTGCCGCTCCTCGGGCACCGCCGACACCTTGATGACCGCGCGGCCCAGGTTGCCGGTCAGCAGCTTCAGCCCGCCACTGGCGGAAAAGGGCGCGGCCGCGCCGCGCACGACCTGCGCATCGCCGCTGTCCGGCGGCAGCGCCGTCCAGCGCAGCTGGCCGTCCTGCAGCACCGGCAGTTCGCCATGGGCGCGCAGGCCGCGGCGGTCCACCGCCGGCACGTCGTCATGCATCAGGCCGGCGTCCATCAGCTCGCGCAGCACGAAGCCCGGGCCGCCGGCGGCCTGGAACTGGTTCACGTCGGCCTGGCCGTTGGGGTAGACGCGGGCCAGCAGCGGCGTGCTGGCCGACAGCTCGGCAAAGTCGCTCCAGTCGATCAGGATGCCGGCCGCGCGCGCCACCGCCACCCAGTGGATCAGGTGGTTGGTGGAGCCGCCGGTGGCCAGCAGCGCGACCATCGCGTTGACGATCACCCGCTCGTCGACCTGCCGGCCGATCGGCAGGTAGTGCGCGCCGCGCACGCGCTGCAGCACGCTGGACACGGCCTCGCGCGTCAGCGCCTCGCGCAGCGGCGTGTGCGGGTGCACGAAGGCCGCGCCGGGCACGTGCAGGCCCATCGCCTCCAGCAGCATCTGGTTGCTGTTGGCGGTGCCGTAGAAGGTGCAGGTGCCGGGGCCGTGGTAGGCCGCGCTCTCGGCCTCGAGCAGCGCGTCGCGGCCGACATGGCCCTGCGCCGCCATTTCGCGGACCTTGGACTTCTCGGAATTGGACAGCCCGGTGCTCATCGGCCCGGCCGGCACGAACAGGCACGGCAGGTGGCCGAAGTGCAGCGCGCCGATCAGCAGGCCGGGCACGATCTTGTCGCACACGCCCAGCAGCAGCGCCGCGTCGAACACATCGTGCGTCAGCGCGATGGCCGTGGCCATGGCGATGGTGTCACGCGAGAACAGGCTCAGCTCCATGCCGGGCTGGCCCTGGGTGACGCCGTCGCACATGGCCGGCACGCCGCCGGCCACCTGCACGGTGGCGCCCAGCGCACGCGCCGCCTCGCGGATCTGCGCCGGATAGCCCTCGTAGGGCTGATGCGCCGACAGCATGTCGTTGTAGGCCGTGACCACACCGATGTGCGGCGCGCGCTGCACCACCACGCGCAGCTTGTCCTGCGCCGGCAGTGCGGCGAAGGCATGCGCCACGTTGGCGCAGCCCATGCGGTCGGCACCGCGATCGCGCTGGCCAAAACGTTCGATGCGGGCCAGGTAGGCGCTGCGCGTGGCCGCGCTGCGCGCCTGGATGCGGCGGGTGATGCGATCGACAGCGGCAGTGACCATGGGCGTAACCGGGGTAGCAGGGCTACGGGCCGGTGGAGTAACTGTGGTGGCGATTCTGAAGTAACCTGGTTACATCGTCAATGGCAGGCTGCCTGCCCTGGTATGCCAGGG
>JAFLDH010000203.1 GCA_017302505.1 Burkholderiales bacterium
TGCCCTCCGGCGTGGCGCCGGCCGCGGCCGGCCTGGAACGCCTGGCCGACGTGCCGATCTACGCGGCCGATGCGCTGGTGCGCCGTGCCGAATCGCTGCAGCTGACGGCCGATGCGCGCGCGCCGGTGGCCAGCCTGCCCAGCGCACTGTTCGCCGAATTGGGCCTGCAGGCCGGGCAGCCAGTGCGCATCCTGCAGGGCGAGCAGGTGTTGATCATCGCCGCCACCGAAGACCCGGGTCTTGCACCCGGCGTGGTGCGGGTGCCGGCCGGGCATGCCGACACCGCGGCACTGGGGCCGATGTTCGGCCCGATCCAAGTCACGCGGGCCTGAGGAAGCGGCATGCTCGATACCGTCAACCAATTCGGCACGTCGCTGATGGGCCCGACGCTCTGGGCCGTGGTCTGGAGCCTGATCAAGATCGTCGCGCTGATCGTGCCGCTGATGGGCTGCGTGGCCTACCTGACGCTGTGGGAGCGCAAGGGCATCGGCTTCACTCAGCTGCGCCCCGGCCCCAACCGGGTGGGCCCCTTCGGCCTGCTGACCCCGATCGCCGACGCGGTGAAGCTGGTCTTCAAGGAGATCATCCGCCCCACCGCCGCCAACAAGCCGCTGTTCTTCCTGGGCCCGGTGATGACCATCATGCCGGCGCTGGCCGCCTGGGTGGTGATCCCCTTCGGCCCCGAGGTGGCGCTGGCCAATATCAACGCCGGCCTGCTGTTCCTGATGGCCATCACCTCGCTGGAGGTCTATGGCGTGATCATCGCCGGCTGGGCCAGCAACTCGAAGTACGCCTTCCTGGGCGCGCTGCGCGCATCGGCGCAGATGGTGTCCTACGAGATCGCGATGGGCTTCGCGCTGGTGGTGGTGCTGATGGTCTCGGCCAGCCTGAACATGACCGACATCGTGCTGGCGCAGGACAAGGGCCGCTTCGCCGAGATGGGGTTGAACTTCCTGTCCTGGAACTGGCTGCCGCTGCTGCCGATCTTCGTCGTGTATTTCATCTCCGGCCTGGCCGAGACCAACCGCCATCCCTTCGACGTGGTCGAAGGCGAGTCCGAGATCGTCGCCGGCCACATGATCGAGTACTCGGGCATGAGCTTCGCCATGTTCTTCCTGGCCGAGTACGCCAACATGATCCTGGTGTCGATGCTGGCGGTGATCATGTTCCTGGGCGGCTGGTTGCCGCCGGTCGACATGGCGCCCTTCAACTGGCTGCCTGGCTGGGGCTGGCTGATCCTGAAGACCTTCGTCGTCGTGACGATGTTTCTCTGGGTGCGCGCCACGTTCCCGCGCTACCGCTATGACCAGATCATGCGTCTGGGCTGGAAGATCTTCATCCCGATCACGCTGGTGTGGCTGGTGGTCGTGGGCCTGTGGATGCAGTCGCCGCTGAGCATCTGGTAACGGAAAGGACACACGACATGTCAGCCGTAACCTCGCTGAAGGACCTGATGTCCAGCTTCATGCTGGCCGAGCTGTTCAAGGGCCTGCGCATCACGGGCAAGTATTTCCTGGCCCGCAAGATCACCGTGCAGTACCCCGAAGAGAAGACGCCGCTGAGCCCGCGCTTCCGCGGCCTGCACGCGTTGCGTCGCTACGAGAACGGCGAGGAACGCTGCATCGCCTGCAAGCTGTGCGAGGCGGTGTGTCCGGCGATGGCCATCACCATCGAGTCCGAAGTGCGCGCCGACGGCTCGCGCCGCACCACGCGCTACGACATCGACCTGACCAAGTGCATCTTCTGCGGCTTCTGCGAAGAAAGCTGCCCGGTCGACTCGATCGTCGAGACGCACATCCTCGAATACCACGGCGAGAAGCGCGGCGACCTGTACTTCACCAAGGACATGCTGCTCGCCGTCGGCGACCGCTACGAAAAGGAAATCGCTGCCGCGAAGGAGGCCGACGCCAAGTACCGCTGAATGCCGGCGGGGCTTCGGGCGCCACCCACAACAACATGACGAGCGCGCTGTTCTACCTCTTCTCCTTCGTGCTGCTGTTCGCGGCCTTCCGCGTCATCACGGCGCGAAGCACCGTGCATGCCGCGCTGTTCCTGGTGCTGGCCTTCGCCACCGCATCCTGTCTGTGGATGCTGCTGCGCGCCGAGTTCCTGGCCATTGCCCTGGTGCTGGTCTACGTCGGCGCGGTCATGGTGCTGTTCCTGTTCGTCGTGATGATGCTCGATGTCGATGCGGATGCAGTGCGGCAGGGTTTTTGGAAGCACTTCCCGCTGGCCGGCTTCATCGGGGCGCTGATCGCGCTGGAGATGGCGCTGGTGCTGATGGGCGGCTTCCGCCTGACCGAGGCCGCGCCGCCCGATCCGCTGGAGTTGAAGCTGGGCAACAGCAAGGTGCTGGGCATCGAGATCTACACCCACTACCTGTACCCGCTGCAGGTGGCGGCGGTGCTGCTGCTGGTGGCGATCATCGCGGCCATCGCGCTGACGCTGCGCCAGCGCAAGGACAGCCGCCACATGGACCCGAGCGTGCAGGTCAAGGCCCGCAAGGCCGAGCGCGTGCGCCTGGTGAAGATGCGGCCCACTGTCAGCGCGGCCGGCGACGGCGAGCAGGGGAAAGCATGAGCCTGGGCACCATCACGCTGGGCCATTACCTGTCGCTGGGCGGCATCCTGTTCGCGCTGTCGGTGGTAGGCATCTTCCTGAACCGGCGAAACCTGATCGTGTTGCTGATGGCCATCGAGCTGATGCTGCTGGCCGTCAACCTGAACTTCATCGCCTTCTCGCACTTCCTGGGCGACATGGCGGGGCAGGTGTTCGTGTTCTTCATCCTCACCGTCGCCGCGGCCGAATCAGCCATCGGCCTGGCGATCCTGGTGGTGCTGTTCCGCAACCGCGCCACGATCAACGTCGACGAGCTCGACGCACTGAAGGGCTGAGCGATGGCAGCCACGCTGAATCCCAACCTGCTGCTGCTGATCGCGCTGGCGCCGCTGGTCGGCTCGTTGATCGCCGGCCTGGCCGGCTTCAAGGTCGGCCGTGCCGGTGCCCACTGGGCCACGATCACCGGCGTGGCCGTGTCCTTCGTCGGCTCGGCGCTGGTGCTGAAGGACGTCATCGCCGGCGCCCGCTTCAACGCCACCATCTACGAGTGGATGGTCGTCGGCGGCCTGAAGATGGAGATCGGCTTCCTCATCGATGGCCTGTCGGCGATGATGATGTGCGTGGTGACCTTCGTGTCGCTGATGGTGCACATCTACACCATCGGCTACATGGCCGACGACGACACCTCGCCGGGCGGCTACCAGCGCTTTTTCAGCTACATCTCGCTGTTCACCTTCAGCATGCTGATGCTGGTGATGAGCAACAACTTCCTGCAGCTGTTCTTCGGCTGGGAAGCGGTGGGCCTGGTGTCGTACCTGCTGATCGGCTACTACTACCAGAAGCCGACCGCCATCTTCGCCAACATGAAGGCCTTCCTGGTCAACCGGGTGGGCGACTTCGGCTTCATCCTCGGCATCGGCCTGATCGCCGCCTACGCCGGCACGCTGAACTACAGCGAGACCTTCGCCAAGGCCGGCGAGCTGGGCAAGATGGGCTTCCCCGGCAACGACTGGATGCTGGTCACCGTGATCTGCATCTGCCTGTTCATCGGCGCGATGGGCAAGAGCGCGCAGGTGCCGCTGCATGTGTGGCTACCCGATTCGATGGAAGGCCCCACGCCGATCTCCGCGCTGATCCACGCCGCCACCATGGTGACGGCCGGCATCTTCATGGTTACGCGCATGTCGCCGCTGTTCGAGCTGTCGGACACCGCGCTCAGCTTCGTGCTGGTGATCGGCGCGATCACCGCGCTGTTCATGGGCTTCCTCGGCGTGATCCAGAACGACATCAAGCGCGTGGTGGCCTATTCCACGCTGTCGCAGCTGGGCTACATGACGGTGGCGCTGGGCGCCTCGGCCTACTCGGTGGCGGTGTTCCACCTGATGACGCACGCCTTCTTCAAGGCGCTGCTGTTCCTGGCGGCGGGCAGCGTGATCATCGGCATGCACCACGACCAGGACATCCGCAACATGGGCGGCCTGCGCAAGTACATGCCGATCACCTGGATCACCTCGCTGATCGGCTCGCTGGCGCTGATCGCGGTGCCGCTGTTCTCGGGCTTCTATTCCAAGGACAGCATCATCGAGGCGGTGCACTTCAGCCACCTGCCGGGCGCCGGCTTCGCGCACTTCGCGGTGCTGGCCAGCGTGTTCGTCACCGCGCTGTACAGCTTCCGGCTGTATTTCCTGGTGTTCCACGGCCCCGAGCGCTTCCGCCACAAGCCCTTCCCGGGCGAGCACGACCATCCGGACGAGCATGGCCATGTGCATGTGCACGAGCCGCACGAATCGCCGGCGGTGGTGTGGGTGCCGCTGGTGCTGCTGGCCATCCCCTCGCTGGTCATCGGCTACATGCTGGTGCAGCCGATGCTCTTCGGCGATTTCTTCAAGGACGCGATCTTCGTCGACGCCGCCCGCCATCCGGCCATGACCGAACTGGGCAAGATGTTCGAGAGCGTGCACGGCGCCTGGGGCATGGCGCTGCATGCGCCGTCGACGCTGGCCTTCTGGCTGATGGTGGCCGGCGTGGTCGTGGCCTGGGCGCTGTACATGCAGTGGACCGCGGTGCCGGCGGCCATCCAGGCGCGCTTCGGCTTCGTCTACCGCCTGCTCGACAACAAGTACTACGTCGACTGGTTCAACGAGAACGTGCTGGCGCCGCTGGCGCGCGGCATGGGCCGCGGGCTGTGGAAGGGCGGCGACCAGGCGATCATCGACGGGCTGATCAACGGCTCGGCGCGCGCGGTCGGCGGCCTGGGCTCGGCGCTGCGCCTGCTGCAGACCGGCTTCATCTATTGGTACGCGCTGGTGATGGTGCTCGGCGTGTTTGCACTGCTGAGCTGGCAGTTGTGGCCTTACCTGTCGGGCCTGGTGGCCCGCTGACGGTCCGCACTGCCACGGAGAACAACAAATGGGTCTACTGAGTGTCGCCATCTGGCTGCCGATCGTCGCCGGCGCAGTGCTGCTGGCGCTGGGCCGCGACGCGCAGGCCAACGTGGTGCGCTGGGTGGCGCTGCTGGCCGCGATCGCCGGCTTCCTGTTCACCATCCCGCTGATCACTGGTTTCGACACCAGCACTGCCGCGATGCAGTTCCAGGAAGACCTGCCCTGGATCTCGCGCTTCAACGTGCGCTACCACCTGGGCGTGGACGGCATCTCGGTGTGGTTCGTGCTGCTGACCGCCTTCACGACGGTGATCGTGGTCATCGCCGGCTGGGAGGTGATCACCGAGCGCGTCAACCAGTACATGGGCGCCTTCCTGCTGCTGTCGGGCATGCTGGTGGGCGTGTTCGCGGCGGTCGACGGCCTGCTGTTCTACGTGTTCTTCGAGGCCACGCTGATCCCGATGTACATCATCATCGGCGTCTGGGGCGGGCCGAACCGGGTCTACGCGGCCTTCAAGTTCTTCCTGTACACGCTGCTCGGCTCGCTGCTGATGCTGGTGGCGCTGATCTACCTGTACATCCAGTCCGGTGGCAGCTTCGAGATCCTCGACTGGCACAAGCTGCCACTGAGCGCGCACGCGCAGGTGCTGCTGTTCCTGGCCTTCTTCGCGGCCTTCGCCGTCAAGGTGCCGATGTGGCCGGTGCACACCTGGCTGCCCGACGCCCACGTCGAGGCGCCCACCGGCGGCTCGGTGGTGCTGGCGGCCATCATGCTGAAGCTGGGCGCCTACGGCTTCCTGCGCTTCTCGATGCCGATCGCGCCCGACGCGAGCCGCGAATGGGCCGCCTTCATCATCGCGCTGAGCCTGATCGCCGTCATCTACATCGGCCTGGTGGCGCTGGTGCAGCAGGACATGAAGAAGCTGGTGGCCTATTCGTCTATCGCCCACATGGGCTTCGTCACGCTGGGCTTCTTCATCTTCAACGAGCTGGGCGTCTCCGGCGGGCTGGTGCAGATGATCTCGCACGGCTTCGTCTCGGGCGCGATGTTCCTGTGCATCGGCGTGCTCTACGACCGGGTGCATTCGCGCGACATCGCGGCCTACGGCGGCGTGGTCAACACGATGCCCAAGTTCACCGCCTTCGCGGTGCTGTTCGCGATGGCCAACTGCGGCCTGCCGGGCACGGCCGGCTTCGTCGGCGAATGGATGGTCATCCTGGGCGCCGTGCAGGCCAACTTCTGGATCGGCATGCTGGCCGCCACGGCGCTGATCTTCGGCGCGGCCTACACGCTGTGGATGGTCAAGCGGGTGTACTTCGGCGCCGTCGCCAACGACCACGTGCGCGAACTCACCGACATCAACAGCCGCGAGTTCCTGATGCTGGCCATCCTGGCCGCGGCCGTGCTGTGGATGGGCGTGTACCCGAAGCCCTTCACCGACGTGATGCAGGTGTCGGTCAGCGAGCTGCTGCGGCACGTCGCCACCTCGAAGCTGAACTAGGGTGGCCACCATGCAAACGAGCAATCCCAACGCGATGAACTGGCTGGTGGTCTACCCCGAGATCCTGCTGCTGGTGATGGCCTGCGTGATCACGCTGGTCGACCTGTGGGTGCGCGACCCGCAGCGCCGGCCCACCTTCTGGCTGACGCAGGCCACGCTGGTGGTGGTGGCGGCCATGCACCTGAGCTACTTCGACAGCGGCCTGACGATGTACGGCATGCAGGCCATGGTGGTCACCGACCCGATGGGCCACCTGCTGGCCTTCTTTGCCGCGGTGGCGATGATCATCAGCGTGGCCTACGCGCAGCACTACCTGGCCTCGCGCGAGATGCTGAAGGGCGAGTTCTTCACGCTCTCGCTGTTCGTCTACCTGGGCATCTCGGTCATGGTGTCGGCGAACAACTTCCTGGTCATCTACCTGGGCCTGGAGCTGATGAGCCTGTCGCTGTACGCGCTGACCGCGCTGCGCCGCGACCATGCGGTGGCCACCGAGGCGGCGATGAAGTACTTCGTGCTCGGCGCGCTGGCCAGTGGCTTCCTGCTCTATGGCCTGTCGATGATGTACGGCGCCACCGGCTCGCTGGACCTGGGCGAGGTCTTCAAGGCCATCGGCACCGGCCGCATCAACAAGGAGGTGCTGACCTTCGGCATCGTCTTCATCGTCGCCGGCCTGGCCTTCAAGCTCGGCGTCGTGCCCTTCCACATGTGGGTGCCCGACGTCTACCAGGGCGCGCCCACGGCGGTCACGCTGCTGATCGGCGGCGCGCCCAAGCTGGCGGCCTTCGCCATCAGCATCCGCCTGCTGGTGGAAGGCATGTCCGGCCTGGCGGTCGACTGGCAGCCGATGCTGGTGGTGCTGGCGGTGAGCTCGCTGCTGGTGGGCAACCTGGCGGCCATCGCGCAGACCAACCTGAAGCGCATGCTGGCCTATTCCACCATCGCGCAGATGGGCTTCGTGCTGCTGGGCATGAGCGCCGGCGTCGTCAACGACAACACGCTGTCGGCCGGCAATGCCTACAGCTCGTCGATGTTCTACATCGTCACCTACGTGCTGACCACGCTGGGCACCTTCGGCATGATCATGTACCTGTCCTCGCAGGGCTTCGAGAGCGAGGAGATCACCGACCTGGCCGGTCTGGCGCGACGCAGCCCCTGGCTGGCCGGCGTGATGACGGTGTTCATGTTCTCGCTGGCCGGCGTGCCGCCGATGGTGGGCTTCTACGCCAAGCTGTCGATCCTGCAGGCGCTGGTGTCCACCGGCCTGTCGGCGCACATCTGGCTGGCGGTCTACGCGGTGATGATGTCGCTGATCGGCGCCTTCTACTACCTGCGCGTCGTCAAGGTCATGTACTTCGATGCGCCACAGCACACCGACCCGCTGCAGCGCGGCCAGGGCGTCAGCGCGCTGCTGGCGCTGAACGGCGCGGCCGTGCTGTTCTTCGGCCTGCTGCCCGGCGGCCTGATGAACCTGTGCAGCGACGCCATCCTGAAGGCCCTGGCCACCTGAACGAACGTCGCGCCGCATGAAGCTCCCTCACGGCGGCGACGACGGCATCCCCGACGACAGCCACCTGCGCGAGCACCGCGCCGGCGTCGACCTGCAGGTGCGCGGCAACTTCCTGGAGATGCGCCGCGACCTCGTGCGCCTGCCCGACGGCGCCCCGGCCACGCGCGAATACGTGGTGCACCCCGGCGCGGTGGCCATCGTGCCGATGCTCGACGACGGCCGGCTGGTGCTGGAGCGGCAGTTCCGCTATCCGGTGGGCAAGGTGCTGCTCGAGTTCCCGGCCGGCAAGATCGATCCCGGCGAATCCACCTTCGACACGGCCCGGCGCGAGCTGCTCGAGGAGACCGGCTACCTGGCCCGCGAATGGGCCCGCGCCGGCGTCTGGCACAACGCCGCGGCCTATTCCACCGAAGGCATCGAGATCTGGTTCGCGCGCGGCCTCAGCGCCGGCCGGCAGCGGCTGGACGCCGGCGAGTTCATCGAGCTGTGCCTGATGACCGAGGACGAGCTCGACGCCCATGCGGCGGCCGGGCGCCTCAGCGACATGAAGACGATGATCGGCCTGCACTGGCTGCAGCGCTGGCGGGCCGGGCACTGGGCCTTGCAGTGGCGCACACCCGATGCGCCGGCGCCGGGGATAATCGGCGCATGAAGGTGCTCAACCTGCGTTGCGCCAACGGCCACGGCTTCGAAGGCTGGTTCGCCTCGGACGACGAGTTCATGGCGCAGAACGGCGATGGGCTGATCGAATGCCCGCTCTGCGCCGACCGCATCATCAGCCGCATGCCCACGGCGCCGCGCCTGAACCTGTCGGCCGCGCGCGAGCCGGTCGCAGCCGAG
>JAFLDH010000204.1 GCA_017302505.1 Burkholderiales bacterium
CGGATCGCATCCCAGCCCACGTCGTACTCGCCGACGTGGCGGTTGCGCCAGTCCTTCGGCAGGTGGTAGGGGTCGTGGGGCGCCTGGTGCGCGACATAGGCGAAGAAGGGCTTGCCGTCGCCGCGGTGGGCGTCGATGTAGCCGATCAGCTTGTCGGTGTAGGTCTTGGTGGCGTAGTAGTCGGGGGGCAGGCCGGTCAGGTAGCGCCCGTCCTCGGTGAAGGAGGACTTCGGCGACGCGCCGGTGGCCTCTGGCGCCGGCGAACTGCCGGCCGCCCCTGCGGCGCCTGCGGCACCGGCCGTCGAGGCTGCCGATTTCGATCTGGACCTGGGTTTCGGCGCGCCACCCGCGCCTGTGACCGCGGCACCGCCCGAAGAGCCCTTCACGCTCGACCTGGGCCTGCCCGACACCGTCGAAGTGCAGGAAATCCGCCTCGATCCGGCATTGGGCTGGCAGGATGCCCCCACCCCCGTGGCCGAGCCGCCGCAGGTGGAGCTGAGCCAGGCCGAATTCGACAGCACCTTCGGCAGCGGCGCCGCCGCACCGCATTGGGACGACCGCGGGGAGGACCTGTCGCTGGAGGCCACGGCCCACGCCAGTGAAGCCGTTGCGCCGAGCCTGGCCGAGTTTGCCGACACCAGCATCGACCTGGACTTCTCCGACAACCCGCCCGCCGAAGCCAGCGCCGAAGCGCCGTCCGCGACGCCTGAACCGCTGCTGGACGAAGAGCAGTTCAAGGTGATCGGCGACCTGCGCATCGCCATCCCGCTGTTCAACATCTACCTGAACGAGGCCGACGAACTGTCGCGCCGGCTTTGCGTGGAGCTGGCCGAAAGCGCGATGGAGCCCGAGCGGCCCCTGAACGAGGGCACCGCCGCGCTGGCCCATTCGCTGGCCGGCAGCTCGGCCACTGTCGGCTATGCCGAACTCTCCGCGCTGGCGCGTTCGCTCGAGCATGCGCTGATGCGCTCGGTCGCCGCCGGCCGCACCACCCCGGGGGAGATGCAGTTGTTCAACGACGCCGCCGAAGAAATCCGCCGCTTGCTGCACCAGTTTGCTGCCGGCTTCCTGCGGCGCGTGCCTGCCGCGCTGACGCAGCGCCTCGAGGCTCACGAGCGCGCGCCCAGCCCCGCTGAGCTGCCCGTCGAAGACGCCGCCCAGGCGCTGCCGGCAAGCGAGCCGGTGGCCACCGAAGCGGTCGAATGGCCGCTCGATGCGGCATTGCCGGAACCCGCCGAAGCGGTGGCGCCCGAGGCACCTGCACCGGAGGCATTGGCCGCGGCCGAGGACGCCCCCGCCCCGGTGGCCGAGGAGCCGCCCGCCCCGCCGCTGTTCAGCGAAGAACTGGGCCAGCCGGCGCTGACGGCCTTTGCCGATCTGCCGCAGGCCCCGGCGCGCAGTGTCCGGGCCCGCGACGACGCGCCCGACGATGACGAGGACATCGACGAGGTCGACCTGGTCGACGAGGAGCTGTTCCCGATCTTCCGCGACGAAGGCGAGGAGCTGCTGCCGCAGCTGCAGGCCCGCATGCGCGACTGGGCGCGCCGGCCGTCCGAGGTGTCGGCCGCGGCTGCCTGCATGCGCACGCTGCACACCTTCAAGGGCGGTGCGCGGCTGGCGGGCGCCATGCGCCTGGGCGAGATGGCGCACCGGCTGGAGACGGCGATCGAGCGCCTGCTGGCGCGTGGTCCGGCCAGCGCCGCCGACGTGGAGGCCTTGCTGGCCCGCGTCGACACGATCAGCAGCAGCTTCGACCTGCTGGGCCGGCCGCCGGCGGAAGAAGGTGCCGCGGACGTCGCCCCCAGCCAACTGCTGCCGGCCGACGATGCGGCCGAGACCCCGGCACCGGCCGTCGAGACCCGAGCCGACACAGAGACCCCCGCCGAGCCGGAGCTGTCGCCCTCGGCCGATGCCCTTGCCCCGGCCCAGCCGGCGGCCGCGCGCAGCCCGCTGCCGATCGACTGGAGCCGCTTCCAGGGTGGCGTCAGTGTCACCCTGCCCGCAGCCGACAAGCCGGCTGCCAGCACCGGCGCGGTGCGGGTGCGCGCGCCGCTGCTCGACCGGCTGGTCAACCAGGCGGGCGAGGTGAGCATCACCCGCGCGCGCATCGAATCCGATGTCGGCCAGATCAAGGGCTCGCTCAACGACCTGAGCGAGAACCTGGAGCGGCTGCGCCGCCAGCTGCGCGACCTGGAGCTGCAGGCCGAATCGCAGATCGCCTCGCGCATGGAGGCGGCCAAGGCGGCGTCGCAGGAATTCGACCCGCTGGAGATGGACCGCTTCACGCGCTTCCAGGAACTGACGCGCATGATGGCCGAGTCGGTGAACGACGTGGCCACCGTGCAGCGCGGCCTGCAGCGCAGCCTGCAGGCCACCGAGGACGAACTGGCCTCGCAGGCCCGGCTGACGCGCGACCTGCAGGACGACCTGTTGCGCACGCGCATGGTCGAGTTCGAGAGCATGGCCGACCGGCTGTACCGCGTGGTGCGCCAGGCCGCCAAGGAAAGCGGCAAGCAGGTGCGGCTGGACATCGTCGGCGGCTCGATCGAAATCGACCGCGGCGTGCTCGACCGCATGACCGGGCCCTTCGAGCACCTGCTGCGCAACGGCGTGGCCCACGGCATCGAGAAGCCCGAGACGCGCACCGGTGCCGGCAAGGACGCCACCGGCAACATCAGCATCCACCTGGCGCAGGAAGGCAACGAAGTTGCGGTGGAGTTCCGCGACGACGGTGCCGGCCTGAACCTGGCGCGCATCCGCGAACGCGCGCTGGCCATGGGCCTGCTGGCGCCGGACGCCCAGCCCAGCGATGCCGACCTGGCGAACATGATCTTCGCGCCGGGCTTCAGCACCGCCGACAGCGTGTCGGAGCTGGCCGGCCGTGGCGTGGGCATGGACGTGGTGCGCTCCGAGGTCAACGCGATGGGCGGCCGCATCGAAACCGCCACCGCCGCTGGCCAGGGCAGCAGTTTCCGCCTGGTGCTGCCGCTGACCACCGCGGTGACGCAGGTGGTGATGCTGCGCTGCGGAGACCTGAGCATCGCCGTGCCCTCGACGCTGGTCGAGATGGTCAAGCGCCTGCCCGGCGAAGAGGTCGACCAGGCCTATGCCAGTGGCGCCTACACGCTGGGCGACCGGGTGCTGCCCTTCTTCTGGCTGGGCGCGCTGCTGCAGGCCGGGGTGCGCGGCAGCGCGGTCGGCCGCTCGCAGCCGGTGGTGATCATCCGCAGCGCCTCGCAACGCGTCGCGCTGCATGTCGACGAAGTGCTGGGCAACCAGGAAGTGGTGGTCAAGAACCTGGGCCCGCAGCTGTCACGGCTGCCTGGCCTGGCCGGCATCACGCTGCTGCCTTCGGGCGCGGTGGCGCTGATCTACAACCCGGTGGCGCTGGCCACGTTGTACGGCGACGAGGCCCGCGAGCAGGTGCGCCGCGCCAGCCTGCCGGCCGCGCCAGACGAGCCGGTGGCGCCGGCCGCCACGGTGGCGCAGCCGCCGCTGGTGCTGGTGGTGGACGACTCATTGACGGTGCGCCGGGTCACGCAGCGGCTGCTCAGCCGCGAGGGCTACCGCGTGGCGCTGGCCAAGGACGGGCTGGACGCGCTGGACAAGCTCAGCGAGGAGCTGCCCACCGTGGTGCTGTCGGACATCGAGATGCCGCGCATGGACGGCTTCGACCTGGTGCGCAACATGCGGGCCGATGCGCGGCTGGCCAGCCTGCCGGTGATCATGATCACCTCGCGCATCGCGCAGAAGCACCGCGACTATGCGGCGCAGCTGGGCGTGAACCACTACCTCGGCAAGCCCTACTCGGAAGAGGAGCTGCTGGCGCTGGTGGGCCACTACGTGCAGGAAGCGGCCGCGCATTGATGGGCCGCGCCGCTCAGCGCGGCGCCTTGACCACCGCATAGCGCTGCAGCGTGCGCTCGCGCGCCGCGGCGTGGTCGACCACCGGCTGCGGGTAGTTGCGCCCCAGCTCGATCTTCGCCGCCGCCAGGTCGATCGGCCGCGCCAGCCAGGGCGCGTGGATCAGCTTGTCGGGCAGGGCGGCCAGCTGCGGCAGGTAGCGGCGGATGAACTTGCCCGAGGCGTCGAACTTCTCGCTCTGGCTCACCGGGTTGAAGATGCGGAAGTAGGGCTGCGCGTCGCAGCCGCTGGATGCCGCCCACTGCCAGCCGCCGTTGTTGGCGGCCAGGTCGAAATCGTTCAGATGCGTGGCGAAGTAGGCCTCGCCGCGCCGCCAGTCCAGCCCCAGGTCCTTGACCAGGAAGCTGGCCACCACCATGCGCAGCCGGTTGTGCATGTAGCCGGTCTGGTTGATCTGGTGCATGGCCGCATCCACCAGCGGGTAGCCGGTGCGGCCTTCGCACCAGGCCTGGAACAGCGCGTCGGCCTGCTTGCCATGCTCCCACTTGATGCGGTCGTACTCCGGCTTGAAGGCATGGCCGACCACCTGCGGGTGGTGGTGCAGGATCTGGTGGTAGAAGTCGCGCCACACCAGCTCGGACAGCCAGACCTCGGCGCCGCGCGAATCAGGGCCGCCCTGGCAGCGCTGCCAGGCCTCGCGCGCCAGCTGGCGGATCGACACCGTGCCGAAGCGCAGGTGCGTGCTCAGGTAGCTGGGCCCCTTGACTGCGGGGTAGTCGCGGGTCTCGTGGTAACGGCCGATGCGCTCGTCCAGGAACTCCTGCAGCAGCTCCTGCCCGCCGGCGCTGCCGCTGGGCAGGCGCAGGCTGTGCAGGTTGGTGGCCTCGAAGCCGATCTCGGCCAGCGTTGGCACGCCGGCCTCCAGCCCGGCCGGCCGCGGCGCCAGCGCGCCGGCATGGTGGGCCACCGGATAGGCCTTCAGGTAGAAGGCATCCAGCTTCTTCAGCCAGGCGTTCTTGTAGGGCGTGAACACGCCGTAGGGGTTGCCGCCCTGCGTCAGCACCTCGCTGCGCTCGAAGATCACATGGTCCTTGCTGGTGTGCATCGCCACGCCGAGGTCGGCCAGCCGGCCGCGCACGCGGGCGTCGCGGGCCAGGGCGGCCGGCTCGTCGTCGTGGTTGGCGTACACCGCCTGCGCCCCCAGCTGCTGCGCCAGCGCCGGGATCTCCTCGGCCGGCAGGCCGTGGCGCACGATCAGCCCGGCGCCCTCCACGCCGTGGGCGCTGCCCAGCGCGCGCAGCTGGGCGTCCAGGCCGACCAGGCTGTCGCGGATGAACTCCACCCGCCGGTCCTGGCGCGGCAGCGGGGCCAGGATCTCGCGGTCGAAGACGAACACGCACCACACCTGGCGCGCCGCGCGCAGCGCGTGGTGCAGCGCGGCATGGTCGTCGGCGCGCAGGTCGCGACGGAACCACAGCAACGCACGGTCGAGGGCCTTGTTCATGGGGTCCAGTGTGCCTGCGGCGCGAATAAAATGCCGGCATGAGTTCCGGCCAGTTCAACCTCAGCAACCAGTTCCTGATCGCCATGCCCGGCATGATGGACGAGGGCTTTGCCGGCACGGTGGTGTACCTGTGCGAGCACAGCGAGCGCGGCGCGCTGGGCCTGGTGATCAACAAGCCGATCGACATCAACCTGAAGAGCCTGTTCGACAAGGTCGAGCTGAACCTCGAGCGCGAGGAACTGGCCGCCCAGCCGGTGTTCTACGGCGGCCCGGTGCAGACCGAGCGCGGCTTCGTGCTGCACGACAAGCGCGAGGCCGATGCCGCCAAGTACAACTCCACGCTGTCGGTGCCTGGCGGGCTGGACATGACCACCAGCAAGGACGTGCTGGAAGACCTGGCCAACGGCACCGGCCCGAAGCGCATCCTGGTGACGCTGGGCTACAGCGGCTGGTCGGCCGGCCAGCTGGAAGACGAGCTGGGCCGCAACGGCTGGCTGACGGTGGATGCCGACCCGGCCATCATCTTCGACACGCCGATCGAGCAGCGCTACGAAAAGGCGCTGTCGCTGCTGGGCTTCGACCCGCGCATGCTGTCGCAAGAGGCGGGTCACGCATGACGGCCGCGGTGGCGTCCGTGTCCGCCAGCGCTTCGGTCCGTTCCTTCATGGCATTTGATTTCGGCACCCGGCGGGTCGGCGTGGCCGTTGGCAACACGCTGCTGCGCCAGGCGCAGCCGCTGCAGACCCTGGCGCTGCTGGGCGATGCGCGCTTCGCGGCCATCGCGGCGCTGCTGCGCGAATGGCAGCCCGACGCGCTGGTGGTGGGCGTGCCCTTCCATCCGGACGGCGCGGCGCACGAAAACACGCAGCGGGCACGCCGCTTCGGCCGCCAGCTGCACGGCCGCTTCGGCCTGCCGGTGCACGAGGTGGACGAGCGTTACACCACCACCGAGGCGCTGGCTTCCGGCGCGGCCGACGTCGACGCGGCCTCGGCCGCGCTGATCCTGGACCAGTACCTGCGCACCGCCGAATGAGTGCCATGCTGCAACTCGATGCCGAGGCGCTGTACGCCGAGCTGCTGGCCGGCGTGCGCGGCCTGCTCAAGCCCGAAGGCGTGCTGGTTGGCATCTGGTCGGGCGGCGCCTGGCTGGCCGATCGGCTGCAGGCCGACCTGGGCCGCCCCGGCGCGGCCGGCGTCATCTCCAGCACGCTGCACCGCGACGACTTCGGCTCGCGCGGCATGGCTGCCGGCACCGACGCGACCAAGCTGCCCTTCGCCATCGACGGCAGCCACATCCTGCTGATCGACGACGTGCTCTACACCGGCCGCACGATCCGCGCGGTGATCAACGAGCTCTACGACTTCGGCCGCCCGGCCAGCGTGCAGCTGGCCGTGCTGGTGGATCGTGGCGGCCGCGAGCTGCCTATCCAGCCGGTCTTCGCCGCCGCACGGGTGGTACTGCCGCCGGCGCAGAAGCTGACCCTCGCGCGCGACGAGGCGGGTCGCTTCCGCTTCAGCCTGAAGGACCGCAGCTGATGCTGTCACGCCGCAACCCGCAGCTCAATGCGCATGGCGAGCTGATCCACCTGCTGTCGATCGAAGGCCTGCCCAAGGCGGTGCTGACGCAGATCCTGGACACCGCGGGCACCTTCCTCAGCGTCAACGACCGCGAGGTGAAGAAGGTGCCGCTGCTGCGCGGAAAAAGCGTCTTCAACCTGTTCTTCGAGAACAGCACGCGCACGCGCACCACCTTCGAGATCGCCGCCAAGCGCCTGAGCGCCGACGTCATCAACCTGGACATCGCGCGCAGCAGCGCGGCCAAGGGCGAAAGCCTGCTCGACACCATCGCCAACCTGTCCGCGATGCATGCCGACATGTTCGTCGTGCGCCACAGCGAGAGCGGCGCGCCCTATCTGATCGCACAGCACTGCGCGCCGCATGTGCATGTGGTCAATGCCGGCGACGGCCGCCATGCGCACCCCACGCAGGGGCTGCTGGACATGTACACCATCCGCCACTACAAGAAGGACTTCTCCAGCCTGGTGGTGGCCATCGTCGGCGACATCGTGCATTCGCGCGTGGCGCGTTCCGACATCCATGCGCTGAGCACGCTGGGCGCGGCCGAGATCCGCGCGGTGGGCCCGAAGACGCTGGTGCCCGGCGACCTGCGCGAGATGGGCGTGCGCGTCTGCCACGACATGGCCGAAGGCCTGCGCGATGCCGACGTGGTGATCATGCTGCGCCTGCAGAACGAGCGCATGAGCGGCGCGATGCTGCCCAGCGCCGCCGAGTTCGCCAAGAGCTATGGCCTGACGCCGGACAAGCTGGCGCTGGCCAAGCCGGACGTGATCGTCATGCACCCGGGGCCGATCAACCGCGGCGTCGAGATCGACTCCGCGGTGGCCGACGGCGCGCACAGCGTGATCCTGCCGCAGGTGACCTTCGGCATCGCGGTGCGCATGGCGGTGATGTCCATCATTGCGGGCAACGAGGCATGAAGATCCTGATTTGCCACGGCCGCGTCGTCGACCCGGCCTCGGGCCGCGACGAGGTGGCCGACCTGGCCATCGCCTCCGGCCGCATCGTGGCCATCGGCGCGGTGTCTGACTTCAACGCCGAGCGCGAGATCGACGCTACCGGCTTGGTGGTGGCACCGGGCCTGGTGGACCTGGCGGCACGGCTGCGCGAGCCCGGCCGCAAGCACCAGGGCATGCTGGAGAGCGAATTGCAGGCCGCGGCCGCCGGCGGCATCACCAGCCTGGTCTGCCCGCCGGACACCGAGCCAGCGCTGGACGAGCCCGGGCTGGTGGAGATGCTGAAGTTCCGCGCTCGCAAGCTGTCGCGCTGCCGGCTGTTCCCCTTGGGCGCGCTGACACGCGGCCTGCAGGGCGAGGTGCTGACCGAAATGGCCGAGCTCACGGCGGCCGGTTGCGTGGGCTTCTCGCAGGCCGACACGGCACTGCACGACACCATGGTGCTGCAGCGCGCGCTGCAATACGCCGCCACCTTCGGCTACACCGTCTGGCTGCGGCCGCAGGACGCGCACCTGGGCAAGGGCGTGGCGGCCAGCGGCGCGCTGGCCACGCGGCTGGGCCTGTCGGGCGTGCCGGTGGCGGCAGAGACCATCGCGCTGCACACCATCTTCGAGCTGATGCGCAGCACCGGCGCGCGCGTGCACCTGTGCCGGCTGAGCAGCGCCGCCGGCGTGGCGCTGCTGCGCGCGGCCAAGGCCGAAGGCCTGCCGCTGACGGCCGATGTCAGCATCAACTCGCTGCACCTGAGCGACGTATCTTACGGGGATTTGGCCCCAGAGCGTATCAAAAAGATCAAACGCGCCTGTGAAAAAATAATGACGCGCCAGGCGCA
>JAFLDH010000205.1 GCA_017302505.1 Burkholderiales bacterium
GCTGGCGCGGGCGCTGCAGGTCATCGTCTTCGACGACCGCGGCGTCGGCAACGGCCGCCTGCTGCCGGCCGGCCCGCTGCGCCAGCCGATGCCGCGCTATGTGCCGGTGAACAGCCACGTGCTCTACAACGCCGCACAGCGGAGCACGCCCTGGCCCGGCCACCTGGCGCAGCGGCGGCTGGCCGGCGCAGTGGCCCTGCCCGACTGGTGGCAGGGCAAGCCAGCCGCAGTCGAGCCGCTGCAGGCACTGCGCGGTAGGCCACTGCTGGCGGTGGCCGGCATGGCAGCACCACAGCGCTTCTTCGACATGCTGCGCGCAGCGGGCCTGACCATCGACACGCTGCCGCTAGACGACCACCATGCCTTCAGCACCCTGCCCTGGCCGGCCGGCACGCCGGACGTGCTGGTGACCGAGAAGGACGCGGTCAAGCTACCGCGCGACGGCACCGGCGCGACGCGCGTCTGGGTGGTGGCGCTAGACTTCCAGTTGCCGCAGGACTTCTGCGACGCCGTGCTCGACAACCTGCGCCAAGTCACTCGCCCATGAGCCTAGATCACCGCCTGCTGGACCTGGCCGTCTGCCCCGTCTGCAAGGGCCCGCTGCAGGCCCAGCGCGATGCGCAGAACCGCCTGGTGGAACTGCAATGCCCGGCCGACAGGCTGGGCTTTGCGGTGCGCGACGGCATTCCGATCCTGCTGGAGAGCGAAGCGCGTAACCTGGACGCCCCGAGCCCCGCGCTGGCCGGCCCCGGCTGACCGGGCCGATGGGCTTCAGCATCCTGATCCCGGCGCGGCTGGCCTCGACCCGGCTGCCGAACAAGCCGCTGGCCGACATCGCCGGCCTGCCGATGGTGGTGCGCGTGGCGCAGCGCGCCGCGGAGGCCGGCGCCGAACGCGTGGTGGTGGCGGCCGACGATGCGCGCATCGTGCAGGCCTGCGCTGCCCATGGCGTGCACGCGCTGCTGACGCGCAGCGACCATGCCAGCGGCAGCGACCGCCTGGCCGAGGCCTGCGAGCAGCTGGGCCTGGATGGCGAGCAGGTGGTGGTCAACGTGCAGGGCGACGAGCCCCTGATCGACCCGCAGCTGGTGCGCGACTGCGCTGCGCTGCTGCAGCAGCGCAGCGATTGCGTGATGAGCACCGCCGCGCACGAGATCGACAACCTGGCCGACTACCTGGACCCGAACATCGTCAAGGTGGTGCTCGATGCGAACTCGCTGGCGCTGTACTTCAGCCGCGCGCCGATCCCTTGGCGGCGCGACGGCGGCACCACGAGCCAGCCGGCCCTGCCGCAGGATCCGGCGCCGCTGCGCCACGTGGGGCTGTATGCCTATCGCGCGGCCTTCCTGCGGCGCTTCCCGACGCTGCCGGCCACTGCACTGGAGCGCTGCGAGGCCCTGGAACAACTGCGCGTGTTGTGGCACGGCCAGCGCATCGCCGTGCATGTCAGCGCGCGGGCGCCGGGCACCGGCGTCGACACGCCGGAGGACCTGCAGCGCGTGCGCGCGCTGTTTGCTGCAGGCGGGCTGGCGTAAGGCCGACGCCAAACTTGTCGTGATAATCTTTCCGCACCGCCGGGCGCGGCCCCGCGGCCGCGCCATCCCTTCACTTGCAGCCGGCTGCGGCAAAGGCACATAACTCCATGAGACTGATTCTTCTGGGCGCACCGGGCGCCGGCAAGGGCACGCAGGCCACGCAGATCTGCCGCAAGTTCGGCATCCCGCAGATCTCCACCGGCGACATGCTGCGCGCCGCCGTCAAGGCCGGCACCGAACTGGGCGTGGCCGCCAAGAAGGTGATGGACTCGGGCGGCCTGGTCAGCGACGACATCATCATCGGCCTGGTCAAGGAACGCATAGCGCAGCCGGACTGTGCGCAGGGCTTCCTGTTCGACGGCTTCCCGCGCACCATCCCGCAGGCCGAGGCGATGAAGAGCGCCGGCGTCAAGCTGGACGTGGTGCTGGAGATCGACGTGCCGGACGAGGCGATCATCGAGCGCATGAGCGGCCGCCGCGCACACCTGCCCTCGGGCCGCACCTATCACCTCAAGTTCAACCCGCCGAAGGTGGCGGGCAAGGACGACGTCACCGGCGAAGACCTGGTGCAGCGCGAGGACGACAAGGAAGAGACCGTGCGCAAGCGGCTGCAGGTCTACCAGTCGCAGACCCGGCCGCTGGTCGACTACTACTCGGCCTGGGCGGCCACCGGCGATGCGCAGGCGCCGCGCTACCGGCGCATCGACGGCACCGGCACGGTGGAACAGATCACCGAACGCGCCTTCGCGGCGCTGGGCTGACGCAGGGGAAGCAGATGGACATCGCAGGCAAGGTCTTCATCGTCACCGGTGGCGCATCGGGGCTGGGCGAAGGCACGGCGCGCATGCTCGCCGCCCATGGCGGCAAGGTCGTTGTGGCCGATCTGCAGACCGACGCCGGGCAGAAGGTGGCCACCGAGATCGGCGGCGTCTTCGTCAAGTGCGACGTCAGCCAGGAGGCCGATGGCCAGGCAGCCGTGGCGGCGGCCACCGCGGCCGGCAAGCTGATGGGGCTGGTCAATTGCGCCGGCATCGCACCGGCCGCCAAGACCGTGGGCAAGGACGGCGCGCATGGCCTGAGCCTGTTCACCAAGACCATCATGGTCAACCTGGTGGGCAGCTTCAACATGATCCGGCTGGCGGCCGAGGCGATGTGCAAGAACGCGCCGGAGCCTACTGGCGAACGGGGCGTGATGATCAGCACCGCCAGCGTGGCTGCCTACGACGGCCAGATCGGCCAGGCCGCGTACAGCGCCAGCAAGGGTGGCGTGGTCGGCATGACGCTGCCGATCGCCCGCGACCTGGCGCGCAATGGCATCCGCAACATGACCATCGCGCCGGGCATCTTCGGCACGCCGATGCTCTTCGGCATGCCGCAGGAAGTGCAAGACGCGCTGGCCGCGAGCGTGCCCTTCCCCAGCCGCCTGGGCACGCCCGCCGACTACGCCAAGCTGGTGCACCAGATCATCACCAACGACATGCTCAATGGCGAGGTGATCCGGCTGGATGGGGCGATACGGATGGCGCCGAAGTAATCGCCCAGTGCCAAGCGGCGGCCGGGCGAGCGTCACGAGGCCCGAGCAGCCCCGCCGGGCCTAGAAGGCGTAGCTTGCGCGAAGCAGGAAAGCCCGACCGATCGGACTGGCGTAGCGCGCGTCATAGCCCACCTGGAACAGCGTCCCCTGGTTCGAGAAGGGCGGCTCCTGATCGAACAGGTTGGTGATGCCTGCAGTCATCACCAGGCCTTTCAAGCCGGTCCAGGTTACCGCCAAGTCCCAGGTGTTGGTAGCGCCGACGGTGTTGTAGTAGGCCGGATCCACGAAGCTGTTGTCATCGGTATAGCCCCTGGAGTACCGATTGATCAGGTTCGCGCTCCAGTTCTCGTACTGCCAGCCCAGATTGAGGAACTGCCGGTACCTGGAAACGGCCTGGCCGTTGAAGTAGATGCCCAGGTTGTCGTTGTAGGCGCCGCCGGCTTCGAACTGGTACTCGTAGTCCAGCACCCAGGTAGCCTGCCATCCCACCGAGAACCTGCCGAACGATTGGAGCGCGCTGCGCCAGCCGGCGGAAAAGTCGAGGCCGCTGGTCTTGTAGTTGCCCAGGTTCTGCCAGGTGTTGACGATGTAGGCCAATGGGTCGCCGCCCGCCGAGCCTGCGCAGCGATCAATGGCCGCTTGCTCCGAGGGACTGAGTTGGCTGCACCGCACGAAGCTGCTTGCATAGCGCGTCGGATCGTTGAAGATTGCGTTTTCGCCTAGCTGCGAGATGCTGTCCTTGACCGTGTAGTTCCAGTAGTCGACGCTGACGGTGCTCGATGCCGTGGGCTGGAACACCAGGCCGACGCTCCATGCGGTGGAAGTCTCCGGCTGAAGGTTAGTGTTGCCGCCGAGTTGCTGATAGAAGGACTGGCCGCAGTCCCGACCAGCCACGCCGCCGGCGGCAGTATCGGCAACGCCGCCAGGACACAGCACGGGGTCGTCCAGACGGTTGCCTGCAGTGTTGGTGATCGAGGTCGGCGAATAGGCCTGGTAAAGCGACGGCGCTCGGAAGCCCGAGTTGATCGAGCCTCGAACCAGCAGGTCCTTGGTCGGGGTCCATCGGATCGCTGCCTTCGGGTTGAAGGTGCCGCCGAAATCGCTGTAGTCGTCGTATCGGGCCGCCAGGCTGAGATCGACGTTCTTCACCACTGGAATGTTGAATTCGGCGAAGGCGCCTATCCAGCTACGCGCCCCCCAAGCGTCCACGCTGCCCTCCAGGCCTGAACTGGCCGCCTCCTGAAGTACCGGGTTGTTCGTATAGTTCACCCGGTCACGGTAGTACTCCAGGCCCACACCCATGGTCAGCGGGCCGGCCGGCAACTTGTAGATCTCGCCGCTGGCCTCGGCCTTCATGCCAAAGAGCTGTCCTTCGGCCTTCTGCATCTGGCCCAGGATGCGCTGGCTGTTCATGTAGGCAGTCCCGTCCGCCGTCTGGCTGCCGAAGGGGTTCAGCCAGGGCGCAACCGTCGTCGTGCCAGGTATAGCCGTGCCCTCCAGGCCGGCGCGCATCGCGCTCTGGTTGACGTATCCGCTGTTGAAGGTGTTGGTGACATTCGAATTCGACTGCAGGATCGCCGCCGAATAGAACCAACCCTGCCGCGAACCCTGCCAATCGAGCAGGAACCGGTCCGTCTTGTTGTCGAAGGTGGAAATGCGGCTGCCCATCGATACCGTGCGCCAGTCGAGGTCGATGGGTGCATTGGCGTCGAAGCCGGGCGTGCTGTTGGCTGCAGTGCCTGGAACTCCCGAAAGCCCGGTGCCTCCGGGATAGAAGGGATTTGTGCTGGGCATCGACCACGATATGGCACTGGGGGCGACCACGCTGGTCAGCTTGTTGTTGCCCTGCACGTACTCCAGCGACACTGTGTTGTCGTTGTCGACGGCCAGCGTGCCCTTGACGATGGCACTGAGCTGCTCCTGCGTCGGCACGATGTTCAAGAAGCGCACGTAGTCGAAGTAGCACAGGCTGCCCCCGGACAGCGAATCGGGCGGGTTGCAGCCCGGCGCGGTCGGATTGAAGACATCGTCCGGCAACGTCGCGCTCTGGTAGTAGTTCGCCGGAAAGGTGGTGAACGAGCTGTAGTAGACGCCACGGTCCGGAATGTCCGACGAGCTGGCGAAGCCCCGATCCAGGGCGCTCAACGCCTGTTGCTTGCGGTAGCTCAAGCCACCGAACAGGTTCCATTTCTGCTCGCTCAGCGAGCCGATGCCTCCAGTGACGGTAATGTCGTAGACCTGCCCGCCTCCCGAACTTGTGGGCAACTGAGCCGAGCCACTGACCGACAGGCCCTGGTACTCGGTACGGGTGATGAAGTTGACTACGCCGGCGACGGCGTCGGAGCCATACAAAGCCGAAGCGCCGTCGTTCAGTACCTCGATGCGGTCGATGGCGCCGTACGGAATGGTGTTCAGATCCACGCCCGACGCGTTCCCGCTGTCGTAGGGGTTCATGACCAGACGCTTGCCGTTCAGCAGCACCAGCGTGCGCGCCGGCCCCAAGCCCCGCAGATCGGCAAAGGAGGCACCGCCGTTCACGCCACCCACCGAAAATGCCGAATTGATGGAAGACTGATTCGAGGTGACGAAGGCCAATGCCTGTTCCGCATTGGTGACACCAGCCTTGGCCAGTTCATCAGCCTTCAGCACGGTGACCGGCAGCGCCGTCTCCGAACTGATCTGGCGGATCGAGGAACCTGTGATCGTCACCTGCGCCTGGGCCGGCAACGTCCCGGATAGCACCGTGCCAAAGGCCAGCAGGAGCGCCTTGTCCAGGGCTCGCATCTTGATCATGGGGTTCTCCTCGGGGTGTTCATGACGGTGTCGTTATCCGCGCCGAGCGGGAAACATGCCAGCTTTGTGAAGCGGATGTGTCCGGCGCATGCGCGTCTGTTGCTGATTCTCGGTGCCTTACCACGCCCGTCAGACTGCGGACAACCCCCACGCACCAATGCATGCGGCCATGACGTTGCTCTATCGCAACGCCACGGGCACGCGCGCGCGTTCAGCCCCGGCGAAGTCGCGGCACAGCCGCCATCAGCTCGCGGGTGTAGGCCTGCTGCGGCCGGCCCAGCACCGCCTCGCAGGGTCCCCGCTCGACGATGGCGCCTGCCTGCATCACCGCCACGTCGTCGGCGATGTACTCCACCACGCCGATGTTGTGCGTGATGAAAAGGTAGCTCAGGCCCATCTCGCGCTGCAGCTCGCGCAGCAGGTTCAGGATCTGCGCCTGCACCGACACGTCCAGCGCCGAGGTCGGCTCGTCGCAGACCAGCAGCCGCGGCTGCACCGCCAGCGCCCTCGCAATGGAGATGCGCTGGCGCTGGCCGCCGGAGAACTCATGCGGGTATCGCTGCAGCGCGTCACTGCGCAGCCCCACCCGCTCGACCAGCGTCTCGATGCGACGACGCCGCGCCTCGCGGTCCAGCTGCGGCTGCAGTGCTTCCAGCCCCTCTTCCAGCAACTCCAGCACGCGCAGCCGCGGATTCAGCGAGGCAAAGGGGTCCTGGAAGACGATCTGCACCTCGCGGCGCGCGGCCAGCAGCGCCTCGCCCTGCAGCGTGAACAGGTCGCGGCCTTCCAGCAGCGCCTTCCCCTCGATCCTGGCTTGCCCACGAAGCAGTTGCACGATGGCCTTGCCCGTGGTCGTCTTGCCGCAGCCCGATTCGCCCACCAGTGCCAGCGTGCGTCCGCGTGCCAGCTCGAAGCTCAGGTCGCGTACCGCGTGGAAGCCGGGCCCACGCCGCCGCCATGGGTTGCCGGTGGGCGGGAACACCACGTTCAGCTGCTGCACCTGCAGAAGCGGTGCCGGCGCGACGGCGGCCGGCGCCACCGCCACCGGCGTGGGCGCCTCCGCCACCCAGGCCTCGCCATGCCGGATGCAGCGCACCTGGTGCCCTGCCCCGGCATCGAGCAGCGCCGGCTCGCCGTCGGTGCAAGCCGGCATGGCCCTGCCGCAGCGCGGTGCAAAGCGGCAGCCGCTGAAGGCGGTCCACAGCGGCGGCACCGTGCCGCCGATGGCCGCCAGCGGCTGGCCGCGGCGCATCGCATCGGGCAGCGCCTGAAGCAGCGCGCGGGCGTAGGGGTGCAGCGGCCGGGCGAAGAAGTCCTCGGTGGCGGCCAGCTCGACGATCTGCCCGGCATACATCAGTGCCACGCGCTGCGCCATGCCGGCCACCACGCCCAGGTCGTGGGTGATCAGCAGCATGCCCATGCGGCGCTCCCGCTGCAGCTCGCGCAGCAGCGCCAGGATCTGCCCCTGGATGCTCACGTCCAGCGCGGTGGTCGGCTCGTCGGCGATCAGGTAGTCCGGCTCGGCGGCCAGCGTCATCGCGATCATCACCCGCTGCTTCTGGCCGCCGGACAGGCGGAACGGGTACTCGTCGATGCGCCGCTCGGGCTCGGGGATGCCGACGCGGCCCAGCCATTCGATGGCCTTGGCGCGGGCTGCCGCGCCGCGCAGCGCGGTGTGCGTCTCGATCGCCTCGACGATCTGGTCGCCGACGCGCATCACCGGGTTCAGGCTGGTGGACGGCTCCTGGAAGATCATGCCGATGCGGCCGCCGCGCACGGCGCGCATCGCCTGCTCGGGCAGCGCCAGCAGGTCGGTGCCGTCCAGCTGCACCTGGCCGCCGGCAAAGCTGCCGTTATCCGGCAGCAGGCGCATCAGCGCCAGCGCGGTCATGCTCTTGCCGCAGCCGCTCTCGCCCACCAGCGCAAAGGTCTCGCCGCGCGCCAGCGCCAGGCGGATGCCATCCAGCGCGCGCACCACGCCGGCATCGGCGTCCAGCTCGACGGTCAGGGCCTGCAGCTCGATGCCGCTCACCGTGCCTCCTTGCGCCGCAGCGCGCGCGGCCGTTGCACCCGCGTGCGCGGGTCGAAGGCATCGCGCACGCCGTCGGCAAACAGGTTGGCGGCCAGCACCAGCGTCACCATGAAGCCGAAGGCCGCGGCAAAGCTCCACCAGACCACCGGGTCGCGGCTCATCTCGCTGCGCGCCAGGTTGATCATGCCGCCGAAGCTGTGCATCGACGGATCGACGCCCACGCCCACGTAGGACAGCACCGCCTCGTACAGGATCAGTGCGCTGAAGTCGAGCACGGTGACGATCAGCACCAGGTGCGCGACGTTCGGAAACACATGCCGGCGCATGATGCGACCGGGCGGCACGCCGAAGGCCTGCGCCGCCTGCACGAACTCCAGCTCGCGCAGCTTCAGCGTCTCGGCGCGCAGCAGCCGGCACAGCCCGGCCCAGCCGGTCAGCCCGAGCACCACGCACAGCAGGAAGAGCTTCAGGTCGGCGCGCTCGGCGCCGGTCTCGAACAGCTCCGGATGCTTGTCCAGGAACACCTGCACCATCAGCACGCAGGCCGCAATCAGCAGCACGTTGGGCACCGAGGACAGCACGGTGTACAGGTACTGGATCGCCTCGTCGGCCCAGCCGCGGAAGTAGCCCGCCACGATGCCCAGCCCCACCGCCAGCGGCAGGGTGGCCACCGTGGCCAGCGTGCCGATGACGAAGGCGGTGCGGATGCTCTTCAGCGCCTGGTACAGCACGTCGTTGCCGGTGAGGTCGGTGCCGAGCACGTGGTAGTGGCCGGCCCACAGCACGGCCGGCCCCGCCAGCAGGCCCACCACG
>JAFLDH010000206.1 GCA_017302505.1 Burkholderiales bacterium
GCAACGTCTACATCGTCACCGTGCCCACCCCGATCGACGGCGCCCGGCGCCCGGACCTGGCCCCGCTGCTCAAGGCCAGCGAGACCATCGGCAGGGTGCTCAAGCCCGGCGACGTGGTGGTGTACGAGTCCACCGTCTATCCCGGCTGCACCGAGGAAGCCTGCGTGCCGGTGCTCGAGCGCGTGTCCGGCCTGAAGTTCAACCGGGACTTCTTCGCCGGCTACAGCCCCGAGCGGATCAATCCGGGCGACAAGCAACACCGCGTCACCACCATCCTCAAGGTGACTTCGGGCTCGACGCCGGAAGTGGCCGACTTCGTCGACGCACTGTACGCCTCGATCATCACCGCCGGCACCCACAAGGCCGGCAGCATCAAGGTGGCCGAGGCGGCCAAGGTGATCGAGAACACCCAGCGCGACCTCAACATCGCCCTGGTCAACGACCTGGCCATCCTGTTCGACAAGCTTGGCATCGATACCCTGGAGGTGCTGGAAGCGGCCGGCACCAAGTGGAATTTCCTGCCGTTCCGGCCTGGCCTGGTCGGCGGCCACTGCATCAGCGTCGACCCCTACTACCTGACCCACAAGGCGCAGGAAGTGGGCCACCACCCCGACGTGATCCTCGCCGGCCGCCGCACCAACGACGGCATGGGCGGCTATGTGGCCGACCAGGTGATCAAGCTGATGGTGCGCAAGGGCATCAACCCGGTCGGCGCGCGCGTGCTGGTGCTGGGGCTGGCGTTCAAGGAGAACTGCCCGGACCTGCGCAACACGCGGGTGGTGGACATCGTGCAGGCGCTGCGCGGCTACAGCGCGCGCGTGGACGTGCACGATCCCTGGGTGGACGCGACCGAAGCCCGGCACGAATACGGCATCGAACCGCTGGCCGCGCCGGAGCAGGGCGCCTACGACGCGGTCATCGTCGCCGTCGGCCACGAACAGTTCCGCCAGCTCGGCGCCGCGGGGATCCGCGCCTTTGGCAAGCCGGAATCGGTGCTGTACGACGTGAAGTACGTGCTGCCGCGCGAGGCGGTGGACGGGCGGCTGTAGAAGCGGCAACAAATGTCAGGGCAGGTCTTGACGTGAGTATCGCTCTGCATGCAATTGGACGCACCGTGACAATGCAATTGGACGATTGATTTTCGTACAATTGGACGATACCTTTCCGGCACATGGACGAGCCCGTGCCCTCCTACCGCCGCCTCCTGGCGGCCAGACTCCACGAAGCCCTGCGCGATACGCCGGTGGTGTGCCTGCTGGGGCCGCGCCAGTGCGGCAAGACCACCCTGGCCCGCACCCTCGAACCGGACTACGCGTATCTGAGCCTGGATGACGAGGCGACCCTGGCATTCGCCCGCTCCGATCCCACCGGCTTCGTACTGGCCTTGCCCGACAAGGCCGTTCTGGACGAAGTGCAACGCGTGCCGGAATTGCTGCGTGCCATCAAACTGTCGGTGGATGGCAACCGCAAACCCGGCCGCTTCGTCCTGACCGGCTCGGCCAACCTGCTGCTGTTGCCGAACCTGGGCGACTCTCTGGCCGGTCGCATGGAAGTGCTGTACCTGCAGCCGCTGTCGGCCGCCGAATGCGCGCGCGGGCCGGGAGGCTTTCTTGCCGCACTGCTGGAGGGCCGGCTGCAGCCGGACCTGAAACCGCTGCCGCCCGCCGCCAGCGACGAGCTGCCGTTGCGCCTCCTGGCAGGCGGCTTTCCGGAAGCCATCGCCCGCCCTCCGCCGCGCGCCAAGGCCTGGCACCGGGCCTACCTGCACACACTGCTGGAGCGCGACGCCCGCGACGTCGCCCGGCTGCGGGATGCGAGCGCGCTGCGGCGCCTGGTGGAGCTGCTGGCCCTGCGCACCGGTGCATTGCTCAACGTCACCGGCCTGGGCAACGAACTGGGCCTGGGCCGCGCGGTCGTGGCCGACTACCTGGATATCGCCGAACGCCTGTTCCTGGTCCGGCGGCTGCAGCCGTGGCACCGCAACGAAGCCAAGCGGCTGGTCAAGACGCCCAAGCTGCATTTCGTCGACAGTGGCCTGGCGGCGACGCTGGCCGGGATCACCGCCGAGGACTGGCAGGCGCGCCGCGAACGCTTCGGCCACCTGCTCGAATCCTGGGTCGTCCAGCAACTGGTGACCCAGGCCGGCTGGACCGATCCGGACCTGCGCTTCTGGCATTACCGGGACAAGGACCAGGTCGAAGTGGACCTGGTCATCACCCGCGGCCGCCACACCTGGGGCGTGGAGGTGAAGTCGTCCATGACCGCCCTGCCCGGTGATGGCCGCGGACTGCGCCGGCTGGCGGAACTGTGCGGCGAGGATTTCCGCGGCGGAGCGGTGATGTACGCCGGCGCCAGCACCCTGCCACTGGATGCCACGGGAAGCCTGGCCGTACCTTTGTCGTGTCTTTGGGACGATCCATCTCCATGAAAATCCTCGTCACCGGCACCGCCGGCTTCATCGGCTCCCACGTCGCCATGCGCCTGCTCGCGCGCGGCGACGAAGTGGTCGGCATCGACAACCTGTCCGACTACTACGACGTCGGGCTGAAGAAGGCGCGCCTGGCGCGCTTCGGCGACGACCCGCGCTACACCCACGTCCACGCCGACCTCGCCGACCGCGCCGCGATCGAGGCCGTGTTCGCGACCCACAAACCGCAGCGCGTGGTCAACCTGGCCGCCCAGGCCGGCGTGCGCTACGCCGCGCAGAACCCGCACGTGTACGTGGACAGCAACGTCACCGGCTTCCTGCACGTGCTCGAAGGCTGCCGCCACCACGGCGTGGAGCACCTGGTGTTCGCCTCTACCAGTTCGGTCTATGGCGCGGATACGAAAATGCCGTTCTCCGAGCACCAGCCCACCGACCACCCGCTCACCCTGTACGCCGCGACCAAGAAGGCCAACGAGGCCATGGCGCACAGCTACGCGCACCTGTACGGCATCCCCAGCACCGGCCTGCGCTTCTTTACCGTGTACGGCCCCTGGGGCCGGCCGGACATGGCGCTGTTCCTGTTCACCCGGGCGATCCTCGCCGGCGAGCCGATCAAGGTGTTCAACCACGGCAAGCACAAGCGCAGCTTCACCTACGTGGATGACATCGTCGAAGGCGTGATCCGCACCCTGGACAAGGTGCCGGGCAAGGACGCGGCATGGAGCGGCGATGCGCCGGATCCGGCGAGCAGCGGCGTGGCGCCGTACCGGATCTACAACATCGGCAACGAACGACCGGTGGAGCTGCTGCGTTACATCCAGGTGCTGGAGGAGTGCCTGGGAAGGAAGGCGTTGATGGAGATGCTGCCGCTGCAGGCGGGCGATGTACCGGATACCGAAGCGGATGTGTCCGACCTCATCGCCGGTGTCGGCTACCGGCCGGTGGTGGACGTGGAGGAGGGCGTGGGCAACTTCGTGCGCTGGTACCGGGAGTACTACGGGGCGGCATGACCGCCGTCGATCCGGGCCAGAGCCTGTGCCGGCGTCAGGATATCCAGGCCGTCGATGGCGGGAACATCGAGCAGATCGGCGTCACCGCTGACCAGCAGCGGTGCTTGAGCGGCCAGTGCGGCACGGATGAAATGGTCATCGTCCGGGTCGCGGGACCAATGCTGTGCCGCAAGTCCAGGCGGAATCGCCGTCCAGAAAGCGACGGCACTCAGGTCGTGCAGGATGCGCTGGCGCACCTCCATGCCCAAGTAGCGATCGAACTTCGGTCGCCACAAGCGTGTTTCCAGCTCCGCGAAGGTGGCCTCGGAAAACACCGGCGTGTACTCGGCCAGCACCCGGCGCGACAACTGCCCGGGCGCGCCATCGCGGCTCAGGGCGGCGCTGATCCAGACATTGGTGTCCACTACGATCCGGCGCTGGCTCCGCTGCGGATCAACTTTCATCGGCCAGCAACGCATCCAGCGTGGCTTCGGTCAAACCGGCTCCCGCGGCGACGGCGGCCGCCTCGTCCAGGGTGTGGCGCAGGCGGTCGGCATAGAAGGCACGCATGGCCTCGTAATCCTCGGCGCTGACCATCACCCCGACCACGCGGTCATGACGCAGCACCCGCACCGGCGCGCGCTGGGCGCGGTCGAGAAACTCCCCGAAACGGGTTTTTGCTTCGTTGGCCGTGTAGGTCTGCATGACGGACAAATTAAACGAATCGAACGATTTGGTCAAATCTGAACAGGCGATGCTCGGTCGCAAATGTGGTGCCCTGCAAGACGCGCCATGATTGACTTGCAGGTCAATCCCCGAGATATTGAATTGATGAATGGATCAACCCCCCAGCCTACACTGTTTGAGTTGCTGGCCAAGCTGACCGCCCAGGCACGGACGCTGTCGCTGACCGACGCTCAATGGGCCGCGCGGGCGGGGGTGCGCGGCGAAACCCTCTCGCGCCTGCGCCGGCGCGATAGTTGCGACCTGTCCACGTTGCAAGCACTTGCCTCGGCCGTGGGGGTCCAACTGGTCCTCGCCGACGAGGCGACCGGCCCGACGACCGACGACAGTCATGTCCCCACGACGCTGGATCGCGATGCCGAAGCGCGGCTGCTGGCACTGGCCGCCTCCGGCAACCTGGCAGACGCCACCTGGGCTGCCGCCGGCCCGCGGTTCTTCATGGCAGGCTTGGCGGTGATGCTGGCCGGCGAACCGGGAGTGGACAGGCGTGGCCTGCTGGCGCTGGCCGAGCGGCTCCACCCGGGCATGACGGAACCGGCCGTATTCACGCTGTGGCTCGACCGCAGCCCGCTGCGGCCCTCACGTTTCCTGCCGCTGCTGGAGATGGAGCGCCGGCATGCCGCCTGAAACCGGCGCACAGCGCGAATACCTGGCCGCGCTTGGCGAAATCGCGCGCCGCATCGCCGACTCCCTCGGCAATGTCGCGGCGCAGGCGCTGCCGGTGCGCATGTACATCGCCGGAGGCGCAGCCCTGCATTTCCATACCGGCGAACGGGTATCGCGCGACGTCGACGCCGCCTTCTCGCACCGCATCGCCCTGCCCGAAAACCTGGAAGTGGCCTACCGGGATGCCGATGGCGCCGCACGGCTGCTGTATTTCGACCGCAACTACAACGATGCGCTGGCGCTGATGCATGAGCAGGCCTACGACGATGCGCAGCCGCTGGCCCTCGCTGGCGTGGACCCGCGCGTGCTCGACGTGCGCCTGCTCTCACCGCTGGACCTGGCCGTCAGCAAACTGGGACGGTTTGCAGGCCATGACCGCGACGACATCGCCGCACTGGCCCGGCACAGCCTGATCGACGCGGCGAGCCTGCGCCAGCGCGCGGAGGCGGCGCTGGCCGGCTATGTAGGCGACACTGCGAGGGTGGAGAACACGATCGACATCGCATGCCGCATCGTCGATAACAGCCGGAGTGGGTCGCCATGAGCATGAAAGATCAAGTCTGGTGCGGCAATGCGCGCCACCCGTTCAGCAGCCGGGTGGCGCTGCGCCAGCTCTACAGCATGGGCAACGAGGCAAGGAATGAAGCAGTCTGAGCCACGAATCAGAAAAGCTGCCCGAGTGTTGGGTGACACCATTTCGTTCCGGGATGCCACCACTGCGGACGCGGAGTTCATTCTTTCGCTGCGCACAGACGCCGGGAAATCGCGCTTCCTGAGCGCGACTGACAACGATGTTGGAGCCCAGCGCGCCTGGCTCGAACGCTATGCAGCCAGTGAGGATCAAGCCTACTTCATCATTGAGTTCAACGGCGATCCAATCGGCACGGTGCGTCTTTACGACGCGCAGGGGGGCAGCTTCTGTTGGGGATCGTGGATCCTGAAAGACGGGAGGCCGCGTCAAGCCGCGATGGAATCGGCACTGATGATTTATGCCTATGCCATAGACTATCTTGGCTTCAACGCATGCCACTTCGACGTGCGCAAAGGAAATGCAGGAGTCATCAAGTTCCACGAGCGTTTCGGCGCTCAAATCGTCGAGGAAACCGATCTCGATTTTCTATTCAAGCTACGCCTGGAAGCAATCAACGAATCAAGGCGCCGCTACCACGAATTCCTGTCTGGAAGCGTGATTGTCGAGGATGGAAAGTGACCAACCATCATTCGAAATTCTCCCTGGATGACTGCAGGGTTATAGACCTCCCGAAGATCTCCGATCCGCGAGGCAACCTCACCTTCGTGGAGGGTGGCCAGCACATCCCCTTCGATATCCAGCGCGTCTATTACCTCTACGACGTGCCGGGTGGCGCTGAACGCGGGGGGCATGCCCACAAGGGGCTGCACCAATTGATCATCGCCATGTCCGGCAGCTTCGACGTAGTGCTGGATGACGGTCGGCGTAAGATGCGCTATCACCTCAATCGCTCGTACAACGGGCTTTACGTCTGCCCGATGATCTGGCGCGAGCTGGATAATTTCTCTTCGGGCTCCGTGTGCATGGTGCTGGCGTCAAACCGCTATGACGAGAATGACTACTACCGCGAGTACGGAGCCTATTTTGCTGCACAAGGCCTCGAGTCATGAGGGCTTGGTTTTCCAAGCACCTTCCAAACAGCAGCCTCCAGGGCTGGGTCATCCGGGGCTATTTGCGATCCCCGATCCGATTTAGTGCCGCCCTGCTTAGGAGCCTTGCCGTCACCTATCGAATGACCGGCAAGGCATTTCCAGTGTCCGTTCGTGTGCAGCCTGGGCAACTATTCTCGGTTTCAGTCGGGCAAGGCGCGCAATGCCGCATTGAAGGCATCATCACGGTGAGCAACTGGGGCGGCAGTCGATTGCCTTCATCACTCAGCCTTGGGAACAATTCACGGCTTTATGTGAACGGCGATTTCGAAATTGGTCCTAATGTACATATTTCCGCCAATGCCGATGCAGAATTGGTGCTCGGTGGAAGAAAGCACTCCAGCGGCAGTGGCATTACATGCAACAGCCGAATCATGGCAGCCAAACACATTCACATTGGCTCAGACACCATCATTGCGTGGGATATTTTCATCTCCGACTCTGACTGGCACCAAATTGAGGGCGCCAAAATGGATGGCGATGTTCGCATCGGTGACCACGTCTGGATCGCCCATGGTGCTTCTGTATTGAAAGGATCAGTAATTCCAGACGGCAGCGTAGTTGCCGCAAAATCACTGGTTCATAGCGTATTTCAAGGCAGCAATTTGCTGTTAGCAGGTACGCCAGCCCGCGTTATTCGCGAGGATGTCAAATGGATGCGCTGATTCCTTTTTTGGACCTACGCATCGGTAATGCAGAACTGCGCACGGAGATCGATTCCGCAGTAGCCCGCGTCTTGGAAAGTGGCTGGTACATCCTTGGTCCGGAGGTCGATAACTTTGAGGCCGAATTCGCCGGCTACTGCCAAGCCACGCACTGCGTTGGTGTAGCCAACGGTCTGGATGCGCTGCATCTGGCGCTGAAGGCGATGGGTGTCGGACCGGGAGACGAGGTGATCGTTCCCTCCAACACCTACATCGCCACCTGGCTCGCGGTCAGCCAATGCGGCGCGACTCCTGTTCCGGTGGAGCCGGATGAGTCCACCTACAACATCGATCCAGAATTGATCGAGGCCGCAATCACATCGCGTACCAAGGTCATCCTGCCCGTGCACCTGTATGGGCAGCCGGCGGATCTGGACCCCATCCTGACCATCGCCCGCAAGCATGGCCTGCGCGTACTGGAGGATGCGGCACAGGCCCATGGCGCGCGCTACAAGGGCCGGCGCATCGGCGGACACGGCGATGCGGTGGCATGGAGCTTCTATCCGGGCAAGAACCTCGGCGCGCTCGGCGACGGCGGTGCCGTCACCACCAACGACCCGCAGATCGCCGACCGCCTTCGCGTACTACGCAACTATGGCTCGCGGGTGAAGTACGTCAATGAGGAGCGCGGCTACAACAGCCGCCTTGATCCGCTGCAGGCGGCAGTGTTGCGAGTCAAACTCTCGCACCTGGATGCCTGGAATGCCCGCCGTACCGTATTGGCGCAGGTCTACCTCGACGGCCTGCGCGGCACCGGCCTGGTTCTGCCACATGTACCCGACTGGGCCGAACCGGTCTGGCATCTGTTCGTAGTCCGCCATGCGCGCCGCGATGAACTGCAGCGGGCCTTGACTGATGCCGGCATCGGCAGCCTGATCCACTACCCGATCCCGCCGCACAGGCAGACGGCCTACGCCGACGCCTGCTTTCCGGCCGATGCGTTCCCGCTGGCCTCGCGCCTGGCGGAAGAAGTACTGAGTCTGCCGATCGGGCCGCAGATGGGTATTGGGCAGGCGCAAACAGTTGTCGCCGCGATTACCCGGACCGTGCCTACGCTGTGAGCGAGAGCAGTTCCTACCGCCAGATCCTGCGCTCCACCTCCATCATCGGGGGAGCGGCAGCATTGAACATCGGCATCGGCCTGCTGCGGATGAAGGCGGTGGCGTTGCTGTTGGGGCCGGCCGGCGTGGGCCTGATCGGACTGGCAACCAACGTGGTCGCCCTAGTATCCAACGTGGCAGGGTAATCCCCCCGTTTTTAGCGGTCGCCAGAAGTGGAGCTAAGCGGTCATCGCCAGTTGACCAGACATTCGCCTGTTGAGAGCCATGGCTGGCGTGATGCCACCGAGCGCCATGTTGGGGCGTTCGT
>JAFLDH010000207.1 GCA_017302505.1 Burkholderiales bacterium
CGGCGGCTCGATCCGCCAGCCGGCCAGCTTCTGCGGCGTCACCGGCATCAAGCCGACCTACGGCGTGTGCTCGCGCTACGGCATGGTGGCCTTTGCCTCCAGCCTGGACCAGGCCGGCCCGATGGCGCGCAGCGCCGAGGATTGCGCGCTGCTGCTGTCGGCGATGAGCGGCTTCGATGCGCGCGACGCCACCAGCGCCGAGCGGCCGCCGCAGGACTACCACGCGCAGATGCAGACGCCGCGCGAAGGCGCCCCGGCGGGCCGGCCGCTGCAGGGGCTGCGCATCGGCCTGCCACGCGAGTTCTTCCCGCAGGCGCTGGCCGGCGACGTGGAGCGCGCAGTGCGCGCCGCGCTGGCCGAGCTGGAGAACCTGGGCGCCACGCTGGTGGACGTGAGCCTGCCGCGCACCGAGCTGTCGATCCCGGTGTACTACATCATCGCGCCGGCCGAGGCCAGCTCGAACCTGTCGCGCTTCGACGGCGTCAAGTTCGGCCACCGCGCCAAGGACTACACCGACCTGCGCAGCATGTACGAGCGCACCCGCGCCGAGGGCTTCGGCCCCGAGGTCAAGCGCCGGATCATGATCGGCACCTACGTGCTCAGCCACGGCTACTACGACGCCTACTACCTGCAGGCGCAGAAGCTGCGCCGCATGATCGCCGACGACTTCCAGGCCTGCTTCACGCAGTGCGACCTGATCGCCGGGCCGGTGGCGCCCACCGTGGCCTGGACGCTGGGCGCCCAGCAGGACGACCCGGTCAAGGCCTACCTGGCCGACATCTTCACGCTGCCGGCCAGCCTGGCCGGGCTGCCGGGCATGAGCGTGCCGGCCGGCTTCGGCGAGGGCGGGCTGCCGGTGGGCCTGCAGCTGATCGGCAACTATTTCGACGAAGGCCGGCTGCTGCATGCGGCGCATGCGCTGCAGCAGGCCACCGACTTCCACCTTCGGGCGCCCGCCGCATGAACACGCCGCCCCTGATCCGCGGCTTCGAGGTCGTCATCGGCCTGGAGACGCACGCGCAGCTGTCCACCCGCAGCAAGATCTTCTCTGGCGCATCGACGCAGTTCGGCGCCGCGCCCAACACGCAGGCCTGCGCGGTGGACCTGGCGCTGCCGGGCACGCTGCCGGTGCTGAACCGCGGCGCGGTCGAGCGCGCCATCCGCTTCGGCCTGGCGGTGCAGGCCAAGGTGGCGCCGCTGTCGATCTTTGCCCGCAAGAACTACTTCTACCCCGACCTGCCCAAGGGCTACCAGATCAGCCAGTACGAGATCCCGGTGGTGCAGGGCGGGCATGTGGACATCCGCGTCGGCGAGCAGGGCAAGCGCGTGCGTCTGACGCGCGCGCACCTGGAAGAGGACGCCGGCAAGTCGCTGCACGAGGACTATGCCGGCGCCACCGGCATCGACCTGAACCGCGCCGGCACGCCGCTATTGGAGATCGTCACCGAGCCCGACATGCGCAGCAGTGCCGAAGCCGTGGAGTACGCCAAGGCGCTGCATGCGCTGGTGGTCTGGCTGGGCGTGTGCGACGGCAACATGCAGGAGGGCAGCTTCCGCTGCGATGCCAACGTCTCGGTGCGCCGCCCGGGCGGGCCGCTGGGCACACGGCGCGAGGTGAAGAACCTCAACTCCTTCCGCTTCCTGCAGCAGGCCATCGATTTCGAGGTGCAGTGGCAGATCGACCGGATCGAGGACGGCCTGGCGATCGAGCAGGCCACCGTGCTGTTCGACCCGGACACCGGCGAGACCCGTGCGATGCGTACCAAGGAAGACGCGCACGACTACCGCTACTTCCCCGACCCGGACCTGCCGCCGCTGGTGATCGCACCCGAATGGGTGGAGCGGGTGCGCGCCGAGATGCCCGAGCTGCCCGGCGCGATGGCCGAACGCTTCCAGCGCGACGACGGCCTGCCGGCCTACGACGCGGCGATGATGACGCAGAGCCTGGCATTCGCCTGCAGCTACGAGACGCTGCGCGATGCCTGCGGGCAGCCGAAGCTGGCGGCCAACTGGCTGATGGGCGAGGTCAGCAAGCGGCTCAATGCCGAAGGCCGTGACATCGCCGACCTGCCGGTGGCGTTGCCGGCGCTGGCCGCGCTGATCCGCCGGGTGGTGGACGGCACGGTGTCGAACAACGGTGCCCGCCAGGTGTTCGACGCGCTGTGGTCGGGCGAGGGCCAGGACGTCGATGCGCTGATCGAGGCCAAGGGCCTGAAGCAGATGAACGACGCCGGCGCGCTGGAGGCCATCGTCGACCAGGTGATCGCCGCCAACGCCAAGTCGGTGGACGAGTACCGTTCGGGCAAGGACAAGGCCTTCAACGCGCTGGTCGGCCAGGTGATGAAGGCCAGCAAGGGCAAGGCCAACCCGACCCAGGCCAGCGAGCTGCTGAAGCGCAAGCTCGGCTGATCAGCGCAGCGTCGAGGGCTTGATAGGCGACGCGCCGGCGGCCACCGGCGACGGCCCGGCCTGCGGCAGGATCGGGCCCAGCGAGCCCGGTACCGCGCCGGCCCACAGCAGCTTCAGCCGGGCCAGCTCGGCGTCGTACAGGCGGTTCACCCGCTCCAGCTCGGCCTGCTGCTGCACGGCGGCGGCGCGCTGCGCCTCGACCGCGGCATCGTTGGCATCGAGCTGGCCGCGCAGCTTGGGCGGCAGTGCCTTGCCTTCGTAGAACTCGGCCTCGGCCAGCAGCGGCTTGCGCTCGGCCTCCAGCGCCTTCAGGCGGGCTTCGCTGGCCTTCATCGCCACCCGCACGGTGTCGAGCGCGGCCTCGCGGGCCTTCTGGTGCGGCGCCTCGGTGGGATAGCGCTGCAGCAGGTTGCGGTCGCGGCGCACCGCGTCGGCATGCGCGGCACGCGCCTCGGCCAGCTTGCGTTCCTGCGCTTCCTTCTCGGCGCGCTCTTCGGCGGTCAGGATCGGCGGGTAGACGGCCTTCAGCGAGCCGTCCTTGTTGAGCACGCGCTGCTCCTTGGCGGTGCAGCTGGGAATGGGGCGGTCGGCCGTGATCTTGCGGCCCTGGTCATCGATGCAGGTGTAGATGCCCGCGGCGCTGGCCGCCGGCACACCGTTGGCCTGCGCGCGCACCGCCGGCACCGTGGCGGCCAGCACCAGCAGCGTCAGCGGTAGGGGCCAGGGGGCCTTCAGCGGCATTCACACTCCGTAGCGATCCCGGTAGCGTTGTACCGGTTGGGCAAACACCTGCAGCGCAGGGTCATCGGTCGATTTCAGATACTGCAACAAGTCGTTGAGTGTCGCAATTGCAGCTACGTTGAGTTGCAGATTTCGCGTGACGTACTGCACCGCCGACCACTCGACATCCTTATCGCCCTCGGTGGCCTTTTCTTGACGGTCCAGCGCGATCAATACGCCACAGGGCCGTGCGCCGGCCGCCTGCAGCAGGCGGATCGACTCGCGCACCGAGGTCCCGGCGGAGATCACGTCGTCGATGATCAGCACCCGGCCGGCCACCGGCGCGCCCACCAGCACGCCGCCTTCGCCGTGGTCCTTGGCTTCCTTGCGGTTGTAGGCAAAGGGCACGTTGCGGCCCAGGCGGGCGAGTTCCACCGCCACCGCCGACGCCAGCGTGATGCCCTTGTAGGCCGGGCCGAACAGCATGTCGAAGGCCATGCCCGATTCGAGCAGGCGGCGTGCATAGAATTCCCCGAGGCGGCCGAGTTTCTCGCCGTCGTTGAACAGGCCGGCGTTGAAGAAATACGGCGACAGGCGCCCGGCCTTGGTCTTGAACTCCCCGAAGCGCAGCACGCCGCAGCGCACCGCGAAATGCACGAAGTCCCGGGCCAGGGCTTCCGAAGGCGGCGGCAAAGTCATTGATATTCCTCCGTGCTGCGCACTGCGGTGCGAGCCCCTTCGGGCGGCCGTGCGGGGCTCATGAAAGGTCCTCTATGTTCCGCCTCGTCTCACTGAACCTGAACGGCATCCGTTCGGCCGCCAGCAAGGGCTTCGTCGAGTGGGCGCAGGGGGTGGGCGTCGATTGTATGGGGGTGCAGGAAGTGCGCGCCCAGGGCTCCGACGTGGCCGGCAAGTACGACCGGCTGGGGCCGCTGAACGGCCATTTCCACTTCGCCGAGCGCAAGGGCTACGCCGGCGTCGGCCTATACACCCGTAAGGAACCCAGCGATGTGAGTGCAGGCTTCGGTGATGCCGAGTTCGATGCCGAGGGGCGCTGGGTCGAGGCCCGCTACGACACGCCGAAGCGCCGCCTGAGCGTCATCAGCTGCTACTTCCCCAGCGGCTCCAGCGGCGAGGAGCGGCAGGCCGCCAAGTTCCGCTTCCTCGACCGACTGTACCCGCACCTGATGCGGCTGAAGGCCGAGCGCGAGTTCATCCTGGTGGGCGACGTGAACATCGCGCACCAGGAGATCGACCTGAAGAACTGGAAGAGCAACCAGAAGAACAGCGGCTTCCTGCCGGAGGAGCGGGCCTGGATGACCCGGCTGCTGACCGAGGGCGGGCTGGTGGACGTGTTCCGCACGCTGAACCCGCACCCGGAGCAATACACCTGGTGGAGCAACCGCGGCCAGGCCTGGGCCAAGAACGTGGGCTGGCGGCTGGACTACCACCTGGCCACGCCCGGCATCGCGGCCAAGGCGCGCCGCGAGCACATCTACCTGGAGCAGCGCTTTTCCGACCACGCGCCGGTCATCATCGACTACGACTTCAAGCTGTAGGCAGACGGCGCTGAGGCTTATGATTGCAATTGCGACGCATTCTCATATACTGCGCTCCCTGATCCCCGATCACAGGAGCCCCCGACATGCCACCTTGCGCCGAAGCCGATCCTGCCGCCGCACCCGGCTTGGAGCCGATCCTGGGCAGCACGCTGGCGTTGCTGACGCACTATGCGCGCATGCCCGAGCTGTCGCTGGCCGACCGCATCGCGCGCAATCTGGCGCTGATTGCCCGCCATCCGCAGGCATCGAGCTTGTTGCAATCGGTCTGCACCGGCCTGTTCACCGACTGGCTGGGGCCGCTGGAGGTGCAGGACGCGCCCCGCGGCAGCGAATGGCGCGACGTCTGGCCCATGCCACCGCTCCCGCAGTAGGCCGCGTGGGGCGGCGGGGCTGAGCATGCCGCGCTTCGCCGCCAACCTGTCCTTCCTGTACGGCGAGCATGCCTTCGTCGACCGTTTCGCCGCGGCGGCGCGCGACGGCTTCGGCGCGGTGGAGTTCGCGTTCGGCTACCCGTTCGACCGCCGGGAGCTGGCCACCCGGCTGGCCGACCACGGCCTGCAGCAAGTGCTGATCAACACCCCGCCGGGTGATCTGGCGGCCGGCGAACGCGGTCTGGCTGCCTTGCCCGGCCGCGAGGCCGATTTCCGCCGCGCGCTGCTGGAACAGGCGCTGCCCTATGCCCAGGCGCTGCACTGCCCGCGCATCCACGTGATGGCCGGCGTGCTGCCCGCCGGTGCCGAGCGCACGGCCTGCCGTGCCACCTTCGTCGCCAACCTGGCCTGGGCGGCGGCACAGGCCGCCAGCGCCGGAATCGAACTGCTGATCGAGCCGATCAACACCCGCGACATCCCCGGCTACCTGCTGAACCGCCAGGACGAGGCCCATGCCATCGTGCAGGAGGTCGGCGCGCCCAACCTGAAGGTGCAGATGGACCTGTACCACTGCCAGATCGTCGAGGGCGACGTGGCGATGAAGCTGCGCCAGTACCTGCCCACCGGCCGCATCGGCCACCTGCAGGTGGCCGGCGTGCCCGAGCGCCAGGAGCCCGACCGGGGTGAACTGCACCATCCCTACCTGTTCGCGCTGATCGACGAACTCGGCTACAACGGCCACATCGGCTGCGAGTACAAACCCGCCGCCGGCACATCGGCCGGCCTGGGCTGGCTGGCCCCCTACAAGACTGGAGACAAGATCCCATGAGACTGCTCATCACTGGCGGCGGCGGCTTCGTCGGCGCCCGCCTGGCGCGCACACTGCTGGCGCGCGGCACGCTGGCTGGCCAACCCATCGACCACATCGCACTGGCCGACCAGGCCGCGCCGCCGGCCGACCTGCTGGCCGACGGCCGCGTCAGCGCCCGTGTCGGCCCGCTGCTCGACCAGTGCGCCGCGCTGGCCGACGAGGCCTTCGACGGCATCTTCCATCTGGCCTCGGCCGTGTCCGGCGAATGCGAAACCGATTTCGATCTGGGCATGCGCTCCAACCTGGACAGCACCCGCGCGCTGCTGGAGGCGCTGCGCGCCCGCCAGCAGCGCCACGGCGCGCTGACCCGACTGGTGTTCTCCAGCTCGGTGGCGGTGTTCGGGCCGGATGCCTCGGTGCCGATGCCGCCGGTGGTGGCCGACGACACGCTGCCCGCCCCGCAGACCAGCTACGGCATGCAAAAGCTGGTATGTGAGCACCTGCTAGCAGACTACACCCGCAAAGGCTTCGTCGACGGCCACGCGGCGCGGCTGATGACGGTGACAGTGCGGCCGGGCCGGCCCAACGGCGCGGCCTCGTCCTTCTTCAGCGGCATCATCCGCGAGCCGCTGGCCGGCGTGGAAAGCCTCTGCCCGGTCAGTGCCGACGTGCGCCATCCGGTGTCGTCGCCGTCCAGCGCGGTGGCCGGGCTGATCGCGGTCTACGAGGCCAGCCGCGCGCAGCTGGGCGGGCGGCTGGCGCTGAACCTGCCGGCGCTGAACGTCAGCGTCGGCGAGATGCTCGACGCGCTGGAGCAGGTGGCCGGCCCGGAGGTGCGCGCCCGGGTGCGCTTCGAGCGCGACGAGCGCATCGCCGGCATCGTCGCCAACTGGCCCACGGGCGCCACCGCGGCCCGGGCAGCGGCGCTGGGCCTGAAGCCCGACCAGCGCTTCACCGACATCATCCGCCAGTACATCGACGATTGCCGCCAGCGGCCCGACGCCGCCACCACCTTGAAGGGCCTGAACTGATGAACCAGATCGATCTGAAGGGCCGCGTCGCGGTCATCACCGGCGGTGCGCAGGGCATCGGCTACGCCGCGGCGGAACGTTTGTTGAAGTCCGGCGCCGCGGTGGCGCTGTGGGACATCGAAGCCGGCAAGCTGGCCGAGGCGCAGCAGGCGCTGGCCGGGCTGGGCACCGTCAGCACCGCCACCGTGGAACTGACCGACGAGGCCTCGGTGGCCCAGGCCACCGCCGCCACGCTGGCGCGTCATGGCCAGATCGACGTGCTCGTCAACAACGCCGGCATCACCGGCGGCAACGGCACCACCTGGGAACTGGAGCCGGCCGTCTGGCGCCGCGTGGTCGAGGTCAACCTGATCGGCCCGTACCTGACCAGCCGGGCCGTGGTGCCGCACATGATCGGCCGTGGCTACGGGCGCATCGTCAACATCGCCTCGGTGGCGGGCAAGGAAGGCAACCCGAACGCGTCGCACTACAGCGCGTCGAAGGCGGCGCTGATCGCGCTGACCAAGTCGCTGGGCAAGGAGCTGGCCACCCAGGGCATCATGGTCAACGCCATCACCCCGGCGGCGGCGAAGACGGCGATGTTCGCCACCATGACACAGGCGCACATCGACTTCATGCTGTCGAAGATCCCGATGGGCCGCTTCCTGGAAGTCCACGAGGCGGCGGCGATGATCGCCTGGCTGGCGTCAGAAGACTGCTCCTTCACCACCGGCGCGGTGTTCGACCTGTCCGGCGGCCGGGCCACCTACTAGAAAGCCCTGCCATCATCTGGGGTCCGGGATGACCCTATACGAAACAATCGTTTGATTCTCCGCTAGAGTCCGGGGACATGAGCGCCATGTCCCCCACTCAAGCAGCCCGCAGCCCGCGGCACGATGCCGAGCCGGCGCGGGCCCGGCTGCTGCGCAGCGGCCTGCAGCTGTTCGCCCAGCAGGGCTTCGCCAAGACCTCGACCCGCGAACTGGCCGAGCATGCCGGGGTCAACATTGCGGCCATCAGCTACTACTTCGGCGACAAGGCCGGGCTGTACCGGGCGGTGTTCTTCGAGCCCTTGGGCTCGCCGGAGGACGACATCGCCCGCTATGCCGCACCCGGACTGAGCCTGCCGCAGGCGCTGGCCGGCTTCTACGCGTCGATGCTGGAGCCGCTGAAGCAGGGCGACACCGCCCGGCTGTGCATGAAGCTGCATTTCCGCGAGATGCTCGAGCCCACTGGCCTGTGGCAGGAAGAGGTGGCACACGGCATCCGGCCCATGCACGACGCATTGGTCGCGCTGCTGTGCCGGCATTTCGGCCTGGCGCAGGCTGACGACGAACTGCACCGCCTGGCGGTGGGCATCACGGCCCTGGGCGTGCACCTGCACGTGGGGCACGACGTGATCGAGGAGGTGGCACCGCAGTTGCAGGCCGGCAGCGATGCGCTGGACCGCTGGGCCGACCGGCTGGTGATGTACGCATTGGCGATGACCGACGCCGAACGCCGCCGTCGCGAGGAGAGACAGCCATGAGCATTCGATGGAACCCCCGCCCCGCTGGCACCCTGGGCGGCGCACTGCTGCTGGGGGGCTGCGCAGCCTTCGCGCCGCCGGTGGAGATGCCGCCGACCCAGGCGCCTGCGCTGCAGGCACCGCCGGCCTGGCAGGCACCGCCACCGCCGGCCGATGCCCGC
>JAFLDH010000208.1 GCA_017302505.1 Burkholderiales bacterium
TGGTCGCAGGTTCGAATCCTGCACAACCCACCACTCGATTCATCGAGCGGGTCCTTAGCTCAGTTGGTAGAGCAGCGGACTCTTAATCCGTTGGTCGAAGGTTCGAATCCTTCAGGGCCCACCAATCAAATCAACCACTTAGGCGCGCATCGCTGGATGCGCAGCCAGTGGCCTGTTCCCGCGAAATTCCCACGGTGGGAATATCAGGGCACTGCCGGCGCAGCGCCGTCACTTCTTGCCAGCTGGTGTACGCCGCCGCTGCAGATTCGGACGGCCCGGCTTCGCTTGCATCTCGACCGCCATGTCGGTGATTCGATAGCCGGCCGCTGCGCGTGAGCGTCGCCCTGCCACCGCTTCGGCGAACGTGGTGGTGTCGATGTAGATCTGTTCCAGGCTCTTCACCACCAGGTCGCTGATCAGCAGGTCGGTAACGTAGACAACGATGCCGTCGCGCGTCTCTGGCGGCCGAGCCACGGCGCGCGGCCCACGGATCGGCTTCGGCCCCTTCAAGCGTGCGCTGAATCCGTCCCCCGCGCTGCTGACCTCAAGCACGTGGAAGCGCCGGCGGGGTGCGTTGTCGTGCCACACGCGCCAGCCGATGCCTGGGTCCATCGGTTCAAGGTGCCACTTCCCGTCCGTCACAGCGCTCTCCTTCGTGCTTCCTTCGCCCGCTCATACACCCGCGCCGTCGTCGTCGGGCTGGCGTGCAGCGCCGGCAGGGTGCCGCGCTGCTGCTGGTGCTGCGTGGTGTAGTGCGCCCGCAGATCGTGGAAGGTGAAGCGCTGCTGCACCACCTCGGCGGCCACGGCCTCGCGCATCAGCTTGCCCCACATGGCCGCAAAGCCGGCCGCGGTGTACGGGTTGCCCTGCCGGTTGGGGAACACCGCGCCCAGCGTGGTGTTCTTGGCCACGGCCTGCAGGCGGCTGCGCAGCTCGGCCAGCGCGGGGCTGGATTCGATGCGCTCCACCTTCACCACGCCGGCCCGCTGCTTGGCGCGCTGCAGCCGCACCTCGTCGGCTGACCATTGCGGCCAGTGCAGCGTCAGCAGCTCGGCCTGGCGCGCGCCCACCAGGGCCGCAAACTCGGCTGCCATGGTGACGATGGCCCACTGCCCGCCCTTGGCCTGCGCGTGCACCACCAGGGCCTGGATGTCGGCCTGCTCAGGGGTGATGCTGCGGGGCCGCTCAGGGTTGCGCCGCACCTGGCCGCCGCGGCAGGGGTTGTGCATGGCGTCGCCGCGCTCGATGGCCAGGCCCAGCAGGTTGCCCAGCAGGCTGACCTCGCGGTTGGCGCGCTTGGGCGCCTGGGCCCGTTCCACGCGCAGGTAGCGTGCCACGTCGGGCGCAGTGATGTGCGCAGCGTGCACGGTGCCGAACACGCGCAGCAGGTGCACGCTGTAGTCGACGTAATCGGCACGGGTGCGGTCGCGCAGCGCGGCCCACGCGGGGCTGGCCTGATACTGCTGCCACAGCCGGCCGATGGTGCCGGTGTCGTCGGCCTGGCCGTTCAGTTCCAGCACGCGGCGGCAGGCTTCGGTGCGGTCGGTGCCCAGGTTGATCGGTGCGCCACCGATGGGGTGGTAGCGGTAGGTGATCGTCTTGCCGTCGCGCCAGGGCCTGGCCTCCATGCGGGGCAGCAGGCCCTTGGCGGTGGCGCGGTCGCGTGGGCGGTTCATTGCTCTACTCGCAACCGGTTGCGGCGGATCTTCACCACGTACTCAATCACGGCGCCGCGCATCGTCGGCCTGCACTTCACGCCTGGTGCGTTGATCGGCTGGTCGATGGTGATGGTGATCCACACCGATGTGGATTGCTCGACCACAGTGGGCTTGTAGACCAGGCCAGGCTGCGCATCGTGCAACAGTTCGATTGTCACGGCGGGCAGCGGTGCCCGGTTCCTGGTGATGCGCAGCAGCCAGGGTTGTACAGCCCTGGCGCGGTCGCGGGGGCGGTTCATTCCTGCGCTGCCGGATCCGCAGCCATGGCCGCGTCAATCCGCCGGCGTGCCTCGTCGCGGTCCTCCAGGGTGGTCGGCTTGTGACCGCACAGCATTTCTTCTTCCATGAAGTAGCCGTTGCCTGCCAACATCCAGCGCAGGCGCGCTGCGTCGGCTGCATCGCTTCGATCAATGTCGCTCATGCCTGCCTCGTCCAGTTGGGCCCGTTGGCGGGCCGGGTTGCATTCTGCGCCCGCTCCCAGTCGCAGCGCTTGACCAGCGGCCGGCCGTTCGGCTTGCGGGCCACCGGCAGCTTCAGTACCCGCTGCAGATAGCGCACCTGGGCCGCGCCCTGCGTCAGGCCGGCGCAGATGGCGTCGATCTCCTCGTCGGTCAGGTCGGCGCGTGGGCTGTTCATGCCGGCAAGCCCTGCCGCTGCTCAGCCAGGATGCGCTCGATGCGTGCCTCGGACCACGCCACGGCGGCCAGCGCGGTGGGCCTGTCGCACTGGGCGGCGATCTGGTCCATTACCACGACGCCGTCGCGCGCCAGTTCCAGCTCGGGGCCCGAGAACCCGATGCGGCGGGTGCGGTGGTAGCGGGCCAGCACGCCCTCCAGCATGTGCAGCTGCTGGGTCATCTCCAACTCGCCGAAGTGCAGCAGCTCGGCGGCCCGCGACCAGGTGTAGGCCGATTCGACCAGGTGCCATAGCGTGGTCTCGTTCGCATCGCCCTTGGCCACCGCGTCGACGTTCTGGTTGTGGGCCATCGACAGGTCGAACAGCTGGCCCTTGTCGAGCTTTGGCCGCAGGCCGCGCGGCGGCAGCGGCACGATGACGCGACGGTGGCAACGCTTGCGCGACATCAGCCTGCCTCGGCGAACATGTCCAGCGTGCGGGTGTCGCGGGGCTCGAGCTCGGCGTCGGCAGCGTCGCCGTCTTTGGCCTTGGGCTTGCTGGTGGCCGGCGCCTTGGGCTTGTCGACGGCAAAGTCCGACAGCGTCTTGCCATCGGCCAGCGCAACCTTCAGCCAGGCGGGCTGCAGGCCGCGGCCTGACCAGGTGGAACCGGTGGCAGGGCAGCGGTAGCGCACGGCCGGCTGCGTCGGCTTGGCCTTGCGGGCGGCCTTTGGCGCCGGCTTGGAAGCCGCGGCCGGTGCAGGTGCCGGCGCGGGGGCTACCTCGGCGCGCACCTGGTCGACGTCGATGTCGTAGTGCGCCGCGGCCTTGAGCAGTGTGGTGGGCTTCTCGTGCAGGTTGTAGGCCGTGACCACGCAGTCGGCTACCAGCGCGCAGTCCATGATCAGCAGGGTGAGCTGCTGCACGTCCATGCTGCCGATGCGCTGTTCCAGCGCGCGCTCGTTGCTCACGCCCCAGAGCTGCGCCAGCACGGCACGGCCGCGCCACTCCACACCGCGCCAAGCGGCCACGGCCACCAGGCCCAGGTCGAAGGCGTCGCGTTCGCGGTCCATCATCGCGTCGCGCAGGTCGCGCAGCACGGCCAGCCGCACCTGGTTTTCGAGCTTGGCGCGCTCTTCGTTGCGGGCGTGCTCGGCCTGGCGGCGCGCTTCCTGCGCGGCGTAGCCGTCGCGGCCCGGCGCCGCGGCCGCGGGCACCTTGACGCCGACCTGCACCGCCTCTTCGCGCTTGACGGCCTCGATGGTCTTGCCGGTGCGCGGGTCCTGGATCAGCACCACCTTCGGCATCTGGTCGCTGTAGGTCACGGTCTTCTTGGCGGCCAGCGCCGCCTTCATCTCGGCCTTCACGTCCTTGAGCGCGATGTACGCGCCCTTCACGGTGCCGTCGGCACCCACGGCCGCACGGGCGGCGTTGCCGGCCACCACGGTCTTGCCCTTGGCTTCCAGCGCGGCGGCCTGGTTGCGCAGGTGCGCGCGCTTCTTGGCGTCGAAGCAGTCGGGGTCGGTGCAGACGTCTGCGCCGCCATGGGGCACGCGGGCTGCCCAGTCGGCCGGCAAGCCGGTGCCGCGCTCGGGCCGCTGGTCGGCAATATCGGCGTACTCGGGCGCGTTGCCGGCCCGCTTGGGGCAGGCGTCGCAGGCGCCGGCGTCGGGCAGCAATGTCGCGTCGGCGGTGTCGAAGAGCGCGCCCTTCAGCTCGAGCGTGAAGTGCTCGTTCAGCAGCTGGCGGATCTGGCGGAAGCTCTTGGCGCCGCCGTCGCCCATGTCGATGTACTTGCCGCGGATGTAGCCCAGCGCCTTGGCCTGCAGCCGGTCAGTGCGCAGCCGGGCGATGAGCAGGGCCACCTCGCTGCCGATCTTGCCCTCGGCGCAGGCCTTGCGCACCTCGGGGCAGGCCTGCAGCAGCTTCAGCCGGCCGTAGACGAAGCTGCGGCTCTTGCCCAGCTTGTCGGCCAGCTGGTCGGCGCTGAGGTTGCCCACGTCGAGCAGGGCCTTGAGGCCTTCGGCCTCTTCGATGGGGTGCAGGTCTTCGCGCTGCAGGTTCTCGGCCGCGCGGGCGCTGGCGGCTTCGACGTCGGACATGGCGCGCACCATGCACGGGGCGGTGGCCAGGCCGGCCGCTTCGGCCGCGCGCAGGCGGCGGTGGCCGAAGACGAGCTCGTAGCCGTCGTGCTCGTCAGGGCGCAGCACGTTGGTGATGCGCGGGCGCACCAGCAGCGGTTCGTGGATGCGGCCTTCGGCGCGGATGCTGGCGGCCAGCTCGTCGATGCCGGTGTAGGTGCGCCGCGGGTTGGCGGTGCTTTCGTGCAGCTGCTCGAGGGGGATCTCGGTGATGGTGTCCATGGTCATGCTCCTGTGCGGTAGGCCTTGGTGAGTGCTCCGTCGACGCAGTGGCCCCGGCGTCGCACGGCGTTGGCAAGTGCCGCGCGCTCGGCGTGGCTGTGGGTGGCCTGGCGCAGCAGTCCGAAATAGCTGTTGGCGGCCTGGTGCACGTCGGCCGCGGGCATGTGCTGGATGCGGCCGATGGCCCTGGCCAGCGTGCCCGGCCGGGTGCGGCGGCAGTGCGGCTTGAGCAGGTGGCCGACGAAGTCGATGCCGCGCGCCACGGGCTGCAGGATGGTCTTGCGCGGGTTCAGCTGCAGGTCCAGCTCGGCCGGCAACCAGGCGCTTATGTCGGCCAGCGCAGCGTTCAGCCAGGCCGTCGACTCGTGCACCAGCACGCAGTCGTCGACGTAGCGCACGAAGTGCGGCGCGCGCAGCCGGTGCTTGACGCGCTGGTCCAGGTCGTTGAGCAGCACGTTGGCAAAGAACTGCGACGACAGGTTGCCGATGGGCAGGCCCTTGTGGGCCGGCGCGTTGAACAGGCTCTTGTGCGGCGGCACGCGCTGCAGCAGGCCGGGCCGGCCGCGCAGATCGACATCGGCGCGCGGGTCGTGCATCAGCACGGTGTCGGCCAGGCGCAGCCACCACGGCTCGGTGACGTGCCGGGCCAGCTGGGCGCGCAGCACGTGCTTGTTGATGGACACGAAGAAGTTGGCCAGGTCCACCTTCAGGTAGTGGGCGGGCCGTGTCCAGTTGCGCGTGGCGCTGCGCACCTGGTGCTCCAGCCGGCGCGCGGCGTACAGGGTGCCGCGGCCAGGGATGCAGGCGCAGCTGTCGGCGGTGAAGCGGGCCAGGAAGCGCGGCGCAATGCGGTTGTAGAGCAGGTGGTGCACCACGCGGTCGCCGAAGGTGGCGGCCCATACCTCGCGCACCTTGGGCTGGTCGACGACAAAGCAGATGCTGCGGCCGGGCCGGTAGCTGCCGTCGACCAGGCGGTCGTGCAGGTCGACGAGGTTGGCCTCGAGCCTGGACTCGAAGGCCTGGGCGCTGTCGCGGTTGCGCTTGGTGCGGCGGCAGTCCAGGTAGGCCAGCACCAGCTGGTGGAACAGGTCAGGATCTGCGGACGGCTCGGGCTCGGCCCTCATAGCTCTTGTGGTTGTTGTTCTGGTTGCCGTTGTTGAAGTTCTGGTTCCAGGCGTACGAGCCACTGTCGTGCTATCTACGTCGCCGGGCCGAAGGCTGGTGCCGATCAGCGGGGCGACTGCGCCGGACCGGGCCTGCACGGTGGCAGCGGTGTCCGTGGTGCGCATGGCGGTGGCCTCGTGGGCCAGCGGCACGACCAGATTCATGTTGCGCACGGGCATGAGGGCCTTGACCGTCATGCTGCAGGCGCCCTGTTCGCTGCGTGCTTGAGCCAGCCCCCGCCCTGCTTGCCGATGCTGTCGAGCAGCTGCACCGATTCGCCCCACAGCTGGTGCGACACGAAGCGGCTGTCGTGGCTGACGCGCAACAGCACGGTGGTGGCGCGCAGGTGCTTCATCAGCGCCTGGATGTGCGCCGCCCGCTCGGCCCGCTGGGTGGCGTTGGCCAGCGCCATGAGGTCGAGCATCTCGGTGATGTGCTGACTGATCTTGTCGCCCAGCGAGCGCTTCACGCCGCGCGGCATCTGCTGCTGCACCTTGATGGCAAGGGCCAACAGCTGGACGCCAGTGCGGTAGATGGGCAGGTCGGTGTGCAGGGCCATGGCTCAAGGATCAAAGGATCAAGCGGTCAATCTGCGGACGGCTCGGGCTCGGCCCTCATAGCTCTTGTGGTCGTAGCCCTGGCCGCCGTAGTTGAAGTCCTGGCTCCAGGCGTACGAGCCATCCTTCTCGTGCGGCGTGCGGGTCCAGTACCAGCCCTCGGTGTCAATGTGCTGGCGCAGGTTGGCGTACAGCAGCGCGCTCTCCCAGCGCGTGGGCAGCGCCCAGTCGGTGTGGCCTTCGTGGTCCAGGCCGGCGGCCCAGTCGATTGCGGCCTGCCAGGCCACGCTTCCCGGCGGCGTAGCCGTGGCCAGCACCAGGTGGGCATCGGGCGCGCCGTCGTCGCCGCGCGCCAGGCCGGCATAGATGCCGCCCTGTTCGGGCCACACGGCGCCGATGGCGGGCGGGGTGAGCTGTTGCTTCGGCGCGCTGGCTGCGGTTGCCGGCGTGGCCATGTCGTGCAGCAGCGCTTCGATGAAGGCCTTGGCCACTGGCGACTGAATCGTGACGTTGATGGTGTCGATGTGCACGGGGTGCTCCGGTTGAAGGATCAAAGGATCAAGCGTCAAGCTGAATCAAGCGGACGGCTCGGGCTCGGCCCTCATAGCTCTTGTGGCCGTAGTACTGGTAGCCGCCGTCGAAGAACTGGACCCAGGCGTACGAGCCATCGAAGCTCTCGGGCGTCCAGTGCCAGGCCTCCTCGAACTGGTCCTTCGCATTGGCGAAGAGCATGGCCGCCACGGGCCGGGTGGGCAGCTGGCCGCCCACGCTCTCGGCCCAGGCCATGGCGTCTTTCCAGACCAGGCGCTGGGTGGGCTTGTCGGCCAGCAGCACCACGGCGCAGTGCTTGCCGTCGGGCTGGGTGATGACGCCGGCAAACAGGCCGGCATCCAGCGGTTGCTTCAGTGCCGGCAGCGTGGCCAGCGTTAGGGGTGCAAGGACTTCGGACACGGTGGTGCTCCTGGGTGGTGCTGCCGTGGCAGCGGGTAGGGTGCTGGGGCTCAAGCCGCCCCCAGCTCGCGGTCGATCTGTTCGATGGCGCGGCGCAGGTACACGGCCTGGTCGAGCGTTTCTTCGTAGGCGTGCTGCAGCCAGTCGCGCAGCGGCAGGGGGTTGTCGGCGACGGTGGTGCCGTACTTCACGATGCCCAGTTGCTGGCGGCGCATGATGTCCAGGCACACGGCCGCCTCGGTGCCGCTGGGCACCTGCAGGGGCCGCGCGGCATCGTTGGCGGCACCCAGGCGCGCCGCCAGGTCGCGTGCGGTGTCGGGGTCGAGCATGCTCATGCGCCCGCCTTGGTGATGCGCACCAGGTGCGCGTGTTCCGGGTGCGGGCTGATCAGGCCGCGCTGGTGGGCGTACTGCAGCGCCAGGCTGCAGCGGTCGACATCGGGGCCGGAGCGCTCCCGCTCGTCCAGCATCGGCCGGGTGTCAAACCACAGGCGGCCGTGCTGCTGCTCGGGCACGCTGTTGGCGCGGATGAGCTCAATGGCATGCGCGTCGGCCAGGCGCTGCGCCATGTCGGCGACTTGAATGGGGGTCATGGGTTCCCTTGCGTGAACAGTGGCAGCGGGGGCAGCAGATCGGCCTCCGTCAGCCCGTGGCGGGTAATGAGATGGCGCACCAGTGCGATGGCTTCTTCGCGGCTGTGCGCAGAGCGCGCCGCCGGGCTGGCCGGCGTGCTGCGGCGGCCTTCGATGCCGCCGCGGTTGAGGTTGCGGGCGATGCCCAACAGCGCGGTGCGGTACACCGGCTGTTCCAGTGCGGCCTCCAGCGTGGCGGGCCACCCGGGCCTGCTGATCTGCCGGAAGGCCAGGCGCAGCTGCTCGTCGGTGACGGGCATGGCATTCACCGCGACAGGCCCCAGGCCGGCACGTGCATGTGCTCGGCGTTGGGGCCGCAGGCACCGTGGCCAGAGCGGGCCACGGCCACCGGCACGGGGCGCCGGCTGTCGCGTTGGCAGTGGCCGCCGTCGGGCGTGGCATGCACGCACAGCTGGCAGGCCCTGAACTCGGGCACGTGCAGCGTGGCATAGGCCTGCTGCACGCGCTGCAGCAGCGACACGGGGGCGGCGGCGGCCTGCATCACAGGGTGCCCGGCGCGTGGATGCTGAGCCACGCGCACCAGGCCACGGTGGCCAGCGCGGCGCCCA
>JAFLDH010000209.1 GCA_017302505.1 Burkholderiales bacterium
TGGACGGGCTGCAGGCGCGGCCGGCGCGGGCGCTGTCCGGCGGCCAGCAGCAGCGCCTGGCGCTGGCCCGCGCGCTGGTGCGGCGGCCTGAACTGCTGTTCCTGGACGAGCCCACCGCCAACCTCGACCCGGCCGGCAAGCGCGAGATCGAAGCCTTGCTGGCCCGCCTGGCGGCCGGCGGCATGACGCTGGTGCTGAGCACCCACAACCTGGGCCAGGCCAAGCGCCTGGCCAGTCGGGTGGTCTACCTGGAGCAAGGCCGCATCCATGCCGACCTGCCCACCGACGCCTTCTTCCACGGCCCGCTCAGCGGGCCGGCGCAACAGTTCCTCAAAGGAGAACGCACATGAACCGTACCCTTTCCCGGCTGTCCCGGCGGCTTTGGCTGGCCGTGGCCTGCCTGCTGCCGCTGGCAGCTGCCCATGCGCAGGACCGCACCGTGGTGATGGCTTCCACCACCTCCACCGAGCAGTCGGGCCTGTTCGGCCACCTGCTGCCGGCCTTCAAGAAGGCCACCGGCATCGACGTGCGGGTGGTGGCGCTGGGCACCGGCCAGGCGCTGGACATGGGCCGCCGCGGCGATGCCGACCTGCTGTTCGTGCACGACCCGGCCGCCGAGGAGAAGTTCGTCGCCGAAGGCTTCGGCCTGCCGCGCCGCGCGGTCATGTACAACGATTTCGTGCTGGTGGGCCCCAAGGCCGACCCGGCCGGCCTGCGCGGCTCCGACATCGCCGCGGCGATGCAGAAGCTGGCCGCCGGCAAGGCCGAGTTCATCTCCCGTGGCGACAAGAGCGGCACCCATGCGGCCGAGCTGCGCTACTGGAAGGCAGCCGGCATCGACACGCCGGCGGCCAAGGCGGCCGGCTACAAGGAATGCGGCTGCGGCATGGGCCCGGCGCTGAACATCGCCGCCTCCACCGGCGCCTACGTGCTGGCCGACCGCGGCACCTGGCTGTCGTTCAAGAACCGGGCCGACATGGCGGTGCTGGTGGAAGGCGATGCCCGGCTGTTCAACCCCTACGGCGTGATCGTCGTCAACCCGGCGAAGCATCCGCACGTCAAGCGCGAGCTGGCCCAGGCGTTTTCGGACTGGGTGGTGTCGCCCGAAGGCCAGGCCACGATCGCCAGCTACCGCATCGGTGGCGAGCAACTGTTCTTCCCGAACGCGAATCGCTAGCAACCCGGCGCATCGACCTAGGGTTAGACCCGCGTTGTGCCGGGGTGCGCGGGGCTCGGACAATGGTTCGGCAAGCCGCGCCATCGGGCGCCTGGCGACGACCCCCTCGGAGGAGACAGAACGTGAGCATTCCCATTTCCCTGACGGTCAACGGCAAGGCCGTGCAGGCCAGCGTCGACCCTCGTACGCTGCTGGTGCAGCTGATCCGCGAACACCTGCAGCTGACCGGCACCCACGTCGGCTGCGACACCGCGCAATGCGGCGCCTGCACCGTGCACATGAACGGCCGGGCGGTGAAGGCCTGCTCGATGCTGGCCGTGCAGGCGCAAGGCGCAAGCATCACCACCATCGAAGGACTGTCGCAAGACGGAACAATGCACCCGATGCAGGCGGCCTTCCGCGAGTGCCACGGCCTGCAGTGCGGCTTCTGCACCCCGGGCATGGTGATGTCGGCGGTGCAACTGCTGGCCGACAACCCGAAGGCCAGCGAGGCCGAGATCCGCGAAGGCCTGGAAGGCAACATCTGCCGCTGCACCGGCTATCACAACATCGTCAAGGCGATCCAGTTCTGCCAGTCGGGCGCGCAGCCCGCGGCGGCCTGAGCGCGCAGGAGCCCCAGCCATGACCGACATGTCCCAACCCCCCAACAACCCCATCGGCCAGTCGCTGCGCCGCCGCGAGGACGCGCGCTTCCTGACCGGCGCCGGCCAGTACACCGATGACGTGGTGCTGCCCGGCCAGACCTACGGCGTGTTCCTGCGCAGCCCTTACGCGCACGCGCGCATCAAGTCCATCGACACCAGCAAGGCCAAGGCGATGCCGGGCGTGGTGGCCATCTTCACCGGCGCCGACATGACTGGCGTGGGCGGCCTGCCCTGCGGCTGGCTGATCACCAGCAAGGACGGCACGCCGATGAAGGAGCCGCCGCACCCGGTGCTGGCGCAGGGCAAGGCGCGCCACGTCGGTGACCAGGTGGCGCTGGTGGTGGCCGACACCTACCTGCAGGCCCGCGATGCGGCCGAGGCAATCGAGGTCGACTACGAAGAACTCACGCCGGTGATCGACATGAGCAGCGCCGAGACCATCGGCTCGGCCGTGCACGACGACGTGCCCAACAACGTCTGCTACGACTGGGGCCACGGCGACAAGGCGGCGGTGGATGCGGCCTTCGCCAAGGCAGCGCACGTCACCTCGCTGACCTTCCACAACAACCGGCTGGTGCCCAACGCGATGGAGCCGCGCGCGGCCAATGCGCACTACACCCGGCACGACGACGCCTACACGCTGTACCTGGCCAACCAGAACCCGCACGTCGAGCGGCTGCTGATGTGCGCCTTCGTGCTTGGCATCCCCGAGTCGAAGATGCGCGTCATCGCGCCCGATGTCGGCGGCGGCTTCGGCTCGAAGATCTTCCTCTATGCCGAAGAGACCGCGCTGATCTGGGCCAGCAAGCGTGTCGGCCGGCCGATCAAGTGGACGGCCGAGCGCAGCGAGTCCTTCCTGACCGACGCACACGGCCGCGACCATGCCACCACCGCCGAGCTGGCGATGGACGCGCAGGGCAACTTCCTGGCCATGCGGGTGAAGACGCTGGCCAACATGGGCGCCTACCTGTCCACCTTCGCCTCCAGCGTGCCGACCATCCTGTACGCCACGCTGCTGGCGGGCCAGTACAAGACGCCGGCCATCTACTGCGAGGTGAAGGCCATCTTCACCAACACCACGCCTGTGGATGCCTACCGCGGCGCCGGCCGGCCCGAGGCCACCTACGTGGTCGAGCGCCTGGTGGAAACCGCGGCCCGCGACATGAAGATGGACCCGGCGCAGATCCGCCGGCAGAACTTCATCACCACCTTCCCCTACGCGACGCCGGTGGGCCTGACCTACGACACCGGCGACTACGCCGCGCACCTGGACAAGGCCATCAAGATCGCCGACGTGGCCGGCTTCCCGGCGCGCAAGGCGGCCTCGGCCGCCAAGGGCAAGCTGCGCGGCCTGGGCTACAGCTGCTACATCGAGGCCTGCGGCCTGGCGCCCAGCAACATCGCCGGCGCCCTGGGCGCCCGCGCCGGCCTGTTCGAGGCCGGCGAGGTGCGCGTGCACCCCACCGGCACGGTGACGGTGTTCACCGGCTCGCACAGCCACGGCCAGGGCCACGAGACCACCTTCGCGCAGGTGGTGGCGGCCAAGCTGGGCCTGCCGGTCGAGAACGTGGAGATCGTGCACGGCGACACCGGGCGCATCCCCTTCGGCATGGGCACCTACGGCAGCCGCAGCCTGAGTGTCGGCGGCACGGCGATCATCAAGGCGGTGGACAAGATCATCGCCAAGGGCAAGAAGATCGCCGCCCACCTGCTGGAGGCCTCGGACACCGACATCGATTTCGAGAACGGTGAGTTCAAGGTCAAGGGCACCGACAAGAAGCTGCCTTTCGGCGCGGTGGCGCTCACTGCCTATGTGCCGCACAACTACCCGCTGGACAAGCTGGAGCCGGGCCTGAACGAGAACGCGTTCTACGACCCGACCAACTTCACCTATCCGGCCGGCAGCTATGTGTGCGAGGTGGAGGTCGACCCGGAGACCGGCAAGACCACGGTGGCCAGCTTCGTCGCGGTGGACGACTTCGGCAACATCGTCAATCCGATGATCGTCTCGGGCCAGGTGCACGGCGGCATCGCCCAGGGCCTGGGCCAGGCGATGATGGAAGGCGCGGTCTACGACAGCGGCAGCGGCCAGCTGCTGAACGGCAGCTACATGGACTACACCATGCCGCGCGCCGACGACCTGCCGAGCTTCACCGTCGACCACACGGTCACGCCCTGCACCCACAACCCGCTGGGCGTGAAGGGCTGCGGCGAGGCCGGGGCCATCGGCTCGCCGCCGGCCTTCATCAACGCGCTGACCGATGCGCTGGGCGTCAAGGACATCGCCATGCCGGCCACGGCCGAGCGGGTCTGGCGCGCCGCCAACAAGATCGCTTGAGGAGACACACGCCATGTACAACTTCCAATACCAGCGTCCCGGCGATCGGGCGGCGGCAGCGGCTGCAGCCAAGGCGGCCGATGCGCGTTACCTGGCCGGCGGCCAGACCTTGATCCAGGCGATGAAGCTGCGCCTGTCGTCCAGCGACGCGCTGGTCGACCTGGGCGGCATCGCCGACCTGAAGGGCATCAAGGTCGACGGCGGCAGCGTCACCATCGGCGCCACCACCACCCATGCCACCGTGGCCCGCTCGGCCGAAGTGCAGAAGGCCATCCCGGCGCTGGCCGAGCTGGCCGGCGGCATCGGTGACCAGATGGTGCGCAACATGGGCACGATCGGCGGCTCGATCGCCAATGCCGACCCGGCCGCCTGCTATCCGGCGGCGGTGGTGGGCCTGGGCGCGACGGTGAACACCGACCGGCGCAGCATCCCGGCCGACAGCTTCTTCACCGGCATGTACGAGACCGCGCTGCAGCCCGGCGAGCTGATCGTCTCGGTCAGCTTCCCGATCCCGCAGAAGGCGGCGTACATCAAGTACAAGCAGCCGGCCTCGCGCTTTGCGCTGGTGGGCGTGTTCGTCAGCCAGGGCGCGGGCGGCGTGCGGGTGGCGGTCACGGGCGCGAAGAGCAGCGTGTTCCGCGCCACGGCGATCGAAGCCGCGCTGAACGCCAGCTTCACGCCGGCCGCGGCCAAGGCCGTCAAGCTGCCGGCCGACGACATGAACAGCGATCTGCACGGCTCGGCCCAGTACCGCGCCGCGATGGTCAGCGTGATGGCCGCGCGCGCGGTGGAGAAGGCGCTGTCGCGCTGAGGACCCGCACGAGCTTGTTCCTGCCGGGCCGGCTCCGTAAGGGCCGGCCCTTTGCATTGCGCGGCCCACTGGCCGTGGCGCGACAATAACCCCCTGTACCGGCCCGAGACCTTGCCATGAGCCTGCCCCTGCCCGAGTCCGTCGACGCCGTCATCGAGCTGCTGGCGGCCGAGAACTATGTCTGCGACCGGCAGCTGGCCACGGCGCTGTTCCTCAGCCTGAAGCTGAAGCGCCCGTTGTTCCTGGAGGGCGCACCCGGCGTCGGCAAGACCGAGCTGGCCAAGACGCTGGCCCGCGCGCTGAACACCCAGCTGCTGCGCGTGCAGTGCTACGAGGGCCTGGATGTGGCGCAGACCGCCTACGAGTGGAACGTGGCGCGCCAGATGATCGAGATCCGCCTGGCCGAGGCCGTGCACGAGGCCGACCGCGAGACCTTGTCGCGCAAGCTGTACTCGCGCGAGATGATGATCGAGCGGCCGCTGCTGCAGGCGCTGACGCAGACGCGCTCGCCGGTGCTGCTGATCGACGAGCTGGACCGCGCCGACGAACCCTTCGACGCCTTCCTGCTGGAAGTGCTGGCCGAGAACCAGCTGACCATCCCCGAGTACGGCACCGTGGTGGCGGCCGAGCCGCCGATCACGCTGATCACCAGCAACCGCACCCGCGAGATCCACGACGCGCTGAAGCGCCGCTGCCTGTACCACTGGGTCGGCTTCCCGACCGTCGAACGCGAACTCGACATCGTGCGCCTGAAGGCACCCGGCGCATCCGAGCGGCTGTACCGCCAGGTGGTGGAATTCGTGCAGCGCATGCGCACGCTGGACCTGTTCAAGTCGCCGGGCGTGGCCGAGACCATCGACTGGACCAACGCGCTGGTGGCGCTGAACACGCTGCAGCTCGACCCGGCCAGCGTGCAGGACACGCTGGGCGTGCTGCTGAAGCACCAGGACGACCTGGTGAAGATGCAGAACGGCGACACCGCCAAGCTGCTGGACGAGCTGCGCGCCAAGGCCTTGCTCTGACGTGATCGCCGACAACATCGTCCACTTTGCCCGCGTGCTGCGCGGCGCCGGCATGGCCATCGGGCCCGACCGCGTGCTGGCCGCGCTGGCCGCGGTGGAGCTGGTGGGCCTGCAGCGCCGCGAGGACGTGCATGCCGCCTTGAGCGCGGTGATGCTCGAGCGGCACGAGCAGCAGCCGCTGTTCGACGCGGCCTTCGACACCTTCTGGCGCGACCCGAAGCTGCTCGAGCAGATGATGTACCTGCTGCTGCCCAAGATCAGCGGCCGCGGCGACAAGCAGCGCCCGCCGCGCGCCAACCGGCTGGCCGAGGCGCTGTCGGTGCCCAAGGCGCCCGAGCCGCCGAACCCGGCCAACCAGACCGCCAAGGAGGAGGTGCAGTTCGACACGCACTTCACCTTCTCCGACCGCGAGCGGCTGCAGAAGGCCGATTTCGAGACCATGACCACGGCCGAGTACGAGCTGGCCAAGAAGCTGGCTGAAGCGATGCCGCTGCCGGTGGAGCCGGTGCGCCGCCGCCGCCACGAAGCGGCCAGCTCCGCCCGCGACGGTGGCCGGCTGGACCTGCGCGCCACGCTGCAGCGCATGGCGCGCCAGCCGCACACGCTGACGCCGCTGTACACCCGGCCGCGCGAGGAGTTGCCCGGTCTGGTGGTGCTGCTGGACATCTCCGGCTCGATGGACCGCTATTCGCGGTTGATGCTGCACTACGTGCACGGCCTGATGCGCCGCGCCTTGCGCGTGCACACGCTGACCTTCGGCACGCGGCTCACCAACATCAGCCGCTGCCTGAAGGAGCGCGACCCCGACGTGGCGCTGAAGCTGGCCGACGAGCAGGTGCAGGACTGGAAGGGCGGCACGCGCATCGCGTCCTCGCTGGAAGAGTTCAACCGTCTGTGGGCGCGCCGGCTGCTGGGCGCCAATGCCGCGCTGCTGCTGGTGACCGACGGCCTGGACCGCGACGAGCATGGCGACCTGTCGGCCGCCGCGGCGCAACTGCACCGGCTGGCGCACCGCGTGGTCTGGCTGAACCCGCTGCTGCGCTACGAAGGCTTCCAGGCCAAGGCCTCCGGCGTGCGCGCGCTGCTGCCGCATGTGGACCGCTTCCTGCCGGTGCACAACCTGGCCAGCCTGGCCGACCTGGGGGCCGCGCTGCGCAGCGCGCCGGTGGCCCCCCATTCCCTGCTGCATTGAAGAAAACGACACGACATGGAACTGCACGGTGAACGACTGATCCCCGCCCCGCTCGACACCACCTGGGCGGCCCTGAACGACCCCGAGACGCTGAAGGCCTGCATCACCGGCTGCGAATCGCTGGAACGCACCGGTGACGACAGCTTCGCTGCGGTGGTGGCGGTGAAGGTCGGCCCGGTCAGCGCGCGCTTCAAGGGCAACCTGAAGCTCAGCAACGTGCAGGCGCCGCACAGCTACACGATCAACTTCGACGGCCAGGGCGGCGTGGCCGGCTTCGGCAAGGGCTCGGCCGACGTCAACCTGGCCGACGAAGGCGGGCAGACGCGGCTGAAGTACCTTGCCAAGGCGCAGGTGGGTGGCAAGATGGCGCAGGTGGGCTCGCGGCTGATCGACGCCGCCGCCGGCAAGGTGGCCGAGGATTTCTTCAAGGCCTTCGAGGCGCAACTGGCGCCGCCCGCGCCGCCGGCCGGCGAGGCCGTCGACACCGGCCAGGTGCCGATGCCGGCCGACGAGGAGAAGGGCAACAAGGCGCTGTGGTGGGGCCTGGCGGTGCTGGTGGTGCTGCTGCTGGCCTACTGGCTGAGCCGCTAGCGGAGGAGGGCAGGGCGATGGACAGTCTGGATCTGCAGGTGCTGCAACAGGCGCGCGACTGGTTCCGCGCCGGCCAGCCGGTGTGGCTGGTCACCGTCATCGAGACCTGGGGCTCGGCCCCGCGCCCGCCGGGCGCGCTGCTGTGCCTGCGCGGCGACGGCCTGGTGGCCGGCTCGGTGTCCGGCGGCTGCGTCGAGGACGACCTGATCGAGCGCGTGCGCCATGGCGAGCGCGTAGCCACGCCCTCGCTGATCACCTATGGCGTCACCAAGGAAGAGGCGGCGCGCTTCGGCCTGCCCTGCGGCGGCAACCTGCGGCTGGTGCAGGAGCCGCTGCGCGCGGTGGACTGGATCGACGAGGTGCTGGCCCGCACCGCGCGCCACGAGCTGGTGGCGCGCACGCTGCGCCTGGACACCGGCGAGGTGCGCGTGGAGACCGCCACCCGCGGCGAAGCCTTCCAGTTCGACGGCCAGCAGCTGCGCGCGCTGTTCGGCCCGCGCTGGCGGCTGCTGATGGTCGGCGCCGGGCAGTTGTCGCGCGTGCTGGCGCAGATGGCGCTGGCGCTGGATTTCGAGGTGATCTGCTGCGACCCGCGCGAGGAATACCACCTGACCTGGGACGTGCCGGGCACCACCTTCAGCAAGGCCATGCCCGACGACCTGGTGCTGGAACTGCAGCTCGATCCGCACAGCGCCGTGGTCGCGCTGACGCACGACCCCAAGCTCGACGACATGGTGCTGCTGGAGGCGCTGAAGTCGCCGGCCTTCTACGTGGGCGCGCTGGGCTCGC
>JAFLDH010000021.1 GCA_017302505.1 Burkholderiales bacterium
GGCGGCTGAGGGTGGCTCAGCCGGCTTCGGGGCCGGCCGGCGCCCCGGCCGGCTCGGCAGCGGCATGCGGCCCGTACATCAGCCGCATCGCGCGCGACTGCAACACCACCGCGTCGTCATGGTCGCCGCAGCGGTCGAGCACGTCGCTGATGCGCAGCAGCACCTTGATCTCCCAGTCGGGGTCGGCCACGTGGCCGGCCAGCGCGGTGGCTTCGAACACGCCGTCGCGCATGCGCTCCAGCGCAGCATGGCTGGCCCGGGCGTCGTCCTCCACCAGCTGTTCGGCCAACGCACAGCGCGTTTCGGCCAGCAGGCACAGGATCTCCACCGCCTGGTCGATGGCGCCCAGCACCCGGGCCCAGCCCAGGGCCTGCTGCAGGTGCCATTCGGCCGGACCCAGCGCGTTCAGCGCGCGATAGCAGCGCGCCATCTGCGCCAGAGCCAGGCTCATCTCCAGCGGCTGCTTGTGGCGCTCGGCCAGGTCCAGCGCCTTGGCCGCCTCGCGCAGCGCGCTTCGCGCCCGGCTCGGCAGCAGCGCATTCGACGGATGCATCAGCGCTTCGGTCGTCGCCAGGTTCGGTGCGGTCGGGTTCATTCGGTTCCTTCGCCAGCGGCGGGAGGCTGGCTTCGAGCTTGGCCCCATGCTATGCGCGGGCTTTGTGTGCCGCGTCCCCCGACTCAGGGGGACCGCGGGGCCGTGGCCGGTAACGCCGGCACCGTGCGTGGCCCCGGCGTGACCTGCGTCACGACCCGATCGCTTGAGGAAAACCACCAGCGCCGTGCGCTATCCTCGCGCCGACAATCGCGGCTTTGCCTCAACCGCCCTCCGGAGACTTACCCATGTCCAAGTTCAAGTCCTTCGCCCTGCCTGCGCTCGCCCTGGCGGCGCTGGGTGCCAGCGGTGCCGCGTCGGCCCAGATCGTGCTGACGCTGTCGAGCTGGGTGCCGCCGACGCATTCGCTGACGGTGACGCAGCAGGAATGGTGCGCCATGCTCGAGCAGAAGACCGCCAACAAGGTCAAGTGCAACCAGCTGCCGCGTGCCGTGTCGGCGCCGCCGGGCACCTTCGACGCGGTGCGCAACGGGCTGGTGGATGTGTCGTTCACGGTGCAGGGCTACACGCCGGGCCGTTTCGTCACCACGCAGATCGCCGAGTTCCCGTTCCTCGGCGATTCGGCCGAGGCCACGTCGATCGCCTTCCAGCGCGTCTACGCCAAGACGCCGGCCATGCAGGACGAGCACAAGGGCGTCAAGGTGCTGAGCGTGTTCACCCATGGCCCGGGCATGGTGTTCAACACCAAGAAGCCGATCAACAACCTGGCCGACCTGCAGGGCCTGAAGTTCCGCATCGGCGGCGGCATGGTCAACGAGATCAGCAAGTCGCTGGGCATGAACGTCACGCTGAAGCCGGCGCCGGAAAGCTATGAGCTGCTGTCCACCGGTGTCATGGACGGCACGCTGTTCCCGGCCGAATCAGTGGAGAGCTTCAAGCTCGACAAGATCGTCAAGTACTCCACCACCTTCCCGGGCGGCCTGTACAACACGGCGTTCGTGTTCATGATGAACCAGGCCAAGTACGACAGCCTGCCGCCCGACGTCAAGAAGGCGGTGGACGAGATGTCCGGCGAATTCGCCGCGCGCATGCTGGGCCGCAGCTGGGACAAGGCCGACCGCCGCTCGCTGGCCTTCATGCAGGCCGCCGGCGTGCAGACCAACAAGGCCGACGCCGCCTTCGTCAAGGCGGTGACCGAGAAGACCGATCCGCTGGTCGACGGCTGGGCCAAGGCGGCCGAGGCCAAGGGCATGAAGGATCCGAAGAAGGCGCTGGCCGACTTCCGCGCCGAGATCAAGAAGCTTTAGCCGTGACGGGGCCGCGAAAGGGGCCGGGCAAGAGTCCCGCGCGGCCGATCCAGGGGTTGGCGTGAGAAGACTGCTCGAGCGCTTGTGCAGCCTGCTGTCGGCCACGGCGCTGTTCGGCATCATGGTGCTGACCCTGGTGGACGTGGTCTCGCGCAAGCTGCTGTCCGGCTCGATCCCCGGCTCGCTGGAAGTGACCGAACTGCTGCTGGTGGTGGTGATCTTCGCCGGCCTGCCGCTGGTGTCGCTGCATGGCGAGCACGTGGTCTTCGATTCGCTGGACCCGCTGCTGCCACGCGTGGTGAAGAGGGTGCAGGGTGTCTTGGTGGACCTGTTCTGCGCCGGCGGGCTGGCGGTCATCGCCTGGTTGATGTGGACCAAGGCCGGCCAGATGCTGGAATACGGTGACAAGACACAGCAACTGGGCCTGACGCTGGGCTGGTTCGTCTACCTGATGAGCGTGCTGCTGTTCATCAGCGCGCTGGTGCACCTGATCCTGATGGTGACGCCGGTGGCCCATCACCATATCGGCGTGGACGAAGGCGCCGCCTCATGACGGAGGCCTTGCTCGGGTTCGGAGCGATCTTCGTGCTGGCGCTGCTGAGGGTGCCGCTGGCCTTCGCCATGGGTTTCGTGGGTTTCGTGGGCCTGGGTCTGTTGCGGGGCTGGCCGGCCACCGCCGCCAGTGCCGCGCAGGTGGTCTATGACAGTGGCTTTGCCTACACGCTCAGTGTCGTGCCGCTGTTCATCCTGATGGGCAATTTCGTGGCTCGCGCCGGGCTGGCCAACGAGCTGTTCCGCGCGGCCTTCGCGTTCATCGGACACGTGCGCGGCGGCCTGGCGCACGCGACCATCCTGGCCTGCGCCGGCTTTGGCGCGATCTGCGGCTCGTCGATTGCCACTGCGGCGACAATGGCCAAGGTGGCCTATCCGCAGATGCAGCGGCACGGCTATTCACCGTACCTGTCGACCGGCGTCATCGCCGCAGGCGGCACGCTGGGCATCATGATTCCGCCGTCGACCATCATGGTCATCTACGGCATCGTCACCGAGACCAACATCGGCAAGCTTTTCGCCGCCGGCGTGCTGCCCGGGCTGATGTGCGCTGGCCTGATGATGCTGGCGGTCACCTGGATTACCTGGCGCGACCCTGCTGCCGGCCCGGCAGCCGAGCGTGCCACCTGGGCGCAGCGCTGGAAGGCGCTGCGGGACATCTGGGGCGTTGCGCTCTTGGTGGTGGTCGTGCTGGGCGGCATCTACGGCGGCTGGTTCACGGCGACCGAGGGTGCTGGCATCGGGGCGTCTGGCGCCTTCTTCTTTGCATTGATGCGTGGTGCGCTCAGCTTCAAGGTCCTGTACCAGGTGCTGGTGGAGAGTGTGCGAACCACGGCCATGCTGTTCGCGATCCTCATTGCGGCGACGTTGTTCTCCAGCTTCGTCAACTTCACCACCATGCCCTCGGACCTGAAGGAGTGGATCCTGCACCTCGGCCTGTCGCCGCTGATGGTGGTGGGTGCGATGATGCTGATCTACGTGCTGCTGGGCACCATCATGGAAGAGCTGTCGATGGTGCTGCTGACCATCCCGGTGTTCTTCCCGATCGTCGTCGGCCTGGGCTTCGACCCGGTGTGGTTCGGTGTGTTGATCGTGCTGGTGGTGCAGATCGGCCTGATCAGCCCGCCAGTGGGCATGAACCTGTTCGTGTTGAATGCACTGCTGAAGGACGTCTCGCTGCCGCAGATCTTCCGTGGGGTCTGGCTGCTGGTGGCAGCGTTGGTGCTGGCGCTGGTGGTCTGCCTGGAAGTCCCGGCACTGGCGCTGTGGCTGCCCAGCTTCATGCGCTGATGCGGCGGCGCGCGCGTTTCCACAACCGCCACCCCAGCAGCAGCGCCAGGACCGCGGCATAGACCGCCACCTCGCCGAAGTTGTTCTTGGCGCTGCGCATCCAGAAGAAGTGCAGCAGGCCCAGCAGGGCGATCGCATAGACCAGGCGATGCAGCGCGCGCCAACGGGGGGCTCCCAGTTGCCGGACGGCGCGATCGAAAGACGTGGCGGCCAGCGGCAGCATCAGCAGCAGGGCCAGGCTGCCCACCAGCACGAAGGGGCGTTTCGGAATGTCCTGCAGCACGGCCGACCAGTCGAAGCCCATGTCGAGCCAGGCGTAGCAAAGGAAGTGCAGAAGGCCGTAGAAGAAGGCGAACAAGCCGAGCATGCGCCGCCAGCGGGCCAATGCGGTCCAACCGGTCCATTGGCGCAGCGGTGTGACAGCCAGGGTCACGCACAGCAACCGCAGCGTCCAGTCACCAGTGCCGCGGGTCAGTGCTTCGGCCGGATTGGCACCCAGGCTGTCGGTGAGCGCACCGCCCAGCAGGTAGGCAAAGGGCCCCAGCGCCAGCAGGAACAGCAGCGGCTTGACAGCCGGGTGCAACAGCAGCGCGTTCACGCAGCGGGCTATGGCGGCTTCAGTAGAACTTGGCCAGGTCCATGCCGGCGTACAGCTGCCCGACCTGGGCTTCGTAGCCATTGAACATCAATGTCGGCCGCTTCTTGCTGAGCAGGCCGTCGTCACCGATGCGCCGCTCGGTGGCCTGGCTCCAGCGCGGATGGTCCACCTTCGGGTTGACGTTGGAATAGAAGCCGTACTCGTCGGGCGCAGCGGTCTCCCAACTGGTCTTCGGCTGCTTCTCGACGAAGCGGATGCGCACCAGCGACTTGGCCGACTTGAAGCCGTACTTCCACGGCACCACCAGCCGCAGCGGAGCGCCGTTCTGGTTGGGCAGCACCTCGCCATACAGCCCGAAGGCCAGCAGCGTCAGCGGATGCATCGCCTCGTCGATGCGCAGGCCTTCGACATAGGGCCAGGCCAGCACGGCCGAGCGCAGGCCCGGCATCTGCGTCTTGTCGGCGAGCGTTTCGAACTGCAGGAACTTGGCGTTGCCGGTGGGCTCGACGCGGCGGATCAGCTCGGCCAGCGAAAAGCCCACCCAGGGGATCACCATCGACCAGCCTTCGACGCAGCGCATGCGGTAGATGCGCTCTTCCATGGGGCTGAGCTTCAGCAGCGCGTCCAGATCCCAGCTGCCGGGCTTGCGGACCTCGCCTTCGATCATCACGCTCCAGGGGTGCGTCTTCAGACTGCCCGCCAGCTGGGCCGGGTCGGACTTCTCGGTGCCGAACTCGTAGAAGTTGTTGTAGGTGCTGATGTCCTGGTAGCTGGTGAGCTTTTCCATCGTCACCGCGCCGCCGACCGCACTGCGCGCACCAGGCAACGCCTTCAGCTTGCCCGGGGCGGCAGTCTGCGCCCGTGCATCGCGCGCAGCCCAGGTGGCCATTGCCGCACCGCCGCCCCCGGCGGCCAGCCGGGCCAGGAACTGGCGGCGCCCATCGAAGACGGCGCGCGGGGTGACCGGCTCATCGGCCCTCAGGCCATGGCGGTGGAACTTCAGCAGGTGCATGCAACCTCCAGCGGATCAGGCCTGGGTCGCACGCGAGGCGGCAAGCCTTACGCCTGCGGCGGCGCTCAGCGCAGGCCGGCCATGTAGTCGGACAGGGCCTTGATCTCGCGATCGTTCAGCTTGGCGGCCACGCCGGCCATCTGCAGGCTGTTGGCACGCTGGCCGGAGCGGAAGGCCAGCAGTTGCGATTCGGCGTATTCGGCGTGCTGGCCGTTGACGCGCGGGTACTGCACCGGAATGCCGGCCCCACCAGGGCCGTGGCAACCGGCACAGGCGGCAATCTTGCGATCGGCGATGCCGCCGCGGTAGATGCGTTCGCCCAGGCCGACGGTCTCCTTGTTGGTGGCAAAGCCGGGCTTGGCCGTCTTGCTGGCATAGAACGCAGCCACGTCCAGCATGTCCTGGTCGCTCAGCGTGGTGGCGAAGCCCTTCATGATGGCGTTGGCGCGCGCGCCCGACTTGAAGTCGCGCAGCTGCTTGACCAGGTATTCGGGGTGCTGGCCCGCGATGATCGGGTTGGCTGGCTGGCCCCGGTTGCCGTCGAACGAATGGCACGCACCGCACACCTGGGTGGCGATGGCCTGGCCCTTGGCCGCGTCGGCCTTGGGGGCGGGTTTGGCATCGGCCGCCAGCGCCGGAGCAGAGAAGACAACGGCGATCAGCAGCAGCAGGGGCGACTTCATGTCCGGGGTGGTGTTCGTGTTGAGGAGCAAACCCGCTGATTTTACAATGGCTGGTGAACACCACTTCCTCCAGGGCCACCGCCGGGCCGAAGAGCGCGGGGCAGGTGGCCTTGGCCTGGGCTCACACCGCGCGCTTCCTGACCACCGCCGCGCAGCTGGACCAGTTGCCGGCTACCGAGCTGCCCGAGATTGCCTTCGTCGGCCGCAGCAATGCCGGCAAGTCCACCGCCATCAACCGGCTGGCGCAGCAGAAGCGGCTGGCCTTTGCATCGCGCACGCCCGGGCGTACCCAGCACATCAACCTGTTCGCGCTGGGTCCGAAGGCGGCGCCGGATGCGCTCATTGTCGACCTGCCCGGCTATGGCTATGCGGCCGTCGAACGTGCGGCCAAGCTGCGCTGGCAGGAGGTGATGGCCCGCTACCTGGTCGAGCGGCGCAGCCTGTCGGGCGTGGTGCTGATGGTCGATTCGCGGCTGGGCTTCACCGACCTGGACCAGCAGCTGCTGCAACTGCTGCTGCCCCGGCTGGCTGGGGGCGCAGTGCGACTGCTGGTGCTGCTGACCAAGGCCGACAAGTTGTCGCGGGCCGAGGCGGCACGGGCGCTGCAGTTGGCGCAGGCGCTGCTGGCGGCCTGCTGCCCGGAAGGTGCCGATGTCTCGATCAGCCTGTTCTCGGCGTTGAAATCCTCGGGCGTGGACGATGCGGCATTGGCCCTGCACCAATGGGTGCACGCCCGCTTGCCGTCCGCAGCGGGCCGCTAGACGACGACGAACTTGCCTTTCAGGTAGGGCAGCGCCAGGCGAAGATGCTCGCGCAAGTGCGGGAACAGCTCGGAGGTCGATTCGCTGGCGTAGATCGGCCGCACGGCATGGGGCGTCGGATTGCCGATGTTGACCAGGCAGATGCTTTGGCCGTCGGCGTACTCGAGCAGGTCCGGGCTCAGCGGCCGCAAGGACCAGCCCTCGGTCGACCGCACCTGTCCGTTGGCTGCGGCAATCAGCTGGCTGGGCGTCGGGATGTCGGTGGCGGGTTCCATGGCGGGCTTCTTCATCGATCACTGGCCGCTGGAAAGTCCGGCTCATCGATCAATGTGAAGAAAGTTTAGGGCGCGCGCCCGTGCTTCCCATCCCCGCGCTTCGGGGGGAGAGAAGCAACCGCCTCGGCGTCGGCGTGCATAGGTCACACGCACCGATCCCGAGCCATCGTCCCAACAAAGAAAAAGCCCGCGGCCGGAAGGCACGCGGGCTTCGAGCAGGCGGCCGGGGCGCAAAGCCCCGGTGCGCAGCAGGACTTACATGTCCATGCCGCCCATGCCGCCCATGCCACCCATGCCGCCGGGCATGCCGCCGGCCGGGGCTTCTTCCTTCGGCGCTTCGGCCACCATGGCTTCGGTGGTGAGCATCAGCGAGGCCACCGACGCGGCGTTCTGCAGCGCGGTGCGGGTCACCTTGGTCGGATCCAGGATGCCCATCTCGATCATGTCGCCATAGGTGTCGTTGGCGGCGTTGAAGCCGAAGTTGCCCTTGCCTTCCAGCACCTTGTTGATCACCACGCTGGGTTCGCCACCGGCGTTGGCCACGATCTCGCGCAGCGGCTGCTCGACAGCGCGCAGCACGATCTTGATGCCGGCTTCCTGGTCATGGTTCTCACCCTTGATGGTGCCGGCCGCCTGGCGGGCACGCAGCAGGGCCACGCCGCCGCCGGCGACGATGCCTTCTTCCACCGCCGCACGGGTGGCGTGCAGGGCGTCCTCGACGCGGGCCTTCTTCTCCTTCATCTCGACTTCGGTGGCGGCACCGACCTTGATCACCGCCACGCCGCCGGCCAGCTTGGCCACGCGCTCTTGCAGCTTCTCGCGGTCGTAGTCGCTGGTGGCTTCCTCGATCTGAACGCGGATCTGCTTGACGCGCGCCTGGATGTCGTCGGCCTTGCCCGAACCGTCGATGATGGTGGTGTTCTCCTTGCCGCACTCGACGCGCTTGGCCTGGCCCAGGTCGGCCAGAGTCACCTTCTCCAGCGTCAGGCCCACTTCTTCGGCGATGACCTTGCCGCCCGTCAGGATGGCGATGTCTTCCAGCATGGCCTTGCGACGGTCACCGAAGCCCGGCGCCTTGACGGCGACGACCTTCAGGATGCCGCGGATGGTGTTGACCACCAGCGTGGCCAGCGCCTCGCCTTCGACTTCCTCGGCGATGATCAGCAGCGGACGGCCGCTCTTGGCCACCTGCTCCAGCGTGGGCAGCAGATCGCGGATGTTGCTGATCTTCTTGTCGTACAGCAGCACGAACGGGTTGTCGAGCACCGCGCTCTGCTTCTCGGGGTTGTTGATGAAGTAGGGCGACAGGTAGCCGCGGTCGAACTGCATGCCCTCGACGATGTCGAGCTCGTTGTTCAGGCTCTTGCCGTCCTCGACGGTGATGACGCCTTCCTTGCCGACCTTGTCCATCGCGTCGGCGATGATCTTGCCGATCGATTCGTCGCTGTTGGCCGAGATCGAGCCGACCTGGGCGATTTCCTTCGAGGTCGTAGTGGGCTTCGACTGCTGCTTCAGCTGCTCGACCAGGGTGGACACGGCCTTGTCGATGCCGCGCTTCAGGTCCATCGGGTTCATGCCCGCGGCCACGTACTTCATGCCTTCGCGCACGATGGCCTGGGCCAGCACGGTGGCGGTGGTGGTGCCGTCACCGGCCAGGTCGCTGGTCTTGGAAGCAACTTCCTTGACCATCTGCGCGCCCATGTTCTGCAGCTTGTCCTTCAGCTCGATCTCCTTGGCGACCGAGACACCGTCCTTGGTGACGGTGGGGGCGCCGAAGCTGCGCTCCAGCACCACGTTGCGGCCCTTGGGGCCCAGGGTGACCTTGACCGCGTTGGCCAGGACGTTCACGCCCTCGACCATGCGGTGACGGGCATCACTGCCGAAAATGACGTCTTTTGCTGCCATGTGTACTTCTCCGTGTTCGATTCAGGGGTTCGGGTGCGGTGAGTGGATTACTTTTCCACCACGGCGAACAGGTCGTCTTCCTTCATGACGAGCAGTTCCTCGCCATCGACCTTGACCGTCTGGCCGCTGTACTTGCCGAACAGCACGCGGTCGCCGACCTTGATGTTCAGGGCAACGAAGTCACCCTTGTCGTTGCGCTTGCCCGGGCCCACGGCCAGCACTTCGCCCTGGTCGGGCTTTTCGGCGGCGTTGTCCGGGATGACGATGCCAGAGGCGGTCTTGGTCTCGTTTTCCAGGCGCTTGACGATCACGCGATCGTGCAAAGGACGAAGTTTCATTGCATCTCCTTAAGGATCAGGGGGGTTCATGCCAGCCTGCGCCAACGAAGTCGGTGCAAGCTAACTTTCTCGATGCGAGGCGCAGCGTCATCCCGCTGCGCCTAGATCGTTAGCACTCAACCGAGTTGAGTGCTAGCAGATAAATTATAGGGGCGTCACTCAAGACTTCAAGGGCGGGCTGGCGAACCCGCCGGGATCAGTGCGCAGGGGGCAATGCCGGCCCTGGCGGCTCGTCGTCAGCGGGTCCTTCGCTTGCGACGCGATAGCTCTCGCTGGCCCAGGCGCCCAGATCGACGCTGCGGCAACGCGGGCCGCAGAAAGGGCGGGCCGGGTTCTCGGGTGCATACAAGGCCGGCTTGCCGCAAGCCGGGCAGCGCACGCGCCGCGCCCCTGTCGATGGGTCTGCCGTCATGCGCAGAGCGTCAGCTCGAACTCGGTGTCGCCAGTGCTGGGCCGCAGCCGGCCGTCGGGCTCGGGCTGCATCAGGCGCACCATGGCCATCAGCCGGTGCCCGCTGATTTCGGGGACCAGGGCCACGCTGCCGTCGAGCCGTACCCGCATCAGGTGGTAACTGCGCCCGCTGGGCAGGCTTTGCTGGTACTGGCCGCCCGTGGCCACCACCCGCTGCGGAGCGCCGCTATCGCGCAGCAACTGCAGCAGCAGGCGCAACGCTTCGGCCAGCGGCATCAGGTTGGCCGTCCAGCGCATCAAGTCGGCGCGGCGGCGCTCGGCCGGATACTGCTGCCAGGCGTAGTAGCCGGGGAGGTCGAACTCACAGGTGCCGCCGGGGATGCTGATGCGGCTGCGAATGCTCATCAGCCAATCGTTCCCGGTCAGCGCCTGGCCGGCCTTGCCAGGAAGCTGGTTCAGGCCATCGAAGGCATGGTCGATCCGTGCCATCACACCATCCAGCGCCGCCTCAGAGATGCGCGGGTTGCCTCGGTAGCTCTGCAGCAGTCCCCGGTGGCGCTCGAGTTCCTTCAGCAAGTCGGACTTCAGATCGGCGCGCGCCGCGACGTCCATGATCTCGAACACTGTGACCAGCGCGAAGTGGTGATCGACCGCTGCATCCCGCGACATCAGTTCGCCCAGGCGGTCGAACAGATGCTCCAGCCGCAGCATCGTGCGGATGCTTTCGTTGAACGGGTATTCGTACAGTACCAAGGCCGCCTTCTCAGCACCGTCAGGTGCTCTGCCCGGGTTGGAGCCCGAAGCCCCGCGATTGTTTCACACGGAGGGTGCCGCGCTTTGCGGCAACACACGCCAATGGTCCCACAGGGCGCGGACCTGGTCTCGCAATCCAGGCATGTCCAGACCATCGTTGTGAATCACGGCATCGGCCAGTGCGCGCCGCGCCGACCGCGGCGTCTGTTGCACGATCACGCGGCGCACTTGCTCGTCGGTCCAGCCGGAACGCTGCATCACGCGCTGGACCTGCGTGTCCTCCGCGCAGTCGACCACCAGGATGCGGCGCACGCGTTGCCGCCACGGGCTGCCGGGCGTCAGCAGCGGCACGTCGAAGAACACCGGCTGCGTGCCGGCCATGTGGGCCTGGCGCTGTGCCTCGGCGCCGATCATCGGATGCAGGATTCCCTCGAGCCGGCGTTTGGCGGTGGCATCGGCAAACACCCGTTCGCGCATGCGGCCGCGGTCCATCGCGCCGTCGGCCGCAACGATCTCGGGCCCGAACTCGCGCTGCAGTGCCGGCATCGCGGCGCCGCCCGGCGTCGTCAGCATGTGGGCAATGGCATCGGTATCCACAAGCACCGCTCCATGTTCCACTAGCAGGCGGGCGACGGTGCTCTTGCCGCTGCCGATGCCGCCCGTGAGCGCGAAATGCAAGGCCATCACAGTCCGGGGAACCACAACTGGGTGAGCGCCTGACCGAAGAACATCGCTGCCAGGCCCCCGCCCACCAGATAGGGGCCGAAGGGGATCGGTACCTCTCGCTTGTGGCCGCCGAAGGCGATCAATGCCAGGCCGACCACCGCGCCCACGGCCGAGGCCAGCAGCACGATCGACGGCAGCAGCTGCCACCCGAGCAGCGCGCCCAGGCCAGCCAGCAGCTTGAAGTCGCCTTCGCCCATGCCTTCGACGCCGCGCAGCTTCTTGTAGCTGTAGGCCAGCAGCCAGAGCGCGCCATAGCCGGCGAAGGCGCCCCAAGCCGCCGATTCAAGCGTGGTGCCGGTCCAGCCCATGCCTGCGCCCAACAGGCCCAGGCCTATCAACGGCAGCGTCAGGTCATCGGGCAGGTAGGTGGTGTCCAGGTCGATCAGCGCCATGGCCACCATCAGCGCCACGGCAGCGCACCAGACCAGCGTCTGCGGCTGGGCGCCGAACTTCCACCCGCAGGCCGCGAACAGCAGGCCGGTGATCAACTCGACAATCGGATAGCGCTTGGAGATCGCGCCGCCGCAGGCGGCGCAGCGGCCCTTCAGGCGCAGCCAGCCCAGCAGCGGCAGGTTCTCGTGCCAGCGCAGCACATGGCCGCAGTGCGGGCAGCGCGAACGCGGCCGCGCCAGGCTGAGCGCGGGCAGCGCCTCGAGTGACTTGGCAATGGCCTGCGCCGACTGCGCAAAGGCCGGCGGAGGCGCTCCCTTCTGTCCGCTGACACGGCGCCAGGCCTCGGCATCGCCGAGTTGGTTATCGGCCACGTCGAGCCACCACTCGCGTTCCAGCATCACCGGCAGCCGGTGGGCGACGACGTTCAGGAAGCTGCCCACGCACAGGCCGAGCACGGCCAGCGCGAGCGGCGAGAACCAGATCTCCTGCGCCATGCGGCGCTCAGACCACCGCGCCCAGCTTGAAGATCGGCAGGTACATCGACACGACGATGCCGCCGATCAGCGTGCCGAGGATGACGATGATGAAGGGCTCCATCAGGCTGGACAGGCCCTTGACCATCTCGTCGACCTCGTCCTCGTAGAACTCGGCGCACTTGGCGAGCATGTGGTCCAGCGCGCCGGATTCCTCGCCAATGGCTGCCATCTGCAGCACCATGGTCGGGAACACGCCCGTGGTAGTCATGGAGGCCGTCAGCGCCGAGCCGGTGGACACGTCCTTCTGGATCTGCTGTGTGGCCAGGCGGTACACCGCATTGCCTGAGGCACCGCCGACCGAGTCGAGCGCTTCGACCAGCGGCACACCGGCAGCGAACATGGTCGAAAGCGTGCGGGTCCAGCGGGCGATCACCGACTTGAGGACCAGGTCGCCAAACACCGGCATGCGCAGCAACAGCCGGTCCATGGCCATCTGCATCTTCTCGGAGCGCTTCCACGACTCGAGGAAGAAATACAGGCCGCCGAACAGCAAGCCGAAGATCGCCCACCAATAGGCAACGAAGAACTCCGACATCGCAATCACCGCCAGCGTCGGTGCCGGCAAGTCGGCGCCGAAGGAGCGGAACACTTCCTTGAACGACGGGATGACGAAAATCATGATCACCGTCAGCACGACAAAGGCAACCACGATCACCGCGATCGGGTACATCAACGCCGACTTGATCTTGGCCTTGATGGCCAGCGTCTTCTCCTGATAGATGGCCAGGCGCTCGAGCAGCGCTTCCAGGATGCCGCCGGCCTCACCCGCCTCGACGAGGTTGCAGTACAGCGCATCGAACTGCATCGGATGCTTGCGGAAGGCCGAGGACAGGCTGGTGCCTGTCTCGACATCGCTGCGGATCTCATTCAGCAGCCGCGTCAGTCGCGGGTTGCTGCTGCCGCGCGCCACGATATCGAAGGCCTGCAGCAGCGGCACGCCAGCCTTCATCATCGTCGCCAACTGGCGCGTGAAGATCGCGACGTCCTTCTGCTTGATGGCCTTGCCGCCACTGGTGCGCCGCTTCTTGATCTTGTTGACCAGGATGCCCTGGCGCCGCAGGCTGGCGTTGACCACGGCTTCGCCGCCGGCGCGGATCTCGCCACGCACCAGCTTGCCGTTCTTGTCCTTGCCCTCCCATTCGAAGATCGATTCCTTGGGGCCTCTGGTGGCTACTGCAGTTGCCATCGTGTCTCCGGCGCATGCCTGAACAAAGATCGAGATCGCGGAAGGCGTCGGCTCATTCGTTGGTCACGGAGATGACTTCTTCCAGGGTCGTGGCCCCGTTGCGCACCTTGAGCAGCCCCGCTTGCCGCAAGTCCCGAACGCCTTCCTTCTGTGCCTGGGCCGCAATGTCCATCGAGGTGCCTTCCGCCAGGATGATTCGCTGGATGGACTCCGTGATAGGCATCACCTGATACAGGCCGACCCGGCCCTTGTAACCGCCGTTGCAGGCCGAACAGCCGACGGCCCGGTACGGCTTCCAGCTGCCATCCAGGTCGGTCTCGGCGAACCCTGCGCGCAACAGCGCCTCGCGAGGATAGTCTGCCGGCGCCTTGCAGTTTTCGCACAGCCTGCGTGCCAGCCGCTGCGCCGTGATCAGTAGCACGCTTGCGGCGATGTTGAAGGGCGCCACGCCCATGTTCAGCAGCCGCGTCAGCGTGGTCGGCGCATCGTTCGTGTGCAGCGTGGACATCACCATGTGGCCTGTCTGCGCGGCCTTGATGGCGATGTCGGCGGTTTCCAGATCGCGGATCTCGCCCACCATGATGATGTCCGGATCCTGCCGCAGGAACGACTTCAGCGCCGCGGCGAAGGTCAGGCCGGCCTTGTCGTTGACATTGACCTGGTTCACGCCCGGCAGGTTGATTTCGGCCGGATCCTCCACCGTGCAGATGTTGACGCCCGGTTGGTTCAGGATGTTCAGGCAGGTGTAGAGCGACACCGTCTTGCCGCTGCCGGTGGGGCCGGTCACCAGCACCATGCCGTAGGGGCGCTGAATCACCCCCATCAGGCGCTCGCGTTCGACCTTCTCGTAACCCAGTGCCTCGATGCCGAGCTTGGCGCTGGACGGATCGAGAATCCGGATGACGATCTTCTCGCCGAACAGCGTGGGCAGCGTGCTGATGCGGAAGTCGATGGCCTTGTTGCCGAACTTCAGCTTCATCCGCCCGTCCTGCGGGACGCGCTTCTCTGCAATGTCCATGCGCGAGATGACCTTGATGCGCGAGGCCAGCTTGTCCTTGATGGCGATCGGCGGCTGGGTGATCTCGCGCAACTCGCCGTCGATGCGGAAGCGCACCCGGTAGTTGTATTCGAAGGGCTCGAAATGCAGGTCGGAGGCGCGCATGTTGATCGCGTCGATCAGCATCTTCTGCAGGAAGCGCACCACCGGCGCGTCTTCAACCTCCTGCGAGACCTCGGCGTTCTCCTGGGCCGCCGTGTCCTCGTCCGTGACGTCGAAGTCGAAGTCGCCGCCCGCCAGGTTTTCGACGGTCTGGTTGACGTCGGCACCCTGGGCCTCCAGCACGCGCATCAGCTTGTCGTACTCGACGATCACCCACTCGGGCGACATCTGCGTGGCGAACTTGATCCGCTCGGCTGCCTCCTGGTCGGTGGGATCGGCCGCGCCGATGAAGAGCCGGTTGCCGCGCTTGCCCAGCACGAGCAGTTGGTACTGCAAGGCCAGCTTGGAATCGACGATGCCGCGCGGCAGGCGGGCGACGTCAACCGCGTTCAGGTCCAGAAGCGGCAGCGCCAACGATGACGACAGCGCATGCGCCAGGTCCGCAGGGGGGACGGCGCCCGCGGCAACCACCGCGGAAACGAAGCTGGTCCGACGCTCCTTCGCGCCGCGGGCCAGGTCTTCGGCGGCCTTGGCGTTGAGCTTGCCCGCATGTACGAGTACCCGGGCAACCCCGGAAAGCGCCGACTGGGGCGACTCGACAAGCGTGTCAACGGCCATCGGCAGTGGCTTTCCTGATGAAGATCCGCACCATCATCGCGTATCGCCCTGGCCCTGTAAACCGAAGTGCCCGTCGATCGTGCATTCGTTCATGTCAGACCCGCTTGGAAGTCGACAGCCAACGACAGGAATCTGGTCGGGGTGAGAGGATTCGAACCTCCGGCCTCTACGTCCCGAACGTAGCGCTCTACCAGGCTAAGCTACACCCCGATGAGGCCGGCTGGGGGCCGGCCCGACGATCGGCCGCTCAGAACGAGCGATGCACCGACCGAACACATAATTCTAGCAGAGCCTCGCGGGCCGAAGACGGCGGCAACACGCGAAGGCAACTGCGCGCCTGGTCCGCTTCCAGTTGCGCGACGGCACGGGTGGCGTCGAGCGCCCCGGTGCGACGCACCACCTCGATGATCTGGGGCAAGCCTTGCACCTCGCCATGCTCGATGGCATGACGGATCAGGCTCCGCTCGGCATCCGTGCCACGCTCCATGGCGATCAGCAGCGGCAAGGTCGGCTTGCCTTCACGCAGGTCGTCGCCGACGTTCTTGCCCAGCGAGGCGGGGTCGCCCTCGTAGTCCAGCAGATCATCCACCAGCTGAAACGCCGTACCCAGCGAGCGGCCGTAATCCGCGCAGCATTCTTCGACGTCAAGCTCGACGCCTGCCAGAACCGCGCCCAGCCGGGCGCTGGCCTCGAACAGCTTGGCCGTCTTGAAGCGGATGACACGCAAGTAGTCGGCCACCGCCAGGTCTGCATCGTGGATGTTCATCAACTGCAGCACTTCGCCTTCGGCGATCACGTTGGTGGCGTCGGCCAGCACCTCCAGCACCCGCATGCGGTTCACGGAAACCATCATCTGGAATGCGCGTGAGTACAGGAAATCGCCCACCAACACGCTGGCGGCATTGCCGAAGGTGGCGTTGGCCGTCTTGCGGCCGCGGCGCAACGACGATTCGTCGACCACGTCGTCGTGCAGCAGGGTCGCGGTGTGAATGAACTCCACGATCGCCGCCAGCTCGTAGCGTTCGCGGCCCTCGAAGCCCAGGGCTTGTGCAAACAGCAGCACCAGACGTGGGCGGATTCGCTTCCCGCCGGCACTGATGATGTAGTTGGAAATCTGGTTGATCAAGGCGACGCGCGAAGACAGGCGCTCGCGGATGGTCGAATCCACTTCCTGCATGGCCGCCCGGATCGGGTCGGCACGAATTTCGGCGGTGGCTTGGGCCTCGATCACTGGCGGCTGGAGCATTTCGAAGAAGGCCGATTATAGGAAGCCGCCCACTGGGCGCCGATTGCGGGCCTCTCGGCGATGGCGTGCCTGGTCGAGGCTTTGCGCGACCTGGATGACCGGCCAAGCCGCATGTGGACTCGAAGTCGCCCAGCAGTGCTATACTGCAAGGCTTTTCCCCCGAAACTCACACTCATCGGCCGCGACATAGCGGCCGAGATGCAGGTTTCGCAGTGCGGGTTGGGCCCGATGCCCCACGGAGGCCAGTCGGCAGGGGTCTCAAGAAAGGTCAGATATGTACGCGGTCGTAAAAACCGGTGGCAAGCAATACAAGGTTGCTGCTGGCGAGAACATCAAGGTAGAACAGATTGCTGCGGACGTCGGCCAGGAAGTGGTTCTCGATCAGGTCTTGGCCATCGGCAACGGTGCGGACCTGAAGGTGGGTACACCCTGGGTCAGCGGTGCCAGCGTCAAGGCCACGGTGGTGGCCCAGGGGCGGCACGACAAGGTGCGCATCTTCAAGATGCGTCGCCGCAAGCACTACCGCAAGCAGGGCGGGCACCGTCAGGCTTACACCGAGCTGCAGATCAGCGCGGTCAACGTCTGAGACGCCGACGTCCCAACCCCTATTTCAGGAAGGCTGAACCATGGCACAGAAAAAAGGCGGCGGCTCTACCCGTAACGGCCGCGATTCGAAGCCCAAGATGCTGGGCGTCAAGGTGTACGGCGGCCAGGTCGTCTCGGCCGGCGCGATCATCGTGCGCCAGCGCGGCACGCAGTTCCATGCTGGAACCAACGTCGGCATGGGCCGTGACCACACCCTGTTCGCCATGGTGGATGGCACCGTGTCCTTCGGCGTCAAAGGCTCGCTGAACCGGCAAACCGTCACCGTGCAGCCGGCCTGACCCGCAGCTGCCGCGGACCGAAGCCCCGGTTCCCCGGGGCTTCGTCGTTTTGGCGCCGCATGGCCAACAATTGCCGATCATGAAGTTCGTCGACGAAGCCACTATCGAGGTTGCCGCGGGCAACGGTGGGGCGGGCTGCGCGAGCTTCCGGCGCGAGAAGTTCATTCCCTTCGGCGGGCCGGACGGTGGCGACGGCGGACGCGGGGGCAGCATCCGCGCCGTGGCCGACCGGAACCTGAACACGTTGATCGACTACCGCTACGCACGCAAGCATGTCGCGCGCAACGGGGAAGGTGGCCGGGGCTCCGACCAGTACGGCGCCGCTGGCGATGACATCCTGCTGCGCATGCCGGTAGGCACCATCGTGACCGATCTGGATACGGGCGAGGTGGTGGCCGAGCTGATCGATCCCGAAAAGCCGGTGATGCTGTGCAAGGGCGGCGACGGCGGCTTCGGCAACCTGCATTTCAAGTCCAGCACCAACCGCGCGCCACGGCAGAAGACGCCGGGCTGGCCCGGCGAGCAGAAGCGCCTGAAACTCGAATTGCGCGTCATGGCCGATGTCGGCCTGCTGGGCATGCCGAATGCGGGCAAGTCCACGCTCATTGCCGCCGTCTCCAATGCGCGGCCGAAGATTGCTGACTACCCCTTCACCACGCTGCACCCGAACCTGGGCGTGGTCCGCGTTGCGCCGGAGCAGAGCTTCGTCGTTGCCGACATTCCCGGGCTGATCGAGGGCGCTGCCGAGGGCGCGGGCTTGGGGCACCGTTTCCTGCGCCACCTGCAGCGCACCCGCCTGCTGCTGCACATCGTCGATCTGGCGCCGATGGATGAAGCCGTCGATCCGGTGAAGGATGCCCGCGCGATCGTCGCCGAACTGAAGAAGTACGACCCCGACCTGCACGCCAAGCCGCGCTGGCTGGTGCTGAACAAGATCGACATGATCCCGATCGAGGAGCGCGAAGCGCGTGTCAAGGACTTCGTGCGTCGCTTTCGCTGGAAGGGCCCGGTGTTCCAAGTCTCCGCGCTGGCCCGCGAGGGCTTGCAGCCGCTGGTGCGCGCGGCCTACGACCATGTGGCGCAGTTCCAGCAGAAAGCAGCGGAACCCGACCCTCGTTTCCCGGCCGAGGCGGAGCCCGGTCATGGCTGAGGTGCTGAAGCAGGCGCGGCGCATTGTCGTCAAGGTGGGCTCCAGCCTGGTCACCAATGAAGGCCGTGGCGTCGATGCCGATGCCATCGGCAACTGGTGCCGACAATTGGCTGCGCTGGCCGGGCAGCGCCGAGAACTGGTCATGGTGTCCAGTGGGGCGATTGCCGAGGGCATGCAGCGCCTGGGCTGGCGTACCCGGCCGAAGGAACTGCACGAGCAGCAGGCTGCCGCGGCTGTGGGCCAGATGGGCCTGGTGCAGATGTACGAGACCAAGCTGCGCGAGCACGGCCTGCGCAGTGCCCAGGTGCTGCTGACGCATGCCGACCTGGCCGACCGCGAGCGCTACCTGAACGCCCGCTCCACGTTGCTGACGCTGCTGTCGCTGGGGGTGATCCCGGTGATCAACGAGAACGACACCGTGGTCAACGAGGAGATCAAGTTCGGCGACAACGACACCCTGGGTGCGCTGGTGGCCAATCTGGTGGAAGCCGATGCGCTGGTGATCCTGACCGACCAGCGCGGCCTGTACTCGGCCGATCCGCGCAAGGACCCGCAGGCCAGATTCATCGACGAGGCCGAGGCCGGTGACCCGGCGCTGGAGCTGATGGCCGGCGGTGCCGGCTCCGCCATCGGCCGCGGCGGCATGCTGACCAAGGTACTGGCCGCCAAGCGCGCCGCCGGCAGCGGCGCCAGCACCGTCATCGCCTGGGGCCGCGAGCCCGATGTGCTGCTGCGTCTGGCGGCGGGCGAAGCCATCGGCAGCGCGTTGGTGGCAAGCACGCCCAAGCTAGCGGCACGCAAGCAGTGGATGGTCGACCATCTGCAATTGCGTGGTGCGGTGGTCGTCGACGCCGGTGCCGAGCAGAAGCTGCGTGGCGAAGGCAAGAGCCTGTTGCCGATCGGCGTGGTCGAGGTGCAGGGTGACTTCCGGCGCGGCGACGTGATTGCCGTTCGTGGCCTGGCCGGCGGCGAACTGGCGCGCGGCCTGGCCAACTACTCCAGCGCCGAAACCCGGCTGATCGCGCGCAAGCCGTCCACGCAGATCGAAGCGGCTCTGGGCTACGTCAACGAGCCCGAACTGATCCATCGCACGAACCTGGTACTCGGCCCGCAAGAGGTGGACTGAGCGGTCGGCGTGTTCAGGCGTCCTGCGGGTCCGGCTCGGGCGGGGCCAGCGTGGGCCGCGGATTGCCGGCGGCATCACGAGGAGGCTCGTGGCCGGCATCGTCGTGCCGTTGCGAACGCATGCCCGCGCGCAGATAGCGGTTGTGATGGTGCACCCGGGGCAGGAAGCGCGACAGCTCGGTCAGCGCCATCTCGTAGACATTGCGCTTGAACTCGATCACCACGTCCAGCGGCACCCAGTAGTCGTTCCAGCGCCAGGCGTCGAACTCGGGGTGATCGGTGGCGCGCAGGTTCATGTCGCTGTCGCGGCCGATCAGGCGCAGCAGAAACCAGATCTGCTTCTGGCCGCGGTAGTGCCCCCGCGATTCCTTGCGGATGAAGTGATCCGGTACCTCATAGCGGAGCCAGTCGCGAGTGCGCGCAATCACCTGCACGTGTTCAGGGCGCAGGCCCACCTCTTCGTGCAGCTCGCGGAACATCGCCTGCTCCGGCGTCTCGCCATGCTTGATCCCGCCCTGCGGGAACTGCCACGAATGCGTGCGAAGCCTCTTGCCCCAGAAAACCTGGTTGCGCGAGTTGAGCAGGATGACGCCGACGTTGGGCCTGAAGCCGTCACGGTCGAGCATAATCAAACCCCGATTTCTTGATTGAAATCATTATTGCACCGGCCGCCCAGCCCGCGCGAGCCCTTGCTTTCCCGCATCCGGCCGGGCCCTCCGGCCCACGGCCGGCGCCGCTTTCCACCGCCACCTTGTCCGTGCCCGAAGCCCGATGAAAGCCAGCCAGTTCCTCGTCTCCACGCTGAAGGAAGCCCCTGCCGACGCGGAGGTCGTCAGCCACAAGCTGATGATGCGCGCCGGCATGATCAAGCGCCTGTCCGCGGGCATCTACAACTACATGCCGATGGGGCTGCGGGTGATCCGCAAGGTCGAGGCCATCATCCGCGAGGAGATGAACCGTGCCGGTGCCATCGAGTTGCTGATGCCGGTGGTGCAGCCGGCCGAGCTGTGGCAGGAGTCGGGCCGCTTCCAGGCCTATGGGCCGGAACTGCTGCGCGTGAAGGACCGGCACGAGCGCGACTTCATCATCCAGCCGACCAGCGAAGAGGTCATCACCGACATCGCCCGGCAGGAGCTGCGCAGCTACAAGCAGCTGCCGCGCAACTTCTATCACATCCAGACCAAGTTCCGCGACGAGCGCCGGCCGCGCTTCGGCATCATGCGGGGGCGTGAATTCACGATGAAGGATGCGTACTCCTTCGACCGCGACAAGGCCGGGGCATTGCGCAGCTACGAGGTGATGTACCAAGCCTACTGCCGCATCTTCGACCGCTTCGGTCTGCAGTACCGCGCCGTCGCCGCCGACACCGGCGCGATCGGCGGCGATGCCTCGCACGAGTTCCAGGTGATCGCCGACACCGGCGAGGACGCCATCGTCTACTGCCCGACCAGCGACTACGCCGCCAACATCGAGCTGGCCGAAGCGCTGCCGCTGATCGCACAGCGCGCGGCGCCGGCGATGGCGCTGGCCCGGACGCCGACGCCCGGCAAGTCCACCTGCGAGGACGTCGCCGCACTGCTGGGCACGGCGCTGCAGAGCACGGTCAAGTCGCTGGTGCTGGCCACCGACCGCAAGACCGAAGCTGGCGACATTGCCGAGACCACCGTGTGGCTGCTGCTTGTGCGCGGCGACCACAGCCTGAACGAGATCAAGGCCGGCAAGGTGCCGGGCCTGAAGGACGGCTTCCGCTTTGCCACCGTGGCCGAGATCGAGCGCCACTTCGGCTGCAAGCCCGGCTACCTGGGGCCGATCGGCACCACGCAGCCGGTGAAGGTGGTGGCCGACCGCACGGTGGCCGCGATGAGCGACTTCACCTGCGGCGCCAACGCGGAAGGCTTCCACTACACCGGCGTCAACTGGGGCCGCGATCTGCCCGAGCCCGACTTGGTGGCCGACATCCGCAACGTGGTGCCGGGCGATCCTTCGCCCGACGGCAAGGGCGTGCTGGCCATCCAGCGTGGCATCGAAGTCGGCCACGTGTTCTACCTGGGCACCAAGTACAGCAAGGCGATGAACGCCACCTTCCTGGACGAAGCCGGCAAGCCGCAGGTCATGGAGATGGGCTGCTACGGCATCGGCGTCACGCGCATCCTGGGCGCGGCCATCGAGCAGGGGCACGATGCGCGCGGCATCCTGTGGCCCGATTCGATCGCACCCTTCACTGTCGTCGTCTGCCCGATCGGCTACGACCGTCAGCCCGAGGTGCGCGAGGCGGCCGACCGTCTGCACGACGAACTGGCCGCGGCCGGCGTGGACGTGATGCTCGACGACCGCGGCGAGCGCCCCGGCGCGATGTTCGCCGACTGGGAGCTGATCGGCGTGCCGCAGCGCGTGGTGGTGTCCGAGCGTGGCCTGAAGGAAGGCCGGCTCGAGGTGCAGGGCCGCCGCGAGGCGCAGGCGCACAGCGTGCCGCTGGCCGAGGTGGCCGGCTTCGTCAGGGGGCGGCTCGCGGCATGAAGCGGCTGGCCGGCCTGCTTCTGGGGCTGACGCTGTCGGCCGCCGTGCATGCCGGTGCGCAGCTGGAAGAACCGCTGGCCGACAAGGTGCGCAGCGCGCTGGCCGCGTCGGTGGCCGACGTGGCGCCGCCGCGGCCCAGCTTCGAATCGATCGAGGACCGGCTGGCCTACCTGCGCTGGCTGGGCGAGATGAGCGATCGGCTGAAGAAGCGCAAGGCCGAGCACCTGATCCGCGTCGAATTCCTGGAGACCGTCTGGTATGAGAGCAAGCGCGCCGGGCTGGAGCCGGCGCTGGTGCTCGGGCTGATCCAGGTGGAAAGCGGCTTCCGCAAATACGCCATCAGCGTGGCCGGCGCGCGCGGCTACATGCAGGTGATGCCCTTCTGGGCGCGCACCATCGGCAACGGCGACGCCAGCGCGCTGTTCCACCTGCAGAGCAACCTGCGCTTCGGCTGCGTGATCCTGCGCCACTACCTCGACATCGAGAAGGGCGACCTGTTCATGGCGCTGGGCCGCTACAACGGCAGCCGCGGCCGCAGCGAGTATCCGAACGCGGTGTTCGCCAACCGCAAGCACTGGCTGTACGACGACAGCCTGCCATCCTCGGCCGCCGCGCTGAAGGCGCCTTCGCCGGGCAGTTGAGCGGCGGCTACGCCGGCTTCAGGCCCTGCCAGCGCTGCGGGTCGGCGCCAGGCAGGCGCAGCATCTGCAGCACCCGCTCCACCGTGTCGGCGACCATCTCGTCGATGCTGGCCGGCCGGTGATAGAAGGCCGGCAGCGGCGGGAAGACGATGCCGCCCATCTCGGTCACCGCGCACATGTTGCGCAGGTGGGCCAGGTTGAAGGGCGTCTCGCGCACCATCAGCAGCAACGGCCGGCGCTCCTTCAGCATCACGTCGGCGGCGCGTGTCAGCAGGTTGTCGCCGAAGCCGTGCGCCACCGCGGCCAGCGTCTTCATCGAGCAGGGCGCGATCACCATCGCCGAGGCATCGAAGCTGCCGCTGGCCAGGCAGGCGCCCACGTCGCCGGGCGCATAGCTGCGGTCGGCCAGCGCCTCGATCTGGCGGCGCTCCAGGCCCAGCTCGTGGTGCAGGTTCAGCACGCCGGCCGGCGTGACGATGAGGTGGGTTTCGATGCCCAGCTCGCGCGCGCGCAGCAGCAGCCTCTGGGCATAGACCGCGCCGGTGGCCCCGGTGACGCCGACGACCAGGCGCGGCGGCATGCTCAGCGGGCCGCGCCCAGCATCTGCTGCAGTTCGCCCGACTGGTACATCTCGGTCATGATGTCCGAGCCGCCGACGAATTCACCGTCCACATAGAGCTGCGGGATGGTCGGCCAGTTGGCATAGGCCTTGATGCCCTGGCGGATTTCCTCATCCTCGAGCACGTTGACGGTCTTCAGCTCGCGCACGCCGCAGGCATTGAGCACCTGCACCGCGCGGCCGGAGAAGCCGCACATCGGGAACTGGGCCGTGCCCTTCATAAAGAGCACCACGCGGTGGCCCTTCACCAGCTGGTCGATGCGTTGCTGTGTGTCGCTCATGAATGACGTCCTCGCCGCGCCGGCGCTGTTGCAGATGAGCCCGTGTTTATACGGCAAAGCGCCCTGGCCGGCAGGCGCCGGCTGCCAAGGCCCCGCCGTGCGTCAGAACGAGTAGTTGACGCCCAGTTGCAACATCGGCGACAGGCGCAGCTCGCGCATCAGCTCTTCGGCACTCTGCCCGCCCCACAGCACGCGGCCCACGCCCAGCGCCTGGCCTGGGCTTTGAACCACCAGGCCGATGTCCGCCCAGAAGCCCCACCCGGTTTTCAGCGAATGCTCGCTGTAGCCCAGGCCCACATAGGGCATGGCGCTCAGGCCCTGCGCGGCCGGGTCATACGGCCCCGTTGCCAAGCTGGCGGCGGGGCGGTGGATCGCGCGTGCCGACCAGGCCAGCTCGGACAGCGAAACCCCGGGCTGGCGGATCAGCAACGCGCTGCTGGCGCGAAAGCCGCTGCGCGGCGTCAGGTCATCCAGCAGCTGCCTGGAAAAGTAGTAGTCGCTGCCCAAGCTGAGCGCCATCGGCGCGCTGCCGGTCCAGCTCGACAGCGGCACGGTGCTGTCCAGCACCACCGCATTGATCTGCAACTGGGTCTGCGTGGCCGACCAGTAGCCGTTCAGGCGCTCGACCTTCAGGCCGCCTTCGGCCAACGCCAAGCCACCGGTGCACAGCAGCAGCGGGAACAGCAGGCAACGCGAAATGCGCATGACCGACTCCTCGACGGTGGCGTGGCACAGGGGTGCACGTCCAGTTCATCGTAGCGGGACGATGGCGTTGCGGGGGCAACGGCATCCCACAGGTACGGGATAAGCAAGCCGGAAGCGTGAATTCCACGCGGCCGGCGTGGCGTCGCCGCGTCGGTTCAGGGGGGTCGCCGGCCGCCCGAACAGCGCGGCCGCCCGGCCAGGTCGGCGCGGGTCTGCACCTGTTCGAAGCCGGCCTCATGCAGCAGGCGGCACACGGCGCCGGCCTGTTCATGGCCATGTTCCAGCAGTAGCCAGCCGCCTGCCCACAGGTGCTCGGCTGCCCCGCGCACGATCGTTGCCAGCGCAGACAGGCCGTCGCCCTCGGGTGTCAATGCGCCGCGCGGCTCGTGGCGCAGATCGGCCAGGTGCGGGTCGTCGCCGGCGATGTAGGGCGGGTTGCTGGCCACCAGATGGAAGCGTTTGCCGGCCAGCGGCTGCCACCAGTCGCCCTGGTGCAGCGCGACGGTCAGCGACAGCCGGCGGGCGTTGGCGGCAGCCACCGCCAGCGCGTCGGCGCTGCAGTCCACCGCCACCACCTGGGCCGACGGGTGGCGGTGTTTCAACGCCAGCGCCACCGCACCGCTGCCAGTGCCCAGGTCAGCCACGCTGGGCGCCGGCTCGGCCAGCGCAGCCAGGCATTCCAGGGCCCAGTCGACCAGGGTCTCGGTATCGGGCCGGGGCACCAGAACCGCCGGGCTCACCTGCAGCAGCAGGCCATGGAACTCGCGTTCGCCCAGCAGGTAGGCCATCGGCTCGCCGGCGCCGCGGCGGCGGCAGGCGGCGCTGAACGACTGCTGCTGCGCGTCGGACAACAAGGCCTCGTCATGGGCGATCAGCCAGGCGCGCGGCTGCTGCAGCGCCTGCGCCAGCAGCAGCTGCGCGTCCAGCCGGTCCAGCCCCAGCGCCCGCGCCTGTGCCAGCGCCGCGCCGACCTTCACGCACCCGACTCCAGCTCCGCCAGCTGCTCGGCAGCGCGGGCGGCGCGCAAGGCCTCGACCACGTCGTCCAGCTCGCCGTCCATCACCCGGTCCAGCTTGTACAGCGTCAGGTTGATGCGGTGGTCGGTCACCCGCCCCTGCGGGAAGTTGTAGGTGCGGATGCGGTCGCTGCGGTCGCCGCTGCCGATCAGCCCCTTGCGGGTGGCGGCCTCCTTGGCCTGGCGCTCGCTGCACTCCTTGTCGCGCAGCCGCGCCTGCAGCACCGCCATGGCCTTGGCCTTGTTGCGGTGCTGGCTGCGGTCGTCCTGGCATTCGGCCACCAGCCCGGTGGGCAGGTGGGTGATGCGGATTGCGCTGTCGGTCTTGTTGACGTGCTGGCCGCCGGCGCCGCTGGCGCGGAAGGTGTCGATGCGCAGCTCGGCCGGGTTCAGCGTCACTTCCTCGGCCTCGTCCGGCTCGGGCAGCACCGCCACCGTGCAGGCGCTGGTGTGGATGCGGCCCTGGCTTTCGGTGGCCGGCACGCGCTGCACGCGGTGGCCGCCGCTTTCGAAGCGCAGCGATTCGTAGACCTGCTCGCCGCTGATGCGCAGCACCAGTTCCTTGTAACCGCCGAGTTCGGCCGGACTTTCGCTCATCACCTCGGTGCGCCAGCCGCGGCGCTCGCAGTAGCGCAGGTACATGCGCGCCAGGTCGCCGGCGAACAGCGCCGATTCATCGCCGCCGGTGCCGGCGCGGATTTCCAGGAAGGCATTGCGCGCGTCGTCCGGGTCGCGCGGCAGCAGCGACAGCTGCAGCGCGGCCTGCAGCTGTTCCAGATCGGCCTCGGCGGCGGCGATCTCCTCGGCCGCCATCTCGGCCATCTCGGGGTCGGAGAGCATGTCGCGGCCGGCCTGCAGGTCACGCTCGCGCTGCTGGTAGCGGCGGAACTGCTGCACCACCTGCGACACCTCGGCCTGCTCGCGCGACAGGCTGCGCCAGCGGCCGATGTCGGCCAGCACCTGCGGATCGCCCAGGTTGGCATTCAGCTCGGCCAGCCGCAGGCCAAGACGTTCGAACTGTTCGCGCAGCGTGGGATTCATCGGGAGAAGCAGGCAGGAAGGGAAGGAAACGAGACCGCGGCACAGGGCCGCACACGACAGGGCGCCGCAACGCCGCTAACGCTCGTCGCCTTCGGGGCTGCGCGTGGTCTGCCGCAGGAACAGCCGCGACACCGTCTGCGCCAGCTGTTCGCGCTGCGCGCCGTCGGTGGCATGCAGCTCGGCCAGCGCGCCGTGCAGCAGCTTCTGCGTCAGGCCGCGGGCCAGCGCGTCGAGCACGCGGTCGACGTCCTCGCCGCGGGCCAGCAGCTTGCGCGCCCGCGCCATCTCGGCGCTGCGCCAGTCGTCGGCCTGCCGGTTCAGCGCCTGGATCAGCGGCACCGCGGCGCGCTGGTCCAGCCAGTGGGCAAAGCTCTGCACGCCGGCATCGACGATGGCCTCGGCCTGCTCCACCGCGGCCTGGCGCTTCTCGCCGGCGGTCTGCACCACGGTGGCCAGGTCGTCCACGGTGTACAGGTAGATGTCGGACAGGCGGCCCACCTCGGGCTCGATGTCGCGCGGCACGGCCAGGTCGACCATGAACATCGGCCGGTGGCGTCGCGCCTTCAGCGCCCGCTCCACCGCGCCCAGGCCGATGATCGGCAGGCTGCTGGCGGTGCAGGACACCACGGCGTCGTACTCGTGCAGGATCGCCGGCAGGTCGGCCAGGCGCAGCGCCTGCGCGCCGAAGCGGTTGGCCAGCTTCTCGCCGCGTTCCAGCGTGCGGTTGGCCACCGCCATCGCCTTGGGCTCGCGGGCCGCGAAATGGGTGGCCACCAGCTCGATCATCTCGCCGGCGCCGACGAACAGCACGCGGGTCTGCCGCAGGTCCTCGAACAGCTGGCCGGCCAGGCGCACCGCCGCGGCGGCCATGCTGATCGAATGGCTGCCGATCTCGGTGCTGGTGCGCACCTCCTTGGCCACCGAGAACGAACGCTGGAACAGCTGGTGCAGCGTGCTGCCCAGCGTGCCGGCCGACTCGGCCTGGCGCACCGCCTCCTTCATCTGGCCCAGGATCTGCGGCTCGCCCAGCACCATCGAATCCAGGCCCGAGGCGACACGGAAGGCATGACGCGCGGCGGCGCGGTCTTCCAGCACGTAGCTCAGGTCGCGCATGCGCTCGCCGCTGATGCTGCCGTGCGCGGCCAGCCAGTCGATGGCTGGGCGCACCAGCTCGGCCGGCCGGCCGTTGTCGGCGGCAAAGTACAACTCGGTGCGGTTGCAGGTGGACAGCAGCGCCGCTTCGGGCTGCCGGCTGCCGCCCAGCCGGTCGCGGAAGGAGTGCAGCGCGCCGGCCAGCTGCTCCGGCGCAAACGCAAAGCGGCCGCGCAGGTCTACCGGCGCGGTCGCATGGTTCAGCCCGAGCGTGATCACACTCATGGGCCAATTATAAAATCCGACCGCTTCGGCCCAGGCCGTGCGGTCTTGGCCGCTGCTTGACCTGCATCAACCCCGCCGGGCCGCCCGGCCCACCCCCCGATGAGCCCGCTCGACGCCCTGTGGCACCTGCTCGGCCTGTTCATGCCGGCCGTGGGCACCGGCCTGCTGGCCGCGGGCATGGCCAAGCTGCTGTGGCGGGCCGAGCTGCGGCGCATCGGCTGGCTGCGGCTGGCAAGTTGGCCGGTGGCGGCCGGCGCGCTGGCGCTGCTGGGCGGGCTGGTGGTCTTTGGCCGTGACGGCCGCATGGCCACCTACGGGCTGATGCTGCTGGCCTGCGCGCTGGCGCTGTGGTGGGCGGGCTTCGTGCGCGGCCGCGCCTGATCCTCGGCCGCATCGGCCGGCCATTCGCCGCGCAGCGAGTGCGGGTAGGCCAGGCCGATGCGCACGTCCACCAGCTGGCCGACCAGCGACGCCGGCCCGGCAAAGTTGACGATGCGATTGCATTCGGTGCGGCCCATCAGCTCGGGCGCCTCGGGCGTGGAACGCCGTGACGGCCCTTCCACCAGGATGCGCTGCACCGTGCCCACGCGCGACTGGCTGATGGCCTGGGCCATCGACTCGATCCGGGCCTGCAGCTGCTGCAGACGCTGCAGCTTGACGGCCTGCGGCGTGTCGTCGGGCAGGTTGGCGGCCGGCGTGCCGGGGCGTGCGCTGAACACGAAGCTGAAGCTGGCGTCGAAGCCGACGTCGTCGATCAGCTTCATCGTCAGCGCATGGTCGGCCTCGGTCTCGCCGGGGAAGCCGACGATGAAGTCGGTGGACAGCGAGATCTCCGGCCGCAACGCGCGCAGCCGGCGCACGATGCTCTTGTACTGCAGCGCGGTGTAGCCACGCTTCATCGCGCTGAGGATGCGGTCGCTGCCGTGCTGCACCGGTAGGTGCAGGTGGTTCACCAGCTGCGGCACGCGGCCGTAGACGTCGATCAGCCGCTGGCTGAACTCGTTGGGGTGGCTGGTGGTGTAGCGGATGCGCTCGATGCCGGGGATGGCGGCGACGTATTCGATCAGCAGCGCGAAGTCGGCGATCTCCGCGGCGCTCGCGCCGCCCGGATGCTTGTCGCCCATCGCGCCGCGATAGGCGTTGACGTTCTGCCCCAGCAGCGTCACCTCGCGAACGCCCTGGCCGGCCAGCTGCGCCACCTCGGCCAGCACGTCGTCGAAGGGGCGGCTGACCTCCTCGCCGCGGGTGTAGGGCACCACGCAGTAGCTGCAGTACTTGGAGCAGCCTTCCATGATCGAGACGAAGGCCGTCGGCCCGTCCACCCGCGCCGGCGGCAGGTGGTCGAACTTCTCGATCTCGGGGAAGCGGATGTCCACCTGCGGCCGCCGCGTCGCGCGCCGCGCGTCGATCATCTGCGGCAGCCGGTGCAGGGTCTGCGGGCCGAACACCAGGTCCACGTAGGGCGCGCGGTCCAGCAGCGCGGCGCCTTCCTGGCTGGCCACGCAGCCGCCCACGCCGATCAGCACGCCCTTGCTCTTCAGGTGCTTGACGCGGCCCAGGTCGCTGAAGACCTTCTCCTGCGCCTTCTCGCGGATCGAGCAGGTATTGAACAGCACCAGGTCGGCCTGCTCGACATCGTCGGTGGGCTCGTAGCCATCGGCCGCATGCAGCAGGTCGGCCATGCGCGCGGTGTCGTAGTCGTTCATCTGGCAGCCGAAGCTGCGGATGAACACCTTCTTCGGGGCGCCGCTCATGGCTTGGTCCAGGTCTGGGTGTCGAAGTTGAACTGCCAGACCTGGGCTTCCTTCTCGGTGGTGGGCCAGGGTTTCTTGGCCTGTTCCTGCGGGCTCAGGATCCACACGTCGAGCAGCATGCCTTCCAGCTCGGTGGTGTAGTTGACCACCGCCTTGCCGCCCACCAGCGTGCCGGACATCAGCACCAGGTTGTTGGCGTCGCGGATGCGCGCGCCGGGCGCCAGCCGCGCCGGCTTGCCGTTGAGCGTGACCTCCGGCGGCGTGCCGAAGACGATGGTGCCGCGCAGGGCCTTGTTGGTGAAGTTGCGTTGCACCTGGGCGGCGGCGGGAAGGGCCAGCGCCAGCGCCAGCGCCAGGGTGGAAGCACAGCGAAGCATGGTGTGGATCCAGGGGCTGTGAAGCGAAGGCGCGAAGTGTAGCCGCGGCCCGGCCGGCTCATGTACGCTTGCAGTCACAACAGCCCGCAAAAGGCGACACGATGCACACGCCCATCACCCACCCCGAGCGAGACAAGGCGATGACCCTGCCGCTGGAGCAGATCGACCCGAGCAAGGGTTACCTGTTCGAGCTGGACTACATCGGCTGGATATTCGAGCGGCTGCGCCGCGACGACCCGGTGCACCTGGCGCACAGCAAGCGCTACGGGCCGTACTGGTCGGTGACCAGGTACCAGGACATCCTGGCGGTGGACACCGACCACGCCACCTATTCGTCGGACGCGCACCTGGGCGGCATCTCGCTGGCCGAGCGGCCGGCGCCCGAAATCTTCCCCAGCTTCATCGCGATGGACCCGCCGCGTCATGACGAACAGCGCAAGACGGTGAGCCCCATCGTCGCGCCGGCCAACCTGGCGCGGCTGGAAGGCACGATCCGCGAGCGCGCCGCGCGCATCCTCGATGGCCTGCCGGTCGGCGAGACCTTCGACTGGGTGCCCCGGGTGTCCATCGAGCTGACCACGCAGATGCTGGCCACGCTGTTCGACTTCCCCTTCGAGGACCGGCACCTGCTGACCTGGTGGTCGGACATGGCCACCGGCGACCCCGACGGCAACGGCCCGGTCACGTCCTGGGATCAACGGCTGGCCGAGTTGGGCAAGTGCCAGGACTACTTCACGCGGCTGTGGAATCAGCGCGTCAATGCCGAACCGCGCAACGACCTGATCTCGATGCTGGCGCATTCGCCAGCCACCCGCCACATGAGCGCGCAGGAGTACCTGGGCAACCTCATCCTGCTGATCGTCGGCGGCAACGACACCACGCGCAACAGCATCAGCGGCGGGCTGCTGGCGCTGAACCAGTTCCCGGACGAGTACGACAAGCTGCGCGCCAACCCAGCTCTGGTGGAAAGCATGGTGCCCGAGATCATCCGCTGGCAGACGCCGCTGGCGCACATGCGCCGCACCGCGCTGCGCGATGCCGAGCTCGGCGGCAAGACCATCCGCAAGGGCGACAAGGTGGTGATGTGGTACCTGTCGGGCAACCGCGACGAAGAGGCCATCGAGCAGGCCGACCGCTTCATCATCGACCGTGCCCGGCCGCGCCAGCACATGGCCTTCGGCTTCGGCATCCACCGCTGCGTGGGCAACCGGCTGGCCGAGCTGCAACTGAAGGTGCTGTGGCAGGAAATCCTGCAGCGCTTCCCGTGCATCGAGGTGGTGGGCGAGCCGAAGCGCACCAGGTCCAACTTCGTGCACGGCTTCACTTCGCTGCCGGTGCGCATTCCGGCGCGGCACTGAGCCGGCTGGGCGCGCAGCGGCCAGCGCTCAGCGC
>JAFLDH010000210.1 GCA_017302505.1 Burkholderiales bacterium
GATCGAGAAGTTCGGCTTCGCGATGGGCCCGTTCCGCATGGGCGACCTGGCCGGCAACGACATCGGCTGGGCGATCCGCAAGCGCCGCGCGGTCGAGTACCCCGACCTGAAGTACAGCAAGACCGCCGACCTGCTGTGCGAGATGGGCCGCTACGGCCAGAAAACGCAAGCGGGCTGGTACGACTACGTCGCCGGCAAGCGCGATGCGATCCCTTCGCCGGTGGTGGTGGAGATGATCGAGAAGCACCGCGCCAGCCTCGGCATCACGCCGCGCAAGATCAGCGACGACGAGATCGTGCAGCGCCTGGTGTTCGCGCTGGTCAACGAGGGCGCGCGCATCCTGGAAGAGGGCATCGCCGGCAAGGCCAGCGACATCGACATGATCTACCTCACCGGCTATGGCTTCCCGGTCTGGCGCGGTGGCCCGATGTGCTACGCCGACACGGTGGGCCTGTTCAACGTGGTGCAGGCGATGAAGCGCTTCGCGCAGAACCCGCGCGACGACGCCGCCTTCTGGCAGCCGGCACCGTTGCTGGCCAAGCTGGCCGCCGAAGGCAAGAGCTTCACCTGAGCGGCACCGCTCCCACACCCGCCCGCATCCCAAGGAAGGAATCGCCATGACCGACGCCGTGATCGTCTCCACCGCCCGCACCCCCCTGGCCAAGAGCTGGAAGGGCGCCTTCAACATGACCCATGGCGCCACGCTGGGCGGCATGGCCATCAAGGCCGCGGTCGAACGCGCCGGGGTGGACCCGGCCGCCATCGATGACGTGCTGATGGGCTGCGCCAACCCCGAGGGAGCCACCGGCATGAACATCGCCCGCCAGGCCGCGCTGCGCGCCGGGCTACCGATCTCGGTCAGCGGCGCCACCGTCAACCGCTTCTGCTCCAGCGGCCTGCAGACCATCGCGATGGCCGCGCAGCGCATCATCGCCGGCGAGAGCGACCTGCTGGTGGCTGGCGGGCTGGAAAGCATCTCCTGCGTGCAGCAGGAGATGAACCGGCACATGATCGCCGACAGCTGGCTCAAGGAAAACAAGCCGGCCATCTACATGAGCATGCTCGAGACCGCCGAGAACGTGGCCAAGCGCTACGGCATCCCGAAGGAGCGCATGGACGAATACGGCGCCGCCAGCCAGCAGAAGGCCTGCGCCGCGCAGGAGGCCGGCAAGTTCAAGGACGAGATGATCTCCTGCACGGTGACCGCTGGCGTGGCCGATGCGCAGCTGGGCCTGCGCACGAAGGAGGTGACCATCAGCGCCGACGAAGGCCTGCGCCCGGGCACCACGGTGGACAGCATCAAGGGCATCCGCCCGGCCATCCCCGGCGGCGTGGTCACGGCCGGCAATGCCAGCCAGTTCAGTGACGGCGCCGGCGCCTGCGTGCTGGTCAGCGACACCTATGCGCAGCAGAAGAACCTGAAGCCGCTGGGCCGCTTCCTCGGCTTTGCGGTGGGCGGCTGCGAGCCCGACGAGATGGGCATCGGCCCGGTCTACGCGGTGCCCAAGGTGCTGAAGCGCCTGGGCCTGAAGGTCGAGGACATCGACCTGTGGGAGCTGAACGAGGCCTTCGCCGTGCAGGTGCTGTACTGCGCCGACAAGCTGGGCATTCCGATGGACCGGCTCAACGTCAACGGCGGCGCCATCGCGGTGGGCCACCCCTATGGCCTGAGCGGCCAGCGCCTGACCGGCCATGCGCTGATCGAAGGCAAGCGCCGCGGCGCCAAGCGCGTGGTGGTCACCATGTGCGTGGGCGGCGGCATGGGCGCCGCCGGCGTGTTCGAGGTGCTGTGACCGGGCTGCGCGCATGAACGTGCTGCGCACCCCCGACGAGCGCTTTGCCGGGCTGCCGGGCTGGCCCTATGCGCCGCAGTACCTGCAGCTGGACGGGCTGCGGCTGCACTACGTGGACGAGGGCCCGCGCGATGCGGCCGTCACCGCGCTGTGCCTGCACGGCCAGCCAAGCTGGAGCTACCTGTACCGCAAGATGATCCCGGTGTTCACCGGCGCGGGCCTGCGGGTGGTGGCGCCGGACCTGATCGGCTTCGGCCGCTCGGACAAGCCCGAGGACGAGGCCTGGTACAGCTTCGACAACCACCGCCAGGTGCTGCTGCGCTTCGTCGAGACGATGGACCTGCGCAACGTGCTGCTGGTGGTGCAGGACTGGGGCGGCATCCTCGGCCTGACGCTGCCGCTGCAGCAGCCCGAGCGCTTCACCCGGCTGCTGGTGATGAACACCGCGCTCGGCCTGGGCGAGGTGGGCGAGGGCTTCCGCCAGTGGCGCGCCTACAGCAACAGCCAGCCCGACATGGCGATCGGCCGGCTGTTCCAGCGCGGCCACCCGCAGCTGACGCCGGCCGAGGCCGCGGCCTACGACGCGCCGTTCCCCGACGCGCGCTACAAGGCCGGCGTGCGGCGCTTTCCGAACCTGGTGCCCGACGGTGCCGACGCGCCCGGCGCCGAGATCAGCCGCCAGGCCGCGCGCTTCTGGAGCACGCAGTGGCAGGGCGACAGCTTCATGGCCATCGGCATGCAGGACCCGGTGCTGGGCCCGCCGGTGATGGAGGGGCTGCGCAAGCTGATCCGCGGCTGCCCCGAGCCGATGGAGGTTGCCGAAGGCGGCCACTTCGTGCAGGAGCACGGCGGGCCCATCGCCACGGCCGCGCTGCGCCACTTTGGCCTGAACTGAGGCTATTCGCGGGCTGCCCGGGCGCTTAAGGCCAGGGCGCCCTTTCCGTCATCGATAGGGCCCCATGCGACAGACCCTGGACTTTCTGCTGAACGAATGGCTGGAGGTGGCCGCGCTGACGCGCCGGCCGCGCTTTGCCGAGCATTCGGGCGAGACCTTCGCCTCGGTGCTGGATACCTGCGAGCGCATCGCGCGCGACAAGTTCGCGCCCTTCAACCGCCTGGCCGACACCGAGGAGCCGCATTTCGACGGCGAGCGCGTGCACCTGCCCGAGGCCACACGGGACGCGGTGCTGGCCTATGCCGAATCGGGCATGCTGGCCGCGGCGCAGGACTACGAGGTCGGCGGCATGCAGCTGCCCTGCGTGGTGGAGATGGCCGCCAACGCCTTCTTCCACAAGGCCAGCATCGCGATGACCGGCTATGCGCTGCTGACCAGCGGCAACGCCAACCTGCTGATGGCCCACGGCACGCCGCGGCAGCGCGAGGTATTCGCGAAGAACGAGTTCGCCGGCCGCTGGTTTGGCACGATGTGCCTGAGCGAGCCGCAGGCTGGCTCGTCCCTGAGCGACGTCGCCACCAAGGCGGTGCCCGACGGCGCCGACTTCGAAGCCGACCCGCTGGGCCCGCGCTACCGGCTGCGCGGCAACAAGATGTGGATCTCGGCCGGCGAGCATGAGCTCACCGAGAATATCGTGCACCTGGTGCTGGCGAAGATCGCCGACGACGAGGGCCGCACCGTGCCCGGCACGAAAGGCATCTCGCTGTTCATCGTGCCCAAGCAGCTGGTCGATGCCGACGGCCAATTGACCGGCGAGCGCAACGACGTCGCCCTGGCCGGTCTGAATCACAAGCTGGGCTACCGTGGCACCACCAACACGCTGCTGAACTTCGGCGAAGGCCGCTTCCAGCCGCGCGGTGCGGCCGGGGCCATCGGCTACCGCGTCGGCGCGCCGGGCGAAGGCCTGCGCTGCATGTTCCACATGATGAACGAGGCGCGCATCGGCGTCGGCCTGGGCGCAGTGATGCTCGGCATGGCCGGCTACGAGGCCAGCCTGGACTATGCGCGCAACCGGCCGCAGGGTCGGCCCATCGGCGTGGGCGGCAAGGACGCCACCCAGCCGCAGGTGCCGATCATCGAGCATGCCGACGTCCGGCGCATGCTGCTGGCGCAGAAGAGCTATGCCGAAGGCGGCCTGGCGCTGGCGCTGTACTGCGCGCGGCTGGTCGACGAGCTGCACACCGGCGACGAGCGCAGTGCGCGCGACGCCAACCTGCTGCTGGAGGTGCTGACACCGATCGCCAAGAGCTGGCCCAGCGAGTGGTGCCTGGAGGCCAACAGCCTGGCCATCCAGGTGCACGGCGGCTACGGCTACACCCGCGACTTCCCGGTGGAGCAGTACTGGCGCGACAACCGCCTGAACATGATCCACGAGGGCACGCACGGCATCCAGGCGCTGGACCTGCTGGGCCGCAAGGTGCTGATGCACGACGGTGCGGCCTTCAAGCTGTTGGCCGCGCGCATGCGTCAGACGGCAGAGCGGGCCGAAGCCGAGGACACGCTGCGTGCGCCGGCGCGGCAGCTGCGCATGGCGCTGCAGGCGCTGGAGTCGGCCACCCGCGCCGCCTGGATGGACGCCACGCCCGAGCAGGCGCTGGCCAATGCCACGCCCTACCTGCAGGCCTTCGGCCATGTGGTGCTGGCCTGGCTGTGGCTGGACGTGGGCCTGGTCTGCGAGGCCCGCCTGTCCGGCGCACCGGCCGATGCCGCGGTGCTGGCGCCGCTGCAGGGCCGGCTGGCCGCCATGCGCTACTTCTTCGCCTACGAGCTGCCCAAGGTCGACGCCTGGCTGCTGCCGGTCGCGGCGCGGCAGCCGGTCTGCCGCGAGATGCGCGACGCCTGGTTCTGACGACCATGAGCAACGACACCCTCGACAAGCTGGTCTGGGTCTGCATCTATGCGGGCCTGTTCATCGTCGGCCTGGGCATCTGGTTCGTCGAACACCATCTGGCGGCGGGCGTCTCGCTGGCGGTGGCCGGCGGCGCGCTGGTGGCCCTCGGCGGCTTGCTGATCTGGCTGCGTTCGCGCCGGCCTTGAAACCCTGAAGGAGACTTGCACATGAGCACCCCTGTACAGAAGTTGTTCGACCTGAGCGGCAAGACGGCACTGATCACCGGCGGCTCGCGCGGCCTGGGCCTGCAGATCGCCGAGGCGCTAGGCGAAGCCGGCGCGAAGCTGGTGCTCAGCTCGCGCAAGGCGGCCGACCTGGAAGAGGCCGCCGCGCACCTGAAGGCCCGCGGCATCGAGGCCAGCTGGGTGGCGGCCGACGCCAGCGACCCGGCGCAAGTGCAGCATGTCTGCGACGTGGCGATGCAGCGGCTGGGGCAGATCGACATCCTGGTCAACAACGCCGGCGCCACCTGGGGCGCCCCGGCCGAGGACTACCCGCTGGAAGCCTGGGACAAGGTGATGAACCTGAACATCCGCAGCATCTTCCTGATGAGCCAGGCGGTGGGCAAGGCCAGCATGATCCCGCGGCGTCAGGGGCGCATCATCAACATCGCCTCGATCGCCGGGCTGGCGGGTTCGGCCGACGTGAAGTTCATCGCCTACGGCACCAGCAAGGGCGCGGTGGTCAACTTCACGCGCACGCTGGCCGGCGAATGGGGCGCCTACGGCATCACCGTCAACGCGCTGGCGCCGGGCTTCTTCCCCAGCAAGATGACCAAGGGCATCCTGGCCGAGCTGGGCGCCGACAAGCTGGCGCAGCAGGCGCCGCTGAAGCGCATCGGCGACGACGACGACCTGAAGGGCGCCGCGCTGCTCTTCGCCTCGCCGGCCGGCAAGCACATCACCGGGCAGATCCTGGCGGTGGATGGCGGCGTCAGCAGCGTGCACTCCGGCGGCTGATGAAGTTTGCCCGGCACATCCCGTTCATCCACCTGCTGGGGGCGGAACTGCTGCGCTTCGAGGACGGCGAGACCGAGATCGCGCTGGAGATCCGCGACGAGCTGCAGAACTCCTGGCAGGTGGCGCACGGCGGCGTGGTGATGACGCTGCTGGACGTGGCCATGGCCCATGCCACGCGCGCACCGCGCAAGCCCGAGGAAGGCCCCGACCCGCGCGGTGTGGTCACCATCGAAATGAAGACCACCTTCATGAAGCCGGCGCGCGGCCGGGTCACCTGCGTGGGCAAGCTGCTGCAGCGCAGCCCCTCGCTGTGCTTCTGCGAAGGCACCGTGTTCAATGCCGCCGGCGAGCGCCTGGCCCACGCCACCGGCACCTTCAAGTTCCTGGCCGGCCTGCCCGTGGACGGCCGGCGCATCCAATCCCCCGATGCATCCGATTAAGGAGACAACCATGATCAACAAGCAATGGCATCTGGTATCGCGCCCCACCGGCGAACCGACGTCCTCGAACTTCAAGCTGGTCGAGGCGCCCGTGCCCGAACTGCAGGACGGGCAGGTGCTGGTGCGCCAGCACTTCATGAGCCTGGACCCGTACATGCGCGGCCGCATGAACGACGGCAAGAGCTACGCCCAGCCGCAGCCGCTGAACGCGGTGATGCAGGGCGGCACGGTCGGCGAGGTGGTGGCCTCGCGCAGCACCTCGTTCCAGGTGGGCGACAAGGTGGTCGGCATGGGCGGCTGGCAGCAGTACGCGCTGGTCGAACCGGCGGCGCTGCCGATGTGGCGCAAGGTGGACACCACCCATGTGCCGCTGTCGGCCTACCTGGGCGCGGTGGGCATGCCGGGCGTGACCGCGTGGGTGGGGCTGAACAAGATCATCGAGCCCAAGTCGGGCGAGACGGTGGTCGTCAGCGCCGCCAGCGGCGCGGTGGGCAGCGTGGTCGGCCAGCTGGCCAAGGCGGCGGGCTGCCGTGCGGTGGGGCTGGCCGGCGGGCCGGACAAGTGCCGCGCGGTGGTCGAGGAGTTCGGTTTCGACGCTTGCATCGACTATCGCCAGCACCCCGACCTGAAGTCGCTGTCGGCCGCGCTGAAGGAGGCCTGCCCGCAGGGCATCGACGGCTACTTCGAGAACGTCGGCGGCCTGATCCTGGATGCGGTGCTGCTGCGCGCCAATGCGTTCTCGCGCGTCGCCATGTGCGGCATGATCGCCGGCTACAACGGCGAGCCGATCCCGCTGGCCGCGCCGCAGCTGATCCTGGTGAACCGCATGAAGGTGCAGGGCTTCATCGTCAGCGAATACCTGCCGCACTGGCCGCAGGCGCTGGCCGAGCTGGGCGGCCTGGTGGCCACCGGCAAGCTGAAGTACCGCGAGACCATCGCCCAGGGCATCGAGGCGGCGCCCGAGGCCTTCATCGGCCTGCTGAAGGGGAAGAACTTCGGCAAGCAGCTGGTCAAGCTGATCTGAAATTCGGGCGCGGGAGGCCACCGCCATGGACGTTACGCACGAAGTCACCAACCAGAGCACGCCCTACGCCGACGTCGACCTGTTCGCGGCCAATCGGCCGCTGCAGGAGGCGCTGGCCTGGCACCACCCGGGCTACGACCGTGCGCGCTTCCATGCGTTGGGCGCCGAAGCCGGCAGCGCGGCGATGCAGGTGCATGCGCGGCTGGCCAACCTGCACGGGCCGGTGCTGCATGCGCACGACCGCTTTGGCCACCGCATCGACCAGGTGGAGTTCCACCCCAGCTACCACGCCCTGATGCGCAGCGCGCTGGGCCACCGGCTGCATGCCACGCCGTGGACCGAAGGCCCCGGCGGCCACATCGAGCGCGCCGCGGCCTTCATGCTCTTCACCGAGCTGGAACCTTCGATCCTGTGCCCGGTGTCGATGAGCTACGCGGTCACGCCGGCATTGCGCACGCAGCCGGCGCTGTTCGGCGACTGGCTGCCCAAGCTGGCGGCCACCCAGTACGACGAGCGCTTCCTGCCCTTCGGCCAGAAGACCGCGGTGACCATGGGCATGGGCATGACCGAGAAGCAGGGCGGCTCGGACGTGCGCGCCAACAGCACGCGGGCCGAGTTCGAGGCCGACGACGGCTGGGGCCGGCGCTACCGGCTCACCGGCCACAAGTGGTTCATGTCGGCGCCGATGTGCGACGCCTTCCTGGTGCTGGCGCAGACCGCGCAGGGCCTGAGCTGCTTCTTCCTGCCCCGGTGGCTGCCCGATGGCAGCGTCAATGCGCTGCGCATCCAGCGGCTGAAGCACAAGCTCGGCAACCAGGCCAATGCCTCGTCGGAAGTGGAGTTCCACGGCGCCACCGCCTGGCTGGTGGGCGACGAGGGCCGCGGCATCCCGCAGATCCTGGCAATGGGCACCATCAGCCGGCTGGACTGCGCGCTGGGCACCGCCGGCCTGATGCGCCATGCGCTGGGCCTGGCGCTGCACCACTGCCGCCAGCGCCAGGCCTTCGGCAAGCGGCTGATCGACCAGCCGATGATGCGCAACGTGCTGGCCGACCTGGCGCTGGAGAGCGAGGCCGCCACCGCGTTGGCCATGCGGCTGGCGCGCGCGGTCGATCGCACCGAGAACGGCCAGGACCCGGACGGCCACGAGGCGGTGATGCGCCGCCTGCTGACGCCGGTGGCCAAGTTCTGGATCTGCAAGCGCGGCAGTCACTTCGCCCAGGAAGCGATGGAATGCCTGGGCGGCAACGGCTATGTCGAAGAGCAGGGCGAGGGCGTGATGGCCCGCATCTACCGCGAGATGCCGCTGAACTCGATCTGGGAGGGCGCCGCCAACATCATGGCGCTGGACCTGCTGCGCGCATTGCGCGCCAAGGACGTGGCCGCCGCGCTGGCGC
>JAFLDH010000211.1 GCA_017302505.1 Burkholderiales bacterium
CTGCCAGTCGCCCACCGCCGCACGCACGTCGGCCAGCACGCGCTCCAGCCCGGCAGTCAACTCGGCGCGGGCCGCGGCATCGGGCAGGCGGTCCACCTCGATGTGCATCCACGATTCGCGGGCCGTGGGGGCCTGTGCCTCGTCGGCGCGCAGCGGGTGCAGCGATTGCAACCGGCCCTGGCCGTCGCGCTGCACCACCAGCACCGGGTGCACGATCAGCTGCAGCGCCAGGCCCTGTCGGTTGATCTCCATGGTCAGCGTGTCGACCAGGAACGGCATGTCGTCGTTGACCATCTCGACGACGGTGTGGCGCGAGGCCCAGCCGTGTTCGGCCAGCGTCGGGCTGAAGACACGCAGCTTCAGCCGGCCCAGGCTGCGCTCGGCCGCGTACTGCCATGCCGACAGCAGCGCGCCCAGCAGGTCCTCGGGCGAGCGCGCGGCCAGGTCGTCGGCATCGAAATGGTGGAAGAAGGCCTGGGCATAGGCCTCGAACATCGGCCACTGCGGCGGCGGCACGCGCGGCGCGGCCAGCGCCGTCACGGCGGCGACCCGTTCTCGACGCAGCATCTCGGTCGACGGGCTCATCGGCTTGTCTCCTATGTCTTGGGGGCGGCCGTCCGTGCAGGGCCGCACGCCCGGGATGGCAGCTTACGCCTGTGCGACCGGTCTGAGCGCGCTACGATCGTCCTTCGCCGAAGGAGACATCCCCCCATGAGTTCATTGAATCTCGAAGTCAACGGCCAGGCCGTGCAACTGCAGGTGGACCCCCAACGCCTGCTGGTGGAAGTGCTGCGCGAGCAGCTGGCGCTGACCGGCACCCACGTGGGCTGCGACACCAGCCAGTGCGGCGCCTGCACGGTGCTGCTGGACGGCCAGCCGGTGAAGAGCTGCACGATGCTGGCGCTGCAGGCCGAAGGCCGCAAGGTCACCACGGTGGAAGGCCTGGCCCAGGGCGCCGAGCGCCACCCGATCCAGCAGGCCTTCATCGACTGCCACGGGCTGCAGTGCGGCTTCTGCACGCCGGGCATGATCATGGCCACCGCGGCGCTGCTGCAGCACACGCCCCAGCCCAGCCAGGAGCAGATCGAGCACGCGCTGGAAGGCAACCTGTGCCGCTGCACCGGCTACGTGAACATCGTCGCCGCCGTCAAGCAGGCCGCCACCACGCTGGCCGCGGGAGCCACGCAATGAGCGCCGTCGCCCAACGCTTCGGCAGCGGCCAGTCGGTCCGCCGCATCGAGGACCCGGCGCTGGTCGCCGGCAAAGGCCAGTTCACCGACGACGTGGTCCCCGCCGGCCAGACCTTCCTGAGCCTGCAGCGCTCGCCCTACCCGCATGCGCGCATCGTTACGGTGGACACGGCCGCGGCACGGGCCGTGCCCGGTGTGCTGGCGGTCTACACCGGCGCCGACCTGGTGGCAGCCGGCGTCAAGCCGGTGAGCTCGCAGCCGGTGTTCCCCGCCCCGGGCGGCGCCAAGGCACCGAGCACACCGCGCCACGCGCTGGCGGTGGGCGAGGTGCGCTTCGTCGGCGAGGCGGTGGTGGCCGTGGTGGCCACCAGCCTGGACGCCGCGCGGGCCGGCCGCGATGCGGTGGTGGTGGACTACGAAGAGCTGCCCCAGGTCACCCACCTGGACGACGCCACCGCCGCCGGCGCGCCCAAGGTCTGGGCCGACGCGGCCGACAACTACGCCGCCGAGATGCGCCACGGCAATGCCGAGGCCTGCGCCGCGGCCTTTGCCAAGGCCGCGCACGTCGTGGCGCTGGACCTGGTGAACCAGCGCCTGGCGCCCACCTCGCTGGAGCCGCGCAGCGTGCTCGGCAGCTTCGAGAACGGCCGGGTGACGCTGCGCATGAGCAGCCAGATGCCCAGCGGCGTGCGTGACACGCTGTGCAACGAGGCCTTCGGCTGGCCCACCGACAAGCTTCGCGTCGTCGTCGGCGACGTGGGCGGCGGCTTCGGCATGAAGACCGGCGCCTACCCCGAGGACATCGTCGTCGCGTTCTGCACCCACACGCTGCAGCAGCCGGTGAAATGGGTGTCCGAGCGCAGCGAGGAGTTCCTGGCCGCCAGCCACGGACGCGACATCCGCAGCCATGCCGAGATGGCGCTGGACGGCGACGGCCGCGTGCTCGGCCTGCGCGTGCACACCGAGGCCAACGTCGGCGCCTATGCCACCACCACCGGCGTGATCATCCAGCTGCTGATCGGGCCGTGGGTCTCGACCAGCATCTACGACATCCAGACCATCGACTTCAAGCTGCAGGCGGTGCTGACCAACACCACGCCGCTGGGCGCCTACCGCGGCGCCGGTCGGCCGGAGGCGATCTTCATCATCGAGCGGCTGATGGACACGGCGGCGCGCAAGCTCGGGCTGGACCCGGCCGAACTGCGCCGCCGCAACATGATCCGCCCCGAGCAGATGCCCTACACCAACCCGATGGGGCAGACCTACGACAGCGGCAAGTTCGAGTCGGTGCAGACGCAGGCGCTGGCGCTGGCCGACTGGGCCGGCTTCGACGCGCGCGCGGCCGAATCCAAAAAGAAGGGCAAGCTGCGCGGCCGCGGCCTGGCCTCCTTCCTGGAATGGACCGGCGGCAACGTGTTCGAGGAGCGCGTCACCGTCAATGTCTCGGGCGACGGCTTCATCGAGGTCTACAGCGCCACCCAGGCCATGGGCCAGGGCATCGCCACCAGCTATGCGCAGCTGGTGGTGGACGTGTTTGGCGTGCCGATCGAGAAGGTGCGCATCGTGCAGGGCGACACCGACCGTGGCCAGGGCTTCGGCAGCGCCGGCTCGCGCTCGATCTTCGTCGGCGGCTCGGCCATCCAGGTGGCCTCCAAGCGCACGGTGGAAAAGGCGCAGGACCTGGCCGCCGAGGCGCTGGAAACGGCGCCCAAGGACATCGAATACCGCGAAGGCGTGTTCCGCGTGGTCGGCACCGATCGGCAGATCGGCCTGTTCGAGCTGGCGGCCAGGCAGGCCGACCACCAGGTGTTCGTCGACAGCACCAGCGCCGTGCAGGCGCCCAGCTGGCCCAACGCCTGCCACATCTGCGAGGTGGAGATCGACCCCGACACCGGCGTGGTGCAGGTGGTGGGCTATGCGTCGGTCAACGACGTGGGCCGGGCCATCAACCCGACCATCGTCATCGGCCAGCTTGACGGCGGCGCGGTGCAGGGGCTGGGCCAGGCGCTTTGCGAGCAGATGGTCTACGAGCGCGAATCGGGCCAGCTGCAGACCGGCACGCTGATGGACTATGCGCTGCCGCGGGTGGACATGGCCAGGAGCTTCAAGACCGCCCTCGACCAGAGCACGCCGTGCCTGACCAACCCGCTGGGCGTCAAGGGCGTGGGCGAGCTGGGCACCATCGGCGCGACGCCGGCGGTGTTCAATGCCGTGGTCGATGCGCTGACGCGCGCCGGCGCCGGCGAAGCCGCACTGAAGCTGCAGATGCCGCTGCTGAGCGAACGTGTCTGGTCGGCGCTGCACGGCGCCACTGCCTGAGGACAACACGATGACCCCTTTTGCCTTTCACCGCCCCGCCTCGCTGGCTTCGGCCCTGCAACTGCTGCAGGGCCGCGACGACGCGCGCTACCTGGCCGGCGGCCAGTCGCTGCTGCCAGCCATGAAGCTGGGCCTGGCCGCGCCCAGCGACTTGATCGACCTGTCGCTGCTGCCCGGCGCCAACGGCATCGCCGCTGACGGCAGCACGCTGCGCATCGGCGCGATGACGCCGCATGCCGCGGTGGCCGCCTCCGCCGAGGTGTTGAAGCACATCCCGGCACTGGCCTGCCTGGCTGCCGGCATCGGCGACCCGGCCGTGCGCAGCCGCGGCACGATCGGCGGCAGCCTGGCGCAGAACGACCCGGCGGCCTGCTACCCGGCCGCCGTGCTGGGCCTGGGAGCCACGGTGCACACCGACCGGCGCGAGATCGCCGCGGACGACTTCTTCAAGGGCCTGTACGAAACCGCACTGCAGCCCGGCGAGCTGATCACCGCGGTGAGCTTCCCGAAGCCGCAGCGCGCGGCCTATGTCAAGTTCAAGCAGCCGGCCTCGCGCTTTGCGCTGGTGGGTGTGTGCGTCAGCCAGGGCGCGGGCGGCGTGCGCGTGGCCGTCACCGGCGCCGGGCCCTGCGTGTTCCGCGTGCCGGCCTTCGAGGCGGCGCTGGCCAAGGCCTGGTCGGCGGCGTCGCTGGAGGGCCTGTCGGTCAGCGCCGACGGCCTGAACAACGACCTGCACGGCAGCGCGGCCTATCGCGCCCACCTGGTGGGCGTGCTGGCGCGGCGCGCGGTGGCGCAGGCGGTGTAAGGCGGGCGTCACCGCCGGCGTGCTACATTTCCGTCCATGCGTTCCACCGCGTTCCACTTTACGAGCTACTGGTTTACGGCCCCACCCGGCGGCTGGAATCCGTTGCGCGCATAGACGAACACGACGCACCGAACCCAGAGAACCGCCGGCAACCCCGGCGGTTTTTTGTTGCCCACGAGACAGCGAACAGGAGCCCGGACCATGAACTCCAAAGGCAGCAGCGCCAGCGAAGGCCGCTACGTGCTCAGCGAGAAGACCAGCGAAACCGACGACCAGCGCATCAAGGACGTGACGCCGCTGCCGCCGCCGGAGCACCTGATCCGCTTCTTCCCGATTGCCGGCACGCCGGTGGAGAAGCTGATCACCCGCACGCGCAACGCGGTGCGGCAGATCATGCAGCGCAAGGACGACCGGCTGCTGGTGATCATCGGCCCGTGCTCGATCCACGACCCGGCCGCCGCGCTGGACTACGCGCGCCAGCTGCTGCCGCTGCGCCAGCAGTACGCCGACACGCTCGAGGTGGTGATGCGCGTGTACTTCGAGAAGCCGCGCACCACGGTGGGCTGGAAGGGGCTGATCAACGACCCCTACCTGGACGAGAGCTACCGCATCGACGAAGGCCTGCGCATGGCGCGGCAGCTGCTGGTGGAGATCAACCGCCTGGGCATGCCGGCGGGCAGCGAGTTCCTGGACGTGATCAGCCCGCAGTACATCGGCGACCTGATCAGCTGGGGCGCGATCGGCGCGCGCACCACCGAAAGCCAGGTGCACCGCGAGCTGGCCTCGGGCCTGAGCGCGCCGATCGGCTTCAAGAACGGCACCGACGGCAACATCAAGATCGCCATCGACGCCATCCAGGCCGCGGCCCGCGCGCACCACTTCCTGTCGGTGCACAAGAACGGCCAGGTGGCGATCGTCGAGACGCGCGGCAACAAGGACTGCCACGTCATCCTGCGCGGCGGCAAGACGCCCAACTACGACGCCGCGCACGTGGCCGCGGCCTGCAAGGAGATCGAGGCCGCCAAGCTGGACTGCACGCTGATGGTTGACTGCAGCCACGCCAACAGCAGCAAGCAGCACGACAAGCAAGTGGACGTGGCCCGCGACGTGGCCGCGCAGCTGGCCGGTGGCAGCCGCTGCATCTTCGGCGTGATGGTCGAGAGCCACCTGGTGGCCGGCGCGCAGAAGTTCAGCGCCGGCAAGGACGACCCGGCCAAGCTGGCCTACGGCCAGAGCATCACCGACGCCTGCCTGGGCTGGGACGATTCGCGCGAGGTGCTGCGCGTGCTGAGCGAGGCGGTGAAGACGCGGCGCGGCTAGATCGACGGTGCATCCCTGCCCGCTACGCACGTGGCGGGTCCATCGCCAGGCGGGCGACTCAGGGGGCAGGCGAGCCACAGCCCGAGGCCGGTTGGCGTTTCTTGCCATCCGTTCCGACCTTGACCAAGAGCGAGGTGGTCGATACCCGAGACCTCTTCGCCCCAGGTCAAGGGCCCCGTTTTCGCCACAGATAATCGCGGCCGCACCTAGCTGGCCCCCCACGATCCACCGATGTCGACGCGCGTTGCCCCACCGTCGCCTGGCAGCCGCGCCACCGTCTGGCGCGAGACGCAGGCCGGCGCGGCGGGCATGCTGCTCAGCCTGGGTCCGGCGCTGACGCTGGGCCTGCTGGCCTTTGCCGCACTGGGCGGGTCGGCCGCCGCGCTGGGCATCCCCGCCGCATTGGTGTCCTGCGCGGTGGGCGGTGCCGTGTTCTCGCTACTGTCGCGGGGCCCGATGCCTGCCGCGGGCCCCTCGGCGACGCCGGCCCTGGTGACCGGTGCGCTGGTGGCGCGCATCGTGTCCGACCCGGCGTTCAGCCTTCAGGACCCGGCGGCCGTGGCCCTGCTGCTCGCGCTGGTCGGGCTGGCAGTGGTCAGCATGGGCCTGCTGCAGGTGCTGCTGGGGCTGTCGGGCTTGGTGCGCTTCGCCAAGTTCGTGCCGCAGCCGGTGCTCGCCGGCTTCATGAACGGCGTCGCCCTGCTGGCGCTGCTGGCGTTGCTGCCGCTGCTGATCGGCCTGCCGGTGGGCGCGCTGCAAAGCGGCGGCTGGGCGGTGTTGCTGCAGGTGAAGCCCGCGTCGCTGGCGGTGGGCCTGTTCACGGTGGCCGTGATCGTCGGGCTGCCGCGCCTGAGCCCGCGCCTGCCGGCCACCTTGGTCGGCTTGCTGGCCGGCAGCGGCGCCTATGCCTTGCTGCACGCCACGTGGCCCGCGGTCGAGCTCGGCCCTTTGACGGGGCAACTGCCGCGCGTGCTGCCCAGCTTCGACACGCTGCTGCCGCTCGCCGCCAGCGCCGACGCGCCCTTGCTGGTGCGGCACGGCGCGGCGGCTCTGTCGACCGGGCTGGTGCTGGCACTGCTGGGTACCCTGGAACTGGTGCTCAACAGCCTCGCGCTGGACCAGGCCTGCCACACGCGCACCGACCCGCGGCGCGAGGTGGTGGCCCTGGGCCTGGCCAACACCGCCTCCGGCCTGGCCGGCGGCTTGCCCCTCTTGCTGCTGCGCCCGCGCGCCCTGCGCATGATCCAGGCCGGCGGCCGTTCGAGCGCCAGCGCCTTGTTGGCCGCGCTGGCGTTCGCCTTGGTCGGCTGGGTGGCGGCGCCACTGCTGGCCCTGCTGCCGCAAGTGGTGTTGGGTGCGGTGCTGGCCATCAACGCCTACCTGATGGCCGACCGCTGGTCGCTGCGGCTGCTGCAGCGCTGGTGGCGCGGCCCGCGCTCGGCTGCGCTGCATGCCACGCTGGGCGTGGTGGCGGTCGTCTGCATCACCACGGTGGTGCTGGGCTTCGCGGCCGGCGTGGCCCTGGGCTCGCTGCTGTCGGTGCTGATCGTCGTGCGCAGCATGAACCGGTCCTTCGTGCGGGCCTGTTTCAGCGCGGCGGCCACCCCCTCTCGGCGCATCTACCCGGCGGCCGATGAAGCGCGGCTGCAGACCTTGCGCCACCGCATCACGGTCATGGAGCTGGAAGGTGCGCTGTTCTTCGGCACCGCCGACCGGGTGGCCGAGCTGGCCGACCAGCTGCCGGGACCCTGCCATGCGCTGGTGCTGGACTTCCGCCGGGTCAGCCTGATCGACGCGTCGGGGGCCGTGGTGCTGGCACAGCTGGCCCGGCGCCTGCATGACCGCGGCACGCAGCTGCTGCTGGCCGGTGTGACCAGCGACAACCGTCACGGCCGCACGCTGCGGCAGTTTGCCGGCGAACCTTTCACCGCCGAGCATGGCTTTGCCGACGTGGACCAGGCGGTGGAGAAGATGGAACTGCAGCTGCTGGCTCAGGAGGGCTGCGGGCCCCCGCAAGCCAGCGTGCCGGTGGAACAGGTCAGTCTGATGGACGGGCTGGACGCAGGCCAGCGTGCGCGTCTGGCGGCCTGCCTGCAGCCGCGCAGGCTGGCCGCCGGTGAGCGGCTGTTTTCGCCGGGCGACCCGGGCGACCAGCTCTTCGTCATCGTGGCCGGATCGATCAACGTGTTCAGCGACGCCGCGCCGAGCAGCGCCGAGATGCCGCAGCGCTATGTCACCTTGTCAGCCGGCATGATCCTGGGCGAAACAGCGATGCTCGACGGCGGGGGGCGCAGCGGCGAAGCGGTGGCGGACGGCGAGGTCGAGGTTCGTGCACTCGACGGACACAGCCTGCAGCGCCTGCGCACCGAAGACCCTGTGCTGTATGCGCAGGTCTACCGCAACATCGCACTGCATCTGTCGCAGCGGCTGCGGGCCGCGGCCTGGGCCTGGCGTGCCAGCATGAGCTGAAGTGCCCTGTCTTGTTGACTAGTTCTCGCGTCATGAGGATGTGATGCGTCGAAGTCCGCTCCTGGGCGGGCCAGCGAGTCGCCTGCGGCGGCAGATGAAAGACTGCCTCGTCGAGTTCCGAACGGCGCGCCATGCGCAGGATCGTGCGGCGGTGGCCTCAAGCTCCGCGTCTGGCAGCCGATAGCACGTTGGCGCGGCCCTGCCGGGACCGCATTCGACCCCCCACGATCCGTGACATCCGTCGCTGCCAAGCCAGCTGCCCCAGCCGACGCCGAGGCCCTGCGCGGCCCCGGCGCCGCGACGGCGCCGGGCACGCGCGCACCTCGGC
>JAFLDH010000212.1 GCA_017302505.1 Burkholderiales bacterium
CCGCGTCCGGCGCCGCGGCCGGCTCGCGCAGCGCGTGCTGCAGCGCCTCGGCCTCGATCGGCCGGCCTGCGCCTTCGTACAGGCGCTGCAGCAGCGCCAGCGCAGCTTGCGCGGCCGCCGCCTCGCCTTCGATGCGGAACTGCTCGCCGCGGCGCCCGATGCGCACAGCCAGCGCGGTTTCGATGCGGCGCAGGTGCTCGTCCAGCGCGCCGCACAGGTGGGCCAGCCGGGTGTTGTCCGGCGGCGTGAAGGCGTGGCGAAGGATCACGTCGAGCAGGGCCGACCGCAGCCGGGCCGGGAAGCGGAACAAGCGCACATTGTCGCCCGCCGTGCGCAGGGGGTTCCTCCGGCAGAATCGGCGGCCACATGCAGCGCACCCGCCCCTTGCCCGCATCCCGGCGTCACGGCAACGGTCCGTGCGTACGCCCGACGCCGGCAGTGTTCTGGATGCTGCTGCTGGTGTGCGCGATGGGCCTGTCCAGCATGGCGCAGGCGGCGTCGCCGACCGTGCGCATCCATGCGGCCCAGGCGGTGGTGTCCGACGGAGCCAGCTTCCCCACCGACAAGCCAGCGCCACTGGTGGACCTGCCCGACGACTGGTCGCTCAGCCGGCCGGGCAGCGCCGGGCCGGTGTGGTACCGCGTCAGCTTCACCGCCCCCGGCCTGCGCGAAAGCGGCGAGCTGCTGGCGCTGTACATCGAGCATGTCTGCACCAACCTCGAGGTCTACCTGAACGGCCAGTTGCTGCAGCGCGGCGGCCGCATGGAAGAGCCGATCACGCAGAACTGCAACCACCCGCAGTTGGTCAGCTTGCCGGCGGCGCTGGTCGCACCGGGGCTGAACTCGCTGGACATCAAGGTGGTGGGCCATGCGCTGGACAGCGTGTCGTCACGGCATCGCGCCGGCGGGCTGTCGGCGCTGGAGATCGGGCCGATCGCGGCGCTGGAGCCACGCTTTGCGCAGCAGACGGCGCTGAACGTCGCCGTGCCGCAGGCCGTCAGCGCCACGCTGCTGCTGATGGGCAGCTTCATGTTCGTGCTGGGCTGGATGAACCGTCGCGAGAGCCACCTGGCCTACTTCGGCGCGCTGTCGGTGGGCTGGGCGATCGTCGAATCGCGGCTGTGGCTGCGCAACCTGCCCTTCGACAACGCGGTGGCCGAGTTCCTGCTGTGCGCGATGCTGCCGCTGCTGACGCTGGCCTGCGTGCAGTTCCTGATGCGCTACGCGCAGCATCGCAGCCGGCTGCTGGACATCGCGCTGCCGCTGCAGTGCCTGGTGATGCCGGCCACGCTGGTCCTGGCCGGGCCCGAACGGCTGTACCCGGTGGCCAGCTTCTGGTACGCGCTGCTGGCGCTGCAGACGCTGGCCGCGGCCGTGTACTACCTGCGCACGCAGTACCGGGCGCGCAAGCGCTCGTTCTGGCCGATGGCGCTGCTGCTGTGCATCGCCACCGTGGCGCTGTTCATCGAGTACGCGTCGCAGAAGCTCGGCGTCCGCACCCTGTGGACCCACATGGCGCAGATCGCCACGCCGGTGATGATGGTGCTGGTGGGGCTGCGGCTGCTTCAGCAGCAGGGCAAGGCGCTGCAGGTAGCCGAGGAAAGCAACGCGCAGCTGGAGCAGCGCATCCGCGAGGCCACCGCCGAGATCGAGCGCAACTTCACGCAGCTGGCCGAACTGCGGGTGGAGAAGGTCACCGAACGCGAGCGCAAGCGCATCGCCGCCGACCTGCACGACGACCTGGGCGCCAAGCTGCTGACCATCGTGCACACCAGCGAGTCCGAACGCATCAGCACGCTGGCCCGCGAAGCGCTGGAAGAGATGCGGCTGTCGGTGCGCGGCCTCACCGGCAAGCCGGTGCAGTTGATCGATGCGCTGGGCGACTGGCGCGCCGAGGTGGTGTCGCGCCTGGGCCAGGCCGGCATCGAGGCCGACTGGACCGCGCCCACCGACGACCTGCCGCAGACGCTGTCGGCGCGCGCCTTCGTGCAGACCACGCGCATCCTGCGCGAGGCCGTCAGCAACGTCATCAAGCACAGCGGCGCGACGCATTGCTCGCTGAGCTGCGAGCTCACCGACGGCGACCTGCAGATCATCGTGCGCGACAACGGCAACGGCATTCCGATGGAGCTGGACGGCCGCCTCGACCGCGGCCACGGCATGGCCAGCATGAAGCACCGCGCCAAGCAATTGCAGGGGCAATGCCTGGTCGAATCGGGCCCGGGCTATGGAACCGTGATACGGCTCACGCTTCCGCTGACGCGCGCCATCGAAGCGGCCTGAGCCGCTGCTAGGATGAAATTCCTGCCTGCGGAGCGCCGCCATGACGAACATCCTGCTGCTGGAAGACCTGCCTGAAATCCGCGCCTGGCTCAGCAGCCTGGTGATGCAGGTGTTCCCCGACGCACAGATTGCCGAAGCCGCGCGCGTGCACGATGCGCTGGGCCTGGTGTCGGCCATCAAGTTCGACCTGGCGCTGGTGGACCTGGGCCTGCCCGACGGTTCCGGCGTGGACGTGGTGGCCGCGTTGCGCGAGCACCAGCCCGAAACGCAGAGCGTGGTGGTCACCATCCACGACGACGACGAGCACCTGTTCCCGGCGCTGCAGGCCGGCGCCTTCGGCTACATCCTGAAGGAGCAGGCGCGCGAGCTGATCATCGAACAGCTGCAGCGCATCAGCCAGGGCGAGCCGCCGCTGTCGCCGTCGATCGCGCGCCGCGTGATGGCTTACTTCGCCGCCAAGTCCAAGCCGCAGCCGGCCTCGCCGTCGGCCATGCCGCACGTGTCGCTGACCGAACGCGAGACCGAGGTGCTGCTGCGCGTGGCCAAGGGCTACACGCTGCCCGAGATCGGCCAGCAGCTGTCGCTGTCGCGGCACACCATCGCCGACTACGTGAAGCAGATCTACCGCAAGCTGAACGTCAGCTCGCGCGCCGAAGCCGCGCTGGAAGCGCAGCGCATGGGCCTGTTCGGCCGCTGATTCGCGCGCGGGGTGTGGCCATAATGGCCGCACCATGATCGGACGCCTCACGGGCCATATCGCGGAGAAATCGCCCCCGCAGGTGCTGCTGGACGTGCAGGGCGTCGGCTACGAGGTCGACGTGCCGATGAGCACCTTCTACAACCTGCCCGCTTTGGGCGAGCGGGTGTCGCTGCTGACGCACTTCGTGGTGCGCGAGGACGCGCAGCAGCTGTTCGGCTTCCTCACCGCCGACGAGCGTCACACCTTCCGCCAGCTGGTGCGCATCAGCGGCGTCGGGCCGCGCACCGCGCTGTCCATCCTGTCGGGCCTGAGCGTGGCCGACCTGGCCGATGCGGTGTCGCGGCAGGAAAGCGGCCGCCTGGTCAAGGTGCCGGGCATCGGCAAGAAGACCGCCGAGCGGCTGCTGCTGGAGCTGAAGGGCAAGCTCGGCCCCGACCTGGGCCTGCCTACCGCCGAGGCGCGCAGCGACACCCAGACCGACATCGTGCAGGCGCTGCTGTCGCTGGGCTACAACGAACGCGAAGCGGCGGCCGCGCTGAAGGCGCTGCCGCCGGAGGTGGCCGTCAGCGACGGCATCAAGCTGGCGCTGAAGGCACTGAACCGCTGACGCGGCTCAGTGCTTCTTCTGGCCGTCGGCCAGCGCCTTGACGGGCGCCTTCAGCTCCACGCTTTCGCGCTTGCCGCCGGCGCCTTCGATGACCAGCGTGACCGGCACCGCGTCGCCCACCTTCAGCTCCTGCTTCAGGTCCATCAACATCACGTGATAGCCGCCGGGCTTGAGTTCCACCGCCTTGCCGGCGGGCAGTTCCAGCCCCGTGATGGCGCGCATCTTCATCACGTTGCCGTCCATCACCATCTCGTGGATCTCGACCACGCCGGCCACCGGCGAGCTGGCCGAGACCAGCTTGCCGCCGGCGGTGGACGTGACCTGGCCGAACATGCCGGTGGCCTTCTGCCCTGCCACCGTGCCGCGGACCCACGGGTCCTTGACGGTGGTCTGGGCATGGGCCGCGAACGCGGCGCTCATCAGCAGGGCGGCGAGAACCTTCTTCATGGGGGGCTCCTGTGCATGAAAAGGCGCGATCTTAGGCCTTGCCCCGGCGGCGCCGCGCGACCCCGGCCAACAACCCCAGGCCGCCGAGCAGCATCGCGTAGGTCTGCGGCTCGGGCACGGCGGTGATCGTCTGCAGCACCGGGTAGCCGCCCATCGTGCCGACGGCGCCATAGCCGGCCACCGTCGTGCCGGTCATGCAGACCGCACCCATCATGCCCCCGGGGGCGCAGTCGGCATAGGCCAGCTTGTTGATCTGCGCCTGGGTCAGCGGCGCCAGCGGATCGTCCGGCACGAAGATCATCGCGTAGGCGTTGCCTGGGTTGTTGGCAGGCGTCGGGAAGCCGTAGTACACGCCGCCTACAGCAACGCCAGCCTGTGGCGACCAGCCGTCACCGCCCAGGCCGGTCCAGAAGGTGTTGGTGCTGTTGTTCTTGAAGGTGGTGACGAACCAGCCTCCCAACGCATCGTCGCGGACCGACTTGAGCTGGTAGTTCAGGTCCAGCCAGGTCATGCTGTCGTTGGGGAAGCCGACGTTGTTGCCTGTCATCGATTCGCTGAGTCTGCCCTTGAGGTTGGTCACCTGGCCGGTGTGCTCGTTGAAATCGAAGGTGCCGATGAAGATGGTGTCGTTCGGCTGAGTGTCAGGCTCGTAGAACTGCTGGAAGACCTTGTAGGTCATCTCGTGCGCCTGGGCCAGCGGCCATGCGCTCGTCAGGGCCAGGGCGGCCAGTGCAAGGGCGGTACGTTTCATGGTCTCTCCTCTCTGGGTTGCGGAACGGAAGGGGCCGATCGGCCCCGCAGGTATGGGACCTCGCGGCCCCGGCGGAAAAGTGGCCAGGTCGGCATCGCATTCACCAGCGGCCGGCCAGCAGCTCGGGCATCGTCCAGATGGCCCGCAGCATCACGAAGGGGTTGTTGGCGCCGCTGCTGCGCTCGTTGCCCAGCTCGGCGCTCAGGCGCCACACGGGGTCGGGGCTCCAGGCCAGCGCCAGCGTCGTGCGGCTGGCCGGCCAGTTGGGCAGCAGGCCGGCTTCCACGGCCACCTGCAGCGCCCCCGGGCCGGCCAGGTCCTGCGTGGCCTGCAGGCCTTCGTAGCGCGCGGCCAGCTGCCAGTTCGGCTGGAAATCCCAGGCCACGTCCAACCAGCCGCCCAGCGTGCGGCCGTGGTAGCGCGCGTCGCCGCTGGCGCTGTACAACGAGCCCTGTTCGTCGCGCCACAGCACCGCGCCGCTGAAGAGCAAGGGCCCGTCGTCCGGCCGCCAGCTGAAGCTGCCGCCGACGAGGTTGACGCGGCCGTCGAAGCACACCAGCCCGGTGATGCCGAAGTTGCAGTTCGGCACCTCGTGCGTGTGCCCCGGGCTGTTGGGGCCGCGCGCCAGCGTGCCGCGGCCGGTGGGCTGCAGATAGGCATAGAAGCCGTCCAGCAGCAGCTCGCCCACGCCCAGCTGCACATGCAGCGAAGGCACGGCCGGCAGGTCGCCGCCGCCGGGGAAGCCCAGGCCGCGCCACAGGCCGATGTCCACCTCGCGCAGCAGGCCGTCGGCATCGCCGCGCCAGCCGAGCACGCCGCCTTCGTCGTACCAGTCGGTGTTCAGCGAAGCGCGCTTGACCAGCGGCGTCAGCGAGAAGCGGCCGTAGTCGCCGGCACTGGTGAGCACTGCGCCCATCGGCACCTTGTGGATGCCGGCGCCCAGCAGCCACTGGCCGCTGTCGTCGAAGCGCCGCGCCTGCAGCCAGGCGGCTTCGACATGCACGTTCTCGCCGATGTGCCAACCCACCGCCAGGCTGGCGCCGAGCCAGTCGTTCAGCCGCAGCGCGCCGGCCAGCGTGGCGTGCTCCAGCTTCAGGCCGCGCTGGTCGGGCGCGGTCTGGCCGGTGTCCAGGATGCCCGGCAATGTGGGCGAAGGGATCGGGTCGCCAGCGCCGAGGGCCGTCACCGCCACCGCCGCGCCCACGCGCCAGCCCGGCAATTCGGGCAGCGGGTCGGCCGTCAGCTCGTGGGCACGCAGCGGCGCGCAGGCCAGCAACGCCAGCACACCGGCGACGGCACGGCGGCGAGCCTCAGCGCGCCGCAAAGGGGTCGGCGATGCGCGCATCGGTCAGGAACTCGTGGTCGGTCAGCGTGCGCAGGAAGGCGACGATGTCGGCGCGGTCCTGCTCGCTCAGCGAGATGCGGCTGACCAGGTCGCTCTTGAAGGGGTTGGCCCGGCCGTCGCCGGCATGCGGGCCGCTGTCGATGACGCGCCCGCCAGCGGCGTAGAAGGCCAGCACCTCCTCCAGCGTGGCGATGCTGCCGTCGTGCATGTACGGCGCGGTGACCTCGATGTTGCGCAGGCTGGGCGCACGGAAGCGGCCCATGTCGGCGGCCAGCCCGCTGAGTTCGAACACGCCGCGGTTCGGCTCCGGGAAGGCGCCGGTGCCGCCGATGTTGAACAGGCCGGTGTTGTGGAACGGCGTCTCGACCACGCGCGTCGCCACGTTCACCGTCTGGTCGTTGAAGTTGAAGCTGCCGTGGCAGTGGAAGCATTCGGCCTTCTCGCCGAAGAACAGGTTCATGCCGCGCTCCTCTTCGGCGCTGAGCAGCGCCAGGCCTTGCAGGTAGCGGTCGTACTTGCTGCGGCCGGACACCAGGCTGCGCTGGAAGGCGGCGATGGCCTTGATGACGTTGGCCCACTGGATCGGCTCGGCCTCGCCCGGAAAGGCGGCCGCAAAGCGCAGCGGATAGGCGCTGTCGGCCGCCAGCCGCGCCAGCACCTGCGCCTTGTTGGCATCGTTGACGCCCATCTCCACCGGCCCGGTGCCGAACAGCGGCACCAGCATCTGCGACTCCAGGCTGACCAGCGCCGGATTGGCCCAGGTCAGCGTGGGCGCATAGGCCACGTTGGCCAGCGGCTGCGAGTTGCGGGGGTGGGCTTCGCCGGTGGAGCCGATGGCGGTGGCACGGCCATCGGTGAAGGCCCGCGCCTGCTGGTGGCAGCCGGCGCAGGCTTGCTGCCCGTTGCCCGACAGCCGCCGGTCATAGAACAGAAAGCGGCCCAGCGCCACCTTGTCGGCCGACATCGGGTTGTCGGCGGGCACGCGCGGTTCCGGGAAGTTGCCGGGCAGCGACCAGACCCATGCACTGGTGGAGGTGCTGGTCTGCAGCACCTCGGTGCCGTTGCCGCCGCCGCAGGCGGCCAGCAGGGCGGCCCAGGTCAACGCAGCGACCCGGGCCAGCCGGCAAAGGACGCGGCTCATCGCGGCAGCACCTTGAAGACGGACGGGCTGCGGCCATCGCCCAGCGGCTGGCCGCTGCCGCTGCCGTCGGCGCGCCAGTCGATGCCGAAGGCGGCGAACACCGCCTCGCAATCCGGGTCGGTGGCGCCGGACATGCAGCCCTGCGCGCCGCCCTGGTTGCGGGTCACGTCGCTGGCGGCGAACAGCGCCTGCAGGTCGATGGCGATCTTCTGCGTGGCGCTGTCGAAGGCATCGAACTGCAGCACGGCCCGGTTGGAGCGGCTGCACTGCACGGTGCCCAGCCCGGGGTTGCCGGTGCAGCCGGTGGAGCCCAGGTGGACCAGGAAGGTGCTGGCCGACCAGGCCCTGAAGCTGGGCTCGGCCAGTTCGATCTTGGCGAACTTGCGCCCAGCCTGCCAGCCCCAGCCCATGGCCACCAGGTCCAGCGGCGCCGGTGCCGCGGCCGTGTCGCTGTGGTTCAGCGATTCGGGAACACCCACCGTCATGCGCAGGCCCACGTAGCGGCCTGCCGGCACGCTGCCGCGCAGCCAGGCGTTGGTCTCGGCCGAGCCTTCGATGAAGCAGCCGCCCTGGCCGTCCTCAAGGTCGATCAGCGTGACGGCATCGCCGTTGGCCGCGGTGTGCTGCCACGGCCCGTTCGGCGCCAGCCTCAGCGGCACCGCGACGCCGTCGTCGCGCAGCAGCGCCACCTGGGACAGGTAGAGCCGCAGGTCCTTCAGCAAGGCCACGGCGCCGGTGCTGCCCAGCGGCACGGCCAGCGCCTGGCCGCAGGCCACGGCCGTGGCGCCCGCCACGGCGGCGAACTCGATGGCGATTTCGCGATCGTGGTTCAGGTGCGCGGCCAGGTCGCCGCCGGTGGCGGCCACGCCGGCCAGGGCCTGCAGGCTGCCCGACTTGGCCTGCAGTTGCGCCTGCAGCGCGTCCAGCAGCACATCGTTCGCATCGCCGAGCGCGAAGCTGCCGGCGAACAGGTCGCCAATCGGCCGCGCCAGGCCCATGCCGGCCAGTTGATCGCCCAGATAGGCCGCCGCCGCAGCCAG
>JAFLDH010000213.1 GCA_017302505.1 Burkholderiales bacterium
GGCTGTTGGCTGTGGGCGCCGCGCCCGGTGCGTCCAGGTGTTCTCCGCCCGGGCCATGCGCACCCGGCGCGGCTTGCGCTGCAGACAGCAGCAGTGTCGTGGCGGCCAGCGTCGCCGCTGCACGCCAGGCGGGACGGACTTTCCTGCGGGGAGGTGCGCACTTCAAGATCCGGCTCCTTCGGCAAGCGTCGGGTTCTTTCGTCGCCGCTGGCGCCACCAGCCGATGCCGCCGAGCAGGCCCAGCGCCAGCAACCCGGCGCCGATCCATGCGGCGCGTTCGAGTGCATGGCCGTGAAGGCTTTCGCTGTCGTGCGCATGGCCGTGATCGCCGGCCGCCGGACCACCGGCGACAACCAGCGTGCCGTCCAGCAGATCGCTGTCCTTTCCCGCCACCAGCGTGAACACGACTGCGTGCTCGCCGGGCGTGCGCAGCGCCTGCAACAGCGCCAGCCACAGCGCCGGGCCACCGTCCTTGCTGTCGATCTGCGCCACCTGCTCGGCCTGCAGCGGCAACCCCGCCAGCGCGGGCACCGCCGCCACCAGTGCCTGCACGCCCAGCTGCGCGGCCTGGTAGCCAACGCTGTCGGTGGCACTGGCCGCCGTGCCGGCAATGGTGCCGCCTGTACCCAGCACCACCACCCTGCCCTTAGTGCTTGCCATGATCAACCATCTGGATGAAAATACAGTGACTGGACAAAACGACAGGCGCTTCCATGTTCGAAAGCCCCAAGCTCACCGACCGGCAGCAGCAGATCCTGGACCTGGTGCAAAGCGCCATCGAGCGCACCGGTGCACCGCCCACCCGGGCCGAGATCGCCGCCGAACTGGGCTTCCGCTCGGCCAATGCCGCCGAAGAGCATCTGCAGGCCCTGGCACGCAAGGGCGTCATCGAACTGGTGGGCGGCACCTCGCGCGGCATCCGCTTGAAGTCTGACACACTGCGCGCGCTCAACCAGGCGCGGCTCAGCCAGTTCGGCAAGCAGTACAGCCTGCCGCTGTCGGGCATCGCCCAGCTGAGCCTGCCGCTGGTGGGGCGGGTGGCAGCCGGGTCGCCCATCCTGGCGCAGGAGCACATCGACCAGAGCTTCCTGATGGAAGCTAGCCTGTTCGCCCGCCGGCCCGACTACCTGCTGAAGGTGCGCGGCATGAGCATGCGCGACGCCGGCATCATGGACGGCGACCTGCTGGCCGTGCAGAAGGCGCGCGAGGCCAAGAACGGCCAGATCGTCGTGGCGCGCCTGGGTGACGACGTCACGGTCAAGCGCTTCCGCAAGACCAAGGCCGGCATCGAGCTGATCCCCGAGAACCCCGATTTCCAGACCATCGTGGTCGAGCCGGGCGACGAGAGCTTCGAGCTCGAAGGCCTGGCCGTGGGCCTGATCCGCAACACCATGCTGATGTAGCGGCCGGCCTCGCAGGGGGGCCCTTCCCGGCAGCGAACAACGGGCCGTTGTGGCCTTTGTTCCGCGCTTATCACGGCGTGTGGCATCGAACAATGCGCTCAAGTTTGACGCGTTGTGTCCGAAGTCACAGTCATGATGCCTTTCATCCTGCGCCTGAGTCCCCGGTACCGCGACACCCTTGCCTCCCGCATAGGCTGGCATACCGAGGTCTGCCCCCCCTCGCTGCGGCAGGCACCGCGCTCGGCCTGGAACCGGCTGTGGTTCTGGCTGCTGGCACCGGGCCCGCTGCAGTCCTCGCCCACGCCCGACCGGCTGCCACCGGTGCGCGACGACTTCCTGCAATGCCTGGCCGACATCGACAGCGACGCCGCCGAGGCCCTGGCGCAGCGCATCCACCAGGCACGTACGCTGCGCGAACTCTGGCACCTGCGTGCCGAATGCTTCAACGTGGTGGCCGTCAACCACAGCCAGCACGAAGCCGAGCGCCGCGTGGCCGAACTGAACCGCCACTTCCCGACCCGCGCACCGCGTTCCGGCTTCGTGCCGCTGCTGTCATGAGCAGCCCGGCGCCGCGCCACCACCTGGCGCGCCCGGTCCTGTCGGGCGCGGGCCTGCCCGACGACCGGCAAGCCCGCATGGCGGCCCGCCGCGCCTTCGTCAACCTGAAGCAGACCTACATCGCAGCCGTCGCGGACCTGCCCGGCCCACGCGCCGACTGGCTGCGCTACCAGATCCGCCATGCCGCCGAGCCGGCCGACCTGTGGCTGCTGCGCGCCGCGGTCTTCGACGCCCTGCCGGCGCAACAGCACCGCGAGGCCCGCGACACGCTGCAGCGCGGCATCGATTCAGTCTTCCCCAGCACCTCACCGAGCAGCGGCTTCGCACCGCTGTTCTGACCCAGGCTACGGCCGGGCCAGCTGCAGGTCGGTCTGCACGAAGCGGAAGGTGTGCCGCTCGCCGAAGCGCTCGGCAATCAAGGCCTCGTAGCGCTGCATCACCGCGCGCACGAAATCATCCTGCTGCTCGGGGGGCAGGCAGCGCGTCCAGGCGCCGAAGCCGGCATGGCAGAAGCCGAAGAAGGCCTCGTCGCTGCCGAAATCCCAGCGCTTGAGCGCGCTCTGCACGCCCTCCACCCGAAGCCCGGCCTGGGCCGCCAGGGCCGCATAGGCCTGCGCGTCCAGCCGCAGATAGGGGTCGCTGAAAGCGTTGAAGGCCGCTGCCCAGGGCGGCTCGCGGCGCACGGCCTCGGCCGTTTCTTCCAGGCTGGCCAGTTCGCCGCGGGTGACCAGCCGAAGGCGGGCCTGACCCTGCGGCTTCAGCGCATCACGGATGCCCGCCAGCGCCTGCAACTGCTGCTCGGCCGTCGGCACCCAGTGCAGGGTGTTGAATGACAGCACCAGGTCGAACTGGGGGCCGAGGCCCAGGCTGCGCGCATCGGCCACCTCGAAGCGCAGGTTGGCATGCGCCGGCGGGCCGAACTGTCGGCGTGCGTGATCCACCATGTCCGGCGAGGCATCGACGCCCAGCACGCTGCCACGCGGCAACAGTGCGGCCACCCGCGCCGTCAGCTTGCCGTCACCGCAGCCGACGTCGAGCACCTGCTCGTCGCCGCGCAGCACCAGCAGCGACAGCACCTCGTCGGCCATCGCCGCCTGCAGGCTGGAATGGCGCGCGTAGTCGTCGCCGCGCCAGGTGTCGGGGGTGGCCATGGCGGGGGCTTCAGCGGCCCAGGAAATCGGCCTTGCCCAGATCCACGCCCGCATGGCGCAGCAGCGCGTAGGCGGTGGTGGCGTGGAACATGAAGTTCGGCAGCGCGAAGTGCTTCAGGAAGGTCTCGCCGGTGAACTGCAGCGCATCGCCACTGCGCATCGGCACGCTGATCGGCTTGTCATCCGAGCCGTCCACCTGCGCCGGGCTGAAGGACTGCACATGCGCCAGCGTCTTGCGGATGCGCGCACGCAGGTCGTCCAGCGTGGCCTCGTTGTCCTCCCACTTCGGGATCTCGGCACCGGCCAGCCGCGACATGCAGCCCTTGGCAGCATCGCTGGCGATCTGGATCTGCCGCGCGAAGGGCAGCATATCCGGCGCCAGCCGCAGGCCCAGGTAGTTGTTGGCGTCGAACTTGCGCGCCTGCGCATGGGCCTCGGCCCGGTCCAGCCAGTTGAGCATGTTGTTCAGGATGCGCGCGAACACCGGTGCGCTGGCCGAATGCATGGAGAGGCTCATGGTTGTCTGCGAATGGCGTTGCGGGTGGGGCGCATCGTAGCGCTGCGGGGCGCCGGCCGCCGGCGGCAGGGCAGAATGCCTGCTGACATGAAACCCCCACGCTCACTTCGTTCGCTGCCCCCCAAGGGGGCGGTCAGTACCTTCGGAACGGCCGGGCGGTACTGACATGAACATCATCATCCTCGACGACTACCAGGACGCGGTGCGCAAGCTGAAGTGCGCCGCCAAGCTGGAGACGCTGAACGCCAAGGTCTTCACCAACACGGTCAAGGGCATCGGACAGCTGTCGGTGCGCCTGCGCGATGCCGACGTGCTGGTGCTGATCCGCGAGCGCACCCACTTCCCGCGGCAGCTGCTGGAAAAGCTGCCCAAGCTGAAGCTGATCTCGCAGACCGGGCGGGTCGGTGGCCACATCGACCTGCAGGCCTGCACCAAGCTCGGCATCGCCGTGGCCGAAGGCGTGGGCTCGCCGGTGGCGCCGGCCGAGCTGACCTGGGCGCTGATCATGGCCAGCATGCGGCGGCTGCCGCAGTACATCGGCAACCTGAAGCACGGTGCCTGGCAGCAGGCCGGCCTGAAGACCGCATCGATGCCGCCCAACTTCGGCATCGGCCAGGTGCTGCGCGGCCGACACCTGGGCATCTGGGGCTACGGCAAGATCGGCCAGCTGGTGGCCGGCTACGGGCGCGCCTTCGGCATGCAGGTCAGCATCTGGGGCAGCGAATCGGCCCGCGCCAAGGCGGTAGCCGATGGCCACCAGGCGGCCAGCAGCTGCGAGGCCTTCTTCGAAAGCTGCGACGTGCTTAGCGTGCACCTGCGCCTGAGCGAGCGCACCCAGGGCATCGTCAAGCTGGAAGACCTGTCGCGCATGAAGCCCACCGCGCTGTTCGTCAACACCTCGCGCGCCGAGCTGGTGGAAGAGCATGCGCTGGTCTCGGCGCTGAACCGCGGCCGCCCGGGCATGGCGGCGATCGACGTCTTCGAGAGCGAGCCGATCCTGCAGGGCCACCCGCTGCTGCGGCTGGAGAACGCGGTGTGCACGCCGCACATCGGCTATGTCGAGCAGGACAGCTACGAGCTGTACTTCAGCGCCGCCTTCGACAACGTGGTGAACTTCGTCAACAACAACCCGACGAACATCGTCAACCCCGACGCGCTGAAGGTGCTGCGCTGACCACCGAGCCGCTGCAGCGCCCGGCCAGCCCGTGGCGCATGGCCTGGGCCTTCAACCGCATGGCGCTGCAGGGCTTCGGCGGCGTGCTGGCGGTCGCCCAGCGCGAGCTGGTCGAGCGCGAACGCTGGCTGACGAAGACGCAGTTCCTCGAGGTGCTGTCGCTGGGCCAGGTGCTGCCGGGGCCGAACATCGTCAACATGGCGCTGATCATCGGCGACCGCTTCTTCGGCTGGCGTGGCGCGGCGGCTGCGCTGCTGGGCCTGCTGGCGATGCCGCTGCTGATCGTGCTGCTGCTGGCCACGCTGTACCGCGAGTTCGTCGACCTGCCGGCCGTGGCCGGCGCGCTGCGCGGCATGGGCGCGGTGGCCGCCGGGCTGGTGATCGGCACCGCGGTCAAGCTGCTGGGCGGCCTGCGAGACAACCCGCTGGGCAAGCTGCCGGCCGCTGCGGTGGCGCTGCTGACGCTGCTGGCCATCGGCTTCTGGCGCTGGCCGATGGTGGCGGTGGTGCTGGGCCTGGGCGGCGCGTCTGTGGCGCTGGCCTGGTGGAGGCTGGGCCGGTGAACGCGCTGTGGTTCGGCGCACACGGGCTGGACAGCGGCGTGCTGCTGGCGCTGTTCCTGCACTTCGGCATGCTGTCGTTGCTGGCCATCGGCGGCGCCATCACCACCGCGCCGGACATGCAGCGCTACGTGGTCGGCCAGCACGGCTGGCTGACCGATGCGCAGTTCACCAGCTCGGTGGCCATCGCCCAGGCCGCGCCGGGGCCCAACCTGCTGTTCGTGGCCGTGGTGGGCTGGAACATCGCCGGCCTGGCGGGCGTGGTGGCCACGCTGGCCGGCAGCCTGCTGCCGTCGACCACGCTGGCGCTGGCGGCCTCGCGCTACGGCGACCGGCGGCGCGACTCGCGCGCGATGAAGGCCTTCAGCGCCGGCATGGCGCCGCTGACGCTGGGCCTGCTGCTGGCCACCGGCTGGGTGCTGACATCGCCGGTGCGCGACAGCTGGGGCGCGCTGCTGCTGGTGCCGTTCACCGTGCTGATGCTGGTGAAGACCAAGCTCAGCCCGGTCTGGCTGGTGGCCGTCGGGGCGGTGGTGGGCGCTTTGGGTTGGGCCGGCTGACGGCTGCAGCGGCTACAGGAAACGCTCCAGCAGGCGCTTCGAGTGCCGGTCCAGCGCGAGGAAATCGCGCACCACGAACTGCAGGCCCTGGCTGTCGGCGATCAGCAACTGGGTCCGGCCGATGCGGCGGATGTCCTCTTCGCCCTTCAGCACGAAGCGCGTCTCGCCGCGGTCGGTGTCCACACGCCAGGTGCTGGGTGTCGAAAAGCTGCTCACCGCCAACAACCGGCGGATCTCGGGCACGAACTCGCGCTCGGCCAGTTGTTCCTCGATCAGCCCGCGCTCGGCAACGGGCAGATCGTCCAGCCGCTCGACCCAGGCCAGTTCGTGGCCCTCGGCGCTCAGCAGCGACAGGCCCTCGCCCGGCGCGGCGATCGGGAAGGCGCGCACCGGCACCACGCCCACGTGCGCTGTGCCATCCGCGCCCGTGAACACCAGGCGGCCGAAGTCGTCGCGCTGCAGCTTCATGCGCCGCCCCCGGCATGCACCGCCGCATGCGTGGTGGCTTCGGCCGCCACCTGTGCAGCGATCAGCGGCTCGCCGCCCTGCACGTCGAGGTCGCTGCCGTCCACCCGACGCGCCTGCGCCTCGTACAGCCGCCAGTAGGCGCCGCGCTGCTCGATCAGTTCGTCGTGCGGGCCGACTTCCACCACCCGGCCGCGATCCATCACCACCAGCCGGTCAGCCTTGCGCAGGGTGGAGAGGCGGTGGGCGATGGCAAGGGTCGTGCGGCCCTGCACCAGGTTGTCCAGCGCCTTCTGGATCTCCTTCTCGGTCTCGGTGTCCACCGCGGAGGTGGCCTCGTCCAGGATCAGGATCTTCGGATCGATCAGCAGCGCGCGGGCGATGCTGATGCGCTGCCGCTCGCCGCCCGACAGCCCCTGCCCACGCTCGCCGACCAGGCTGTCGTAGCCCTGCGGCAGGCGCAGGATGAACTCGTGTGCATGCGCGGCGCGCGCTGCGGCCACAATCTCGGCACGCGTGGCCTCGGGCTTGCCGTAGGCGATGTTCTCGGCCACCGTGCCGAAGAACAGGAAGGGCTCCTGCAGCACCAGGCCGATGTGGCGCCGGTAGTCGGCCACGCCGTAGCGGCGCAGGTCGGTGCCGTCGACCAGGATGCTGCCGTCCGTCACGTCGTAGAAACGGCAGATCAGGTTGACCAGCGTGCTCTTGCCCGAGCCGCTGTGGCCCACCAGGCCGATCATCTCGCCTGGCCGGATGTCCAGGTCCAGCCCGCGGATCACGCCACGGCTGCCATAGCGGAAGCCCACGCCGCGCAATTCGATGCGGCCCTGCAGCCGCTGGATCGGCACCGGGTTCGCCGGCTCGGGCACGTTGCTGCTGTGGTCCAGGATGTCGAAGATGCGCTTGGCGCCGGCCGCCGCCTTCTGCGTCACGCTGACGATGCGGCTCATCGAATCCAGCCGCGTGTAGAAGCGGCCGATGTAGGCGATGAAGGCGGTCAGCACACCCACGGTGATCTGCCCGCGGCTCACCTGCCAGATGCCGAAGGCCCAGACCACCAGCAGCCCGATGTCGGTAAGCAGCGAGACCGTCGGCGAGAACAGGCTCCAGGTCTTGTTCAGCTTGTCGTTCACCGCCAGGTTCAGCCGGTTGGCCTGCCGGAAGCGTGCGGCCTCGCGCTGCTCCTGCGCGAAGGCCTTGACCACGCGAATGCCCGGGATGGTGTCGGCCAGCACACTGGTCACGTCGGCCCAGACCCGATCGATCTTCTCGAAGCCGGTGCGCAGCTTGTCGCGCACGCGGTGGATCATCCAGGCGATGAAGGGCAGCGGCACCAGCGTCACCAGCGCCAGCCAGGGGTCGATGGAGAACAGGATCACCGCCGTCATGCCGATCATCAGCACATCGGTGGCGAAGTCCAGCGCGTGCAGTGACAGGAACACCGAGATGCGGTCGGTTTCGGAGCCGATGCGCGCCATCAGGTCGCCGGTGCGCTTGGCGCCGAAGTAGTCCAGGCTCAAGCCCAGCAGGTGGTCGAAGGCGGCGGTGCGCAGGTCGGCGGCGATGCGCTCAGAGACCAGGGCCAGCAGCCAGGTGCGCGCCCAGCCCAATGACCAGGCCAGCAGCGCCGAGCCCAGCAGCCCGGCCAGCAGCCACATCACGTACACCGGGTCGATGCGCTGCCCGTTCTGGAACGGAATCAACACCTTGTCCATCAACGGGATGGTCAGGTAAGGCGGTACCAGCGTGGCCGCGGTCGACGCCAGGGCCAGCGCAAAGCCCACCAGCAACTGCCGGCGGTAGGGCCGGGCAAAGCGGCCCAGGCGCAGCAGCACCCAGGTGGAGGGCGAATCCTGCGGCTCGCGGGCGGCTGGGCCCTCGTCTTCGGCCGCTTCGTCGGGCTCGGGCGCCTGGCCCGCGCGGCGGGCCTGCTGGCGCTCGAA
>JAFLDH010000214.1 GCA_017302505.1 Burkholderiales bacterium
CGGCCACCGGCCTGCAGGGGCCCCAGGCCCGCGCACGACGGGCCGGTCAGCACAGCCAGTCGTTCGGGAATGAAAACACGTCAGCGCGCGATGCCTTCGCGGCACGACTCCGTGGACCCCTGGGACCCTGCCGCCGGAACCCGGCCGCCAGTGGCCGCGCGGCGCTGGCCATGGCTGCTGGGCGGGGCGCTGGCGATGGGCGCTCTGGCCCTGCTGCTCTGGCAGGGCTGGGATGCCGACAACGCCACGCTGCAGACCCTGGCCGTGCTGGCGCTGGCGGTGCCGGTGCTGCTGCTGCCGGCACAGTGGCTGCGGCGACCGCGACGCGGCGCCGCCACGCGCCGCCCGGCCACCGAACTGGACACCGACAACTGGCGTGAAGCCGTACGCCAGCTGCGCGACGAGCGCGCCGGCACGCCATCGGCCTTCGATGCGCTGGCCAGCGGCATGGAAAGCGTGCTGGGCGAAAGCGAACGGCGCTGGCAGGCGCTGGCCGAACTGTCGGCCGACTGGTACTGGGAGACCGACCGGCAGCAGCGCCTGAGCTGGCTGTCCGGGGCCGCGCCCCAGGTGCTGGCCCCTGGCCTGGACGATGCCGCGTTGCTGGGCCGGCGCTTCGACCAGATCACCTTGTTCCGCTCGCCCGAACAGGGCTGGACCGCCCTGCAGTCGCGCATGGCTCGGCTGGAGGCCTTCCGCGACGTGGAGTTCCAGGTGGCGGCGGCCGGCCGACCGGTGCACTGGATCGCCATCAGCGGCCGGCCACGGCACAACTCGCAGGGCCATGTCATCGGCTACGAGGGCGTGGGCCGCGAGGTCACCGAGCGCCGCCTGGCCCACGAGCAGCTGCTGGCCAGCGAGCAGCGCTGGTCGACGATGACGCGGCTGGCCGCCGATTGGTACTGGCAGACCGACGCCGAGCACCGGCTGCTGCCCTTTTCGGCCGAGCAGCGGCAGCGCGTCGGCCCCGACCTGGCCGACCGGCTGGAAGGCAGGACGCGCTGGGAGGCCCATGGCGACGCGCTGACGCCCGCGCAATGGGCCGAACACCGCGGCGACCTGGACGCGCGGCGGCCCTTCCGGTCGCTGCAGCTGGAAGTGGAAGCCGGCGAAGGCCGCTGGCTGTGGATCTCGCTGAGCGGCATGCCGCGGGTGGACAGCAGCGGGCGCTTCCTTGGCTACCACGGCGTCGGCCGCGACATCACCGCCCGCCAGCAGGCGCAGGCGCTGCTGCTGCGGCACAACGAATCGTTGCAGCGCGCCGTGGAAGAGCGCACCCGCGAGCTGCAGCAGCTGAACCGGGATCTCGACGCCTTCTCGCGCGACCTGGCGCACGAGCTGCGCGGCCCGATCGGCCAGGTGCAGGGCCTGGCCCAGATGCTCGGCCAGCGGGCCGGCAGCCGGCTGCTGGCGCAGGACCAGGAACTGCTGCGCCTGCAGGTGCAATCGGCCCAGCGCATGCTGGAGACGGTGGACGCCCTGCTCGGGCTGGCGCGTTCGACGATGCAGCCGATGCCGCTGCAGGACCTGGACCTGAGCGCGCTGGCCCACGAGGTAGCGGCCGAGCTGCCGGCGATGGCGCGGCGCGCGCCGCTGCGCTGGCATATCCAGCTGGACATGCGCGTGCCGGCCAATGCGGCGGCGCTGAAGATCGTGCTGCTGAACCTGATGGGCAACGCCGCCAAGTTCACCCGCGACTGCGCCACGCCGCAAGCCCGTGTAGGACTGCGCGCCGAAGGCAGCGAGGGCCTGCGCGTCAGCGTGCAGGACAACGGCGTGGGCTTCGATCCGGCCCGCGTGGGCCAGCTGTTCAAGCCCTTCGGCCGGTTGCACGCGCGCGACGACTACGGTGGCAGCGGCATCGGCCTGACCATCGTGCAGCGCATCATCGAGCGCCACGGTGGCCGCGTCGAGGCGCAGGGCACGCCAGGCCGCGGCGCCTGCTTCGAGTTCACCCTGCCCCTGGTGACGCTGCCTCCCGTACCGACGCCAGCACCGGCGCCCCAGCCGGCCGCCCAGGAAGGCAGCCCCCAGGCCACCCAGGCCTGAAGGCGCCCGCGGGGCTCCCCCTTCCGGGGGCCCCCCTCGAGGCCGACCTTTGGCGGATTCACGGCGCGGGCTGCGCTTTCCAGAATCTCTCCCAACCCGGCATGTCGCCGGGCCTCAACCGCAAGGAGATTCGCCATGATCCGCACCCTCGTCGCCCTCGTCATCGCCGCCTTCGCCTTTGCCGCCCAGGCCGCGGTCGACGCCAACAAGGCCAGCCAGGCCGAACTGGAAACCGTCAAGGGCATCGGCCCGGGCCTATCGGCCAAGATCCTGGACGCGCGCAAGGCGGGCGCCTTCAAGGACTGGACCGACCTGGTCGACCGCGTCGGCGGCGTCGGCCCGGGCAATGCCGCGCGCTTCTCGCAGGCCGGCCTGACGGTGAACAACAGCCCCTACGTGGCCAGCGCCGCGGCGCAGGCCGACAAGACGGCCGCCAAGCCGAAGGCCACCAAGGCCGAGGGTGCGGCGCCCGCCAGCAAGCCCTGAGCGGCCCTCAGCCGTAGACGATGCGCGCCTGGCCCTCGTGGGCCACGCTGCGCCAGCGGGCCAGCGCCTCGTCGCAGGGCCAGAAGCGCGCCTCGTCCCCCAGGTCCATGTCGGCCGTGGCATCGGCGCGGCGCAGCTGCAGCCGGATACCCAGGCCCTGCGACAGGTCGCCCTGCTCGGTGTGCAGCCGGCGCGCCGGCCACTGGCGCAGCAGCTCGTTCAGCGGCAGCGGCACGCCGTTGATGGCCACCGCCAAATAGCGGCCGAAACGCGCCCGCGCCCCCGCCAGGTCCCAGACCTGCGCCACTTCCAGACGCAGCCCGCCGGAGAAACGGTCCAGCTTGACGCGGCCCTGCACCACCAGCAGTTCGTCCTCGCGCAGCAGCTCGCGGTGGGTCTCAATCAGCTCTTCGCCGGCCACCGCCTCGATCACCTCGCTGCGGTCGTCGATCTTGAAGATCATCACCCGGCCACGCTGGCCGTTGACCACGCGCAGCTCGCTGGCGATGCCGGCCAGCAGCTGCGGTTCGCGCGAATCCACCAGGTCGGCAATGCGGGTGCGGCAGAACTGGCGCACCTCGGCCTCGCTCTGCTCGAACAGGTGGCCCGACAGGAAGAAGCCGATCGCCGTCTTCTCGTGGGTCAACCGTTCCTTCACGTCCCAGGGCGCGGCGGCCACCAGCGAGGGTTCGTGGGTGGACGCCGCATGCGAATCACCGAAATCGAAGAGCCCGCCCTGGTCGGCATGCGCGGCCTGGGTGTCGGCCCAGTCCAGCGCCAGGTTCACGCTGGCCAGCAATTCCGCCCGGTCCGTGTGCAGCTTGTCGAAGGCGCCGGCCTTGATCAGCGCCTCGACCACCCGCTTGTTGATGCGCTGCCGGTCGACCCGCGCGCAGAAGTCGAACAGGCTGCGGAAGGGCCCTCCGCCCTCGCCGGCACGGCCCTCGCGCGCGGCGACGATGGCTTCGATGGCCGACTGCCCTGTGCCCTTGATCGCGCCCAGGCCGTAGCGCACCGTGCGGTCGTCCACCGGCTCGAAGCGCCAGAAACCGCGGTTGATGTCCGGCGGTTCGAAGGCGATGCCGAATTGCTTGGCGTCGTTCAGCAGCACCTTCAGCTTGTCGGTGTCGTCCATTTCCACCGTCATGTTGGCGGCGTAGAACTCGGCCGTGCAGTGCACCTTCAGCCAGGCGGTGTGGTAGGCCAGCACCGAATAGGCCGCCGCATGGCTCTTGTTGAAGCCATAGCCGGCGAACTTCTCCATCAGGTCGAAGACCTCGTCGGCCTTCTCGGGCGGGATGTCCTTCTGCGCCGCGCCCGCGCGGAAGATCTCGCGCTGCTTGGCCATCTCCTCGGGCTTCTTCTTGCCCATCGCGCGGCGCAGCAGGTCGGCGCCGCCCAGCGAATAGCCGCCCAGGATCTGCGCGGCCTGCATCACCTGCTCCTGGTAGACGAAGATGCCATAGGTCTCGCCCAGCACCGTCTCCAGCCGCGGGTGCGGGTACTCGATGGTCTCCTTGCCGTTCTTGCGCGCGCAGAAGCTCGGGATGTTCTCCATCGGCCCCGGCCGGAACATCGCGTTCAGCGCGATCAGGTCCTCGATGCGCGTCGGCCGCGCCTCGCGCAGCATGCCCTGCATGCCGCGCGATTCGAACTGGAACACCGCCTCGGTCTTGCCTTCGCTGAACAGCTTGTAGACCTTCGGGTCGTCCAGCGGCAGGCGGTCGTAGTCGAAGTCCTGGTACTGCGGCCGGCGGGCACGGATGAAGTCCTTGGCCTGCTCCAGGATGGTCAGCGTGGCCAGGCCCAGGAAGTCGAACTTCACCAGGCCGATGGCCTCGACATCGTCCTTGGCGAACTGGCTCACCGCGCTGGCGCTGCCCGGCTGCTGGTACAGCGGGCAGAAGTCGGTGATCTTGCCGGGCGCGATCAGCACGCCGCCAGCATGCATGCCGACGTTGCGCACCAGGCCTTCCACGCGCATGGCCAGCGACAGCAGCTCGGCCACCTCTTCCTCGGCGGCCTCGCGCTGCTCGAGTTCGGGCGCTTCCTTGCGGGCGTAGATCACGCCGGGGTCGGGCTTCTCCGGCACGCGCTGCAGCGTCACCTGCTTGCCCGGCGGCGCCGGCACCAGCTTGGCGATGCTGTCCACATGGCCGTAGCCCATGCCCAGCACACGGCCCACGTCGCGCAGCGCCGCCTTGGCGGCCATGGTGCCGAAGGTGGCGATCTGGCTCACCGCGTCGCGGCCGTAGCGGGCCTTGACGTAGTCGATGACGCGTTCGCGGTTGGCCTGGCAGAAGTCGATGTCGAAGTCGGGCATCGACACCCGCTCGGGGTTCAGGAATCGCTCGAACAGCAGGTTGTATTGCAGCGGGTCCAGGCCGGTGATGAACAAGGAGTAGGCCACCAGCGAGCCCGCGCCCGAGCCGCGCCCCGGCCCCACCGGGCAGCCATTGGCCAGCGCCCACTTGATGAAGTCGCTGACGATCAGGAAGTAGCCCGGGAAGCCCATCTTCAGGATGGTGACGATCTCGAACTCCAGCCGCTCGGCATAGCGCGGGCGTTGCCTTTCGCGCTCGGCCGCGTCCGGATAGAGCATCTGCAGCCGCTGCTCCAGGCCTTCGAAGGACAGCTTGCGGAAATAGTCCTCCAGCCCCATGCCGTCGGGGATCGGGAAGTTGGGCAGCTGCGGCTTGCCCAGCGTCAGCTGCAGGTTGCAGCGCCGGGCGATGGCCACGCTGTTGGCCAGCGCCGACGGCAGGTCGGCGAACAGCGCCTCCATCTGCGCCTGGGTCTTGAAGTACTGCTCGGCGCTGAAGCGCTTGACGCGCCGCGGGTTCGCCAGCGTCTCGCCTTCGGCAATGCAGACCCGCGCCTCGTGCGCCTCGAAATCCTCGGTCTCCAGGAACTGCACCGGGTGCGTGGCCACCACCGGCAGGCCCAGTTGCGCCGCCAGTGCCACGGCGCGGCGCACGTGCGTCTCGTGGCTGGCCAGGCCGGCACGCTGCAGCTCGATGTAGAAGCGGCCTTCGAAGCGGGCGGCCAGCCGCCGGGCGACGGCCTGCGCACGCGCTGCATCGCCGGCCAGCAGCGCCATGCCGACGGCGCCCAGGTCGGCGCCGGACAGCGCGATCAGCCCGGCGTTCAGCTCGTCCAGCCATTCCCACTTGATCCAGGCCTGCGTGCGCTGGGCGTTGCGCGTCCAGCCGCGGGCCAGCAGCTCGCACAGGTTCAGGTAGCCGCGCAGGTCCTGCACCAGCAGCAGCAGCCGGCTGGGCTGCTTGTCGCCGGCTTCGGGCTCCATCCACAGGTCCACGCCCAGGATCGGCTTGATGCCCTGGCCGCGGCAGGCCTGATAGAACTGCACCGCGCCGAACAGGTTGTTCAGATCGGTCAGCGCCAGTGCCCCCTGGCCATCGGCGCACGCCGCGCTGGCGGCATCGTCGATGCGCAGCATGCCGTCGACGACCGAGTACTCGCTGTGCAGGCGCAAATGGACGAAGGACATGCGGTCATTGTAGGCAGCACCCCCTGCGCCGAGCGCTGCCGGCGGCTCCTAGAATGCGCGCCTTTCACCCAGCGCAACGCCCTGCATGAAGGCCCTCTTGCTGAAGACCGTGGGGGTGCTGCTGTTCCTGACGGCGCTGCTGATGTGGATGTCGCGCGCGCCCGACTGGCCCGTGGAATCGCTGGTCGCGCAATGGGCGCCGCCGCCCTCGCAGTTCATCGACCTGGACGGCCAGCTGGTGCACCTGCGCGACGTCGGCCCGCGCGACGATCCCGAGCCGCTGGTGCTGGTGCACGGCACCTCGGACAGCCTGCACACCTGGGAGGGGTGGGTCAAGGCGCTGTCGGCGCAGCACCGCGTCATCAGCTTCGACCTGCCCGGATTCGGCCTGACCGGGCCCAGCGCCAGCGGCGACTACCGCGGCGACACCTATGCGCGCTTCGTGCTGGCGCTGATGGACCGGCTGCAGGTGCAGCGCTTTGCCATCGGCGGCAACTCACTCGGCGGCGAGGTGGCCTGGCGCACCGCCTGGCTGGCGCCGCAGCGCGTGAGCAAGCTGATCCTGGTGGATGCGGCCGGGCCGGACTTCAAGTCCGAATCGGTGCCGATCGGCTTCCTGGTGGCGCGCGTGCCGGTGCTGAACCGCGCCTTCGAAACCCTGCTGCCGCGGCCGATGGTGGTGGCCAGCGTGCGCAACGTCTATGGCGACCCGTCACGCGTCAGCGACGAGCTGGTCGAGCGCTACTACCAGATGGCGCTGCGCGAAGGCAACCGCCGCGCGCTGGTGCAGCGCCTGCAGCAGAACCAGCGCGGCGCCGACGCCGAGCGCATCCGCGAGCTGAAGCTGCCGACGCTGATCCTGTGGGGCGGCAAGGACAAGCTGGTGCCGCTGTCGGTGGGCCGCCAGTTCCGGCAGGACATTGCCGGCAGCGAACTGGTGGTCTTCGACGACCTGGGCCACGTGCCGCACGAGGAAGACGCGGCCCGCACGGTGGCCCCGGTCAAGGCCTTCCTGCAGCGGCGCTGAAGCCGCGCGGCTGCAGGCCGCTTACCACTCGCGCAGCTTGGCGCGCAGCCGGGCGATGCTCTGGCTGTGCAGCTGGCAGACCCGGCTCTCGGTGACGCCGATGACCGCGGCGATCTCCTTCAGGTTCATGTCGTGCTCGTAGTACATGCTCATCACGTACTGCTCGCGCTCGGGCAGGTTCTTGATGGCCTCGACCAGCGCCATGCGCATGCGCTGGTCCTGCAGCAGCGCCAGCGGGTTGTGCTCCTCGCTGGCCACGTGGCGGTCCAGGTAGTCGTCGTCGCCGTCGTCGCCGCTCATGTCCTCCAGGCACACCAGCTGGGTGCCGCGCACCTTGCCCAGCAGCTCCTGGTAGTCGGCCAGCTTCATGCCCATCTCGGCGGCGATCTCGCCTTCGCTGGGCGGCCGGCCATGGCGCTGCTCCAGCGTGCGCACCGCAGCCTCGATGCTGCGCTGGTGGCGGCGGTCGCCGCGGCTCATCCAGTCGTTGCCGCGCAGCTCGTCGAGCATGGCGCCGCGGATGCGCTGCGTGGCGAAGGTCTCGAACTGCACGCCCTGGGCCGCATCGAAGCGGCTCAGCGCATCCGACAGGCCGATCATGCCCACCTGGATCAGGTCGTCCAGCTCGACGTTGGCCGGCAGCTTGGCGATCATCTGGTGCGCCAGCCGCCGCACCAGCGGGCTGTACTGCTTGATCATCGCGTTGGCGTCCAGTCGCCCCTTGGCGGTGTACATGGTGTGCTCCGGGCTTCAGTTCAAAGGGGCGGCGCCCCGCGGGGTGGCGCGGCCGGTTCCATACCAGTGCGGCGCATTCCCGGCCGGGAGCGCCTCGGTGTCGCAAGGGGCCTGCAGTTGCGCGGCCACCAGTTGCCGCAACGCGGCGCCAGGGTCGTCGCGCACGTCGCAGGCCGGGTCGATGGCCGCCCAGCCGTGCAAGGCGGCCCCCAGGAAGTTGTCGGCACAGCTGGCCAGGCGCTCGGCCATGCGCGGCACGCGTGCCGAGTCCGGCGGCGCCGCCAGCAGCAGGTCGTAGCTCATCAGCGCATTGCGCATCACCAGCAGCTTCATGGCCGCGTAGGCCGCGGTCAGGCTGTCCGGCAATTCGCTGGCCAGCAGCAGCGGGCGCAGCGCACGCCGCGGGTACAGCCGCGCCAGGCCGGCTACCAGCGTCGAGCGGTGCAAGCGACGCTCGAACCGTCGTCCGTCCGCCTGTACCACCACCGGCTTCAGGGTGCTGCGTGTCGCCAGCGCCGCG
>JAFLDH010000215.1 GCA_017302505.1 Burkholderiales bacterium
TCAATCAGCTCCTTGGGTATCGACGGCAACGCCGCCACGGCGGACCCCGCCGCCTTCTCTCTCTTGCTCGGCATAGATGCTCCTGATTGCCATCCTATGCCTCACACACAAAATTCAGGACAAGCCCCTGGAGGCCGCCGGCCAAGGCATCGCTTTCGTGGCTTCCATCTTGCAGCGATCAAACGGGCTTGCACCGTCCCTGACAGCCATGGAACGCATCCAAATCCTGGCTGCAAGGGAGACGGGTGATGCCGGAAGCTCTGGCGTTTCGCAACTCCTGCGCTCCTCTGAGTCCGCAGCAGATTCGCTGATCGTCGGCAAACTTCCAGTGACCGAAAAGGTTCTTGTCACTGCCACGCGTGCGACCGGCATATCGGCGCACTGGATTCTGACGGGCGAGGGTTCCCAAGACCCGCATTCTCCGAATCTCGATGACGAGATGCTCTTCATCCGCAGCATGCGCTCGCTGGATCGCAGTCATGCCCTCCGGGTGCTGCTGTCGCTCAACCTTGATGCCGTGCTGTGCGTCCTGAACGAGCCAGATCGCACCAGGTGCCTGGTCTCGATCTACGGCCTCGTCGAAGCTGTGGACGCCGATGGACCCGCGCAAGCTGCGTTCGGGCCGGGAGAGCTGGAAACCATTCGGAAGAACGTTGCTCAAGCCGCGTTCATCTGGCACATCGACCTGGCGACGAAGACCAGCTCGATGTTCACCCCGCTACATGAGGCAGTAGGGATTTTCGGGCCTGAGCGGTCTCCCACGCTTCTGGACCTTCTCGGCTAACAACTCCACTCGACAAGGAAATCGCGCGCATGTCCAGCATTACCGACGAAGAATGGGACAGGCTCTGGCAGGACGATCCGTTCGAGACGACCAGGCTGCTGTGGTTGATCGACAAAGTCGATTGGCGCGGCCATGACGACGTTCGGACAGAGATCCTGAACCTTCACCGCCTGGCCATGGACGTGTTCAACGAGGGCCGGCGCTATCAGGTGGAGAAGCTCTTCGAACTTGCGGTCTCCCTGGAAGAGAAGGTGCGCGACGAGCTGGGTGACCGCTTCGATCCCGTCAAGAGAGTGCTGTCCGACCTCACCGACCTTTACCCGGAGAGTCTGTCTTACGACGACTCCGAGAGCTGACCGCGAAGCCACATCAGTATGAGAGCTAAGCAGTTTTTCTTCGGTTCGGTCGGAACGGTCATCAGCGTCGGCGCTGGCGGCACCCAAGTCTTCAACGCCGGCGGCGGAGCGATGGTGATCGGCAGCGGCAAGAGCATCGTGCAACAGCGCGATCTCGGAGGCAGTTTCGACGCCTTGGAGGTCACGGGCTCTGCAGGGATTGAAGTGCGTCGGGCCGACCACTGCGTGATCGAAGTCCATGGTGAGGACAACCTCATCGACTTCCTAGAAACCGAGCTGGTCGGCACGACCCTGCAGGTGGGCATCAAGCGAGGTGTCAACTTTACGTCGCATCTCCCGCTGAAGGTTTTCGCAACAGCACCCACCGTCTCCGAGGTTGACCTTTCAGGATCAGGGGATGTACGGCTCTCCGGTCTGGAGCAGGACGAGTTGCGCGTCGAACTTCGTGGTTCCGGCGATGTGGTGGCTGACGGCCGTTCGTCGACAGTGACGCTCACCCTTCAAGGGTCTGGCGACATTGACACCCGGAGACTGAAGGCGATCAAGGCCACCATCAAGCTCCATGGTTCTGGCGACGTGCGGGCGTTCGCCAGCGAAGAGGCCAAGGTCCGCCTGCATGGCTCGGGGGACGTGACGATCAAAGGCAGCCCCAAGATTCGGGACTCCAAGGTTGCCGGCTCCGGCGACATCGATTTCGATGACTAGCCTGGGCGGCGCTCGCCTGGCCTGGCTCCTGACCAGCCGATGCCGCTCGCCGCTCTCCTGAACTAGAACAACAACACGCTGGCGGGCGAACGCCTTCAACCAGCCTCTCTTGCCATGACAACGAACCTGCTCAACCTCCCCGACTTCACGGTGCAGCGGGTTGAAGAGACCGACCACGACTATCACGTCTACGCGGAAGCGTCGAACCCTCCTGGCACCTGCAATGTGTGCAGCTCCAGCCGGCTGATCGGCCACGGCCGCAACGAACAGGTCATCCGCGACCTGCCCACGCACGGCAAGCGCCTGGCCATCTACGTGGACACCCGCCGCTGGCGCTGCCAGGACTGCGGAAGAACCTTCATGGAGACGCTGCCCTCGGTCAACGCCAAGCGTGAGATGACCGACCGACTGGTGAAGTGGATCGGCCAGCAGAGCCTGAGGCGCACCTTCGCCAGCATCGCCGACGACACCGGCCTGGACGAGAAAACCATCCGCAACATCTTCCGGGACTACGTGAACGAGCTGGAGGCCCAGTTTCGCTTCGAGACGCCCAAGTGGATGGGTATCGACGAGATCCACCTCATCCGGCCGCGATGCGTCATCAGCAACATCGGCAACAACACCATCGTCAACATGCTCCCGAACCGGGACAAGAAGACGGTGGTGAACTACCTCTACCAGCTCGAAGGCAAGAGCGAGGTGCAGTACGTGGCGATGGACATGTGGACCCCGTACCGGGATGCGGTCCAGTCCGTGCTGCCGGACGCCCGGATCGTCATCGACAAGTTCCATGTCGTGCGCATGGCCAACGATGCCGTGGAGAGGGTCCGAAAGAGCTTGCGCGAGCAGCTCACGCCGAAGCAGCGCCGCGGGCTGATGCACGACCGCTTCGTGCTGCTCAAGCGAGAGCGCGACCTCGGAGACCGGGAACTGTTGCTGCTCGATGGATGGACGAAGAACTATCCCGAGCTGGGGGCTGCATACAGGCTCAAGGAGAGCTTCTACGCTGTCTACGAGGGCTCAGCCAGTCCAAGAGCTGCACTGGCAGCCTACGAGGCCTGGAACAAGGCTGTGGACCCCGAGGTGCGGGATGCCTTCGCAGACTTGATCCGGGCGTTCAACAACTGGCAGCCCTTCATCCTCAACTACTTCGAGCACCCCGTCACCAACGCCTACACGGAGAGCTTGAACAGCCTGATCCGGGTCATGAACCGGCTGGGCCGGGGTTACTCGTTCGAGGCGCTGCGGGCGAAGATCCTCTTCACTGAGGGCGCCCACAAGAAGACGCTGGCCAAGCCGAAGTTTGAGCGCAGGCGTGAGCCCGAAACGCTCGCGACCTACAACCTGCCGCCCGGCCACCTTGCCCGGTCGTTCGCTATACCGATGAACACCAGGTGGCGAGCCGAGGAACCACAGAAGCAGTACGAGCAGCCGAAGAACTTCGGGGCCGACATAACCACACTGATCGAGCTGCTCGAATCAGGCGGGCTCTGAGGCTTCAAACACAGCCAAATCCGGATACCCGTTTTTTTTCGCCGCTCGGTCGCCGTGTCGTGGAAGACCTTTTCAGCCGGGTAGGCCACCACGCATCCGCTCAAGGAGGGCTTCGACCTGCTGCCGCCCCTTGTCAGTACCTAACACCGCTAGGGGCGTTGCGCCTCGGAGCTCGAGCTGGGGCTCGGAAATCCAAACGTCCAGCCAAGAGGAGAGGGTGGCCATGTCGTGAGTGCTGCCGCTGTCCTCGATCATTTGGGCAAGTCTCCTCAATAGCGCGGCCTTGGCCCGTGCGATCTTGGGTTCCGCTTCCCGACGAGCAGCGACGGCCTCGTGCCAGGTCTGGAGGCAGCCGATCTTGACCACTTCGTCCACCCCAAGGTCCTCTAGAAGGGCTGCCAGCAACGTGCGCCGCTCAGGCTCGGAAATCGAGTTCAGAGCCAGGGCCAGTTTTCCGGACAGCTTCACTGACCGGGGCTTTTGGAATTGTCGTCCGCTGCGGCTGATGATCCAGTCAGGATGGCTTTCATTCATTGGCTTGCAGGGATGGTGTGCCCGTTGCTGGGCGCGTAGATAAAGGTGCCCTTTTGGCAGGTGAGCTGAATTGAATCAATACAGGCGCAGTGCGTACGCGCGTTGTCTAACCTATTGATTTAATTGGACATTATGATGGTTCTGCGGTCGTCGCCGAAGCCTTCTCTAGCTCTGTGCGTTGTGTCCACCGCAGGCTCTCTTAGGACCCATCCGTGCAGGGCGCTCGTCGACGCATTCAGTGGCGACGCCTCCCAAGGGAATCTGTAACCCGTGCCGATGTGACGGCCCCATCCACCGTACAGAGGAGATGTGATGTTCGAACTGGTCGTTCGGCCCTTGTTGACCTGCACACTGTGGCTTTGCCTGGCGTTGTCGGCATCTGCCGGCGAGATGGCCCGCGGTCAGGTCATCAGCGTGGCAGGCGGCGACGTCATCACGTTGCTCGACGGGGTAGTCGTACTTTTCGTGCAGATTGGTGCGCTTTCGCCTGAAACCCAGTATCCATGCGGGTTCCCGGCGGGCGCCACCCTCGCAAGATGAGCGCCCGACTGCCTTGGCGGCGGCCGTGGCGGTACATTGACCGCCCCCCTGCCGCTGACCACCGCCATGCCCGCCTTCGCCCTGCGCTTCGTCGGCCAGGAGGCCTTGCCGCCTCGCCTTAGTGAGTTCGACCGGGAGCAGTTCTTCACGCTCACGTCAGCGGAGGTGGCGGCCGTCCGGGAGCAGTTCCGCAGCGACCACCGCCTGCCCGCGGCGCTGATGCTTATGTTCATGCGCGTGGCCGGCCGACCGCTTGACGGTTTCAACGTGCTCCCCCGAAACCTCCTGCGACACACCGCCCAGGTCCTGGCCGTGTCGCCGCCGTCCATCGCCAGCCTGCGGTCGATCTACAAGCGCCGGCAGACGCTCTCCAAGCACCAGCTATGGGCCAAGACTTACTTGGGCCTGCGCGAGCTTGAAGTCGACGACGAAGCGGCGCTCACAGCGGCCCTGCTGGCCCAAGCTGCCGACGTGTCCCACGCCGATGACCTGGTCCAGTCGGCCAGCCACTGGCTGTTCACGCGGCGCATCCTGATCCCAGGAGCGCGCCGCCTGCAGGACTGGGCTCGTGTCGCATTTGCAGCGGTAGAGTCGCAGATCCTCGGCGCGGTCAATGCCGCCGTGCCGCCGGCAGCGGCCCAGAAAGTTGTCGCCGCCGCATACAGCGCTCGGCCAGGCACCGACACGACGCACCTGGAGTGGCTGAAGACCCCGTCGAAGCGTCACGGCCCCGGCACTCTTACCGAAACCATCGACAAGGTCCGCTACCTGAAGGAGCTCGGTGCCCAGGACTGGAACCTGAGCGCCGTATCGTTGGCCAAGCAGCAGGCCTACGCCCGTCAGGTCCAGGCCAGGCGCCCCGTGAAGACGCGGGAGATCAAGCCAACGCGCCAACTGATCGAGTTGGTCTGCTTTCTGCGGGTGACCCTGCTCGAACTCACCGATGTCGCCCTCTTGCAGACCAGCCGGCGCAGCCAGCAACTGTTCCGCGAGGCGGCGGACAAGGCCCAGTCAAACCGTATCCGGGGCACGACAGGCCTGATCCAGCAGGCAGCCAAGGCACGTTCCGTCCTGCACGACGAATCCAAGACCTGGCAGGCGCGAGTCCTGGAAGCAAGAGATCTGCTCGCCGAGCTCGGCGAAGCTGCCAGCGGCAGCTTTGTGTCCCTGGTTCGCAAGGCTCTGGCGGAAGACAGCCAGCGCGTGCACGCCTGCCTGGCGGCATTGACGGACCTGGACTTCGGTGGCCGCTCTGGCGATCCGGGCTTCGAACAGTGGAAGTCTTGGACGGATCTGCAGCGCCAAGGTGTGACCGAGCTGAAGGAGGGCGTCCCGCTGCCAGATGTCGGCGCAGCCTGGCACGGCCTGGTCCGCGATCTGGACCCTCGCTCAGGATTTCGGGCGTTCGAGGCCTGCACGATGATGTCGCTGCGCAAGAGCCTGCGCCGAGGCAGTGTCTGGTTGGCCCACTCGCTGAGTTTTCGGGAGCGAGACCAGATGCTCATCCCGCCGGCGGATTGGGCCTTGCAACGGGACGAGCAGGTTGCGTTGCTGGGCATGCCGAAGTCCGCAGCCGACTTCCTGGAGCCCTTGCTGGCCAACTTGATGGCCGGTATGTCTGCGGTGGCAGAGGCCCAGCGGCGCGGCAAGGTCGAGATCGGCGCCGACGGCATGCTCCACCTGCCGGCGATCACGGCACTGCCGGATCAAGCCGAGCCGGTCCGCACGCGTGAAACCATCTACAACCTCATCGGCAGCGTGCAGTTCCCGGACATGCTTCTGGAGGTGGATGCCGCCACCGGGTTCAGCGAAGCGCTGCTCGGCCACCGCGCGCAGTCCACCGACGAGCTCGTTGCCCTCTACGGCGCGTTGCTGGCACACGGCACCGATGCAGATGCCAAGGGCGTGGCGTCAATGATCCCCGGCCTGGAACCCACTCAAGTCACTGTGGCCATGCGCGCCCTGGAAGGCAGCGGCCGACTGCGCCGCGCCAACGAGCGCGTGGCCGAGTTCCAGTGCCGGATCCCAATCGCGTCACTCTGGGGCGACGGCGACAAGGCATCGGCCGACATGATGTCGCTGGACGCGTCGCGCCACCTCTGGAACGCCCGCGTTGATCCGCGCCGTCGCACATACGCCGCTGGCCTGTACACCCACGTGCGCGACCGTTCACCCACGTGCGCGACCGTTGGGGCATCGTCTACGACCAGCCCATCGTGCTCAATGAACGACAGGCCGGCGTCGCCATCGAGGGCATCGAGCAGCACAACAGCGCCGCAGACAGGGTTCGGATCTCGCTACTGGCGGTCGACACCCACGGCTACACGAATCCGGCGATGGCCATCGCCAAGCTGCTGGGCTTTGACCTGTGCCCGCGGCTGCGGGATCTGGCCGAACGAAAGCTCTACCTGCCGCGTGGTTTCATCGTTCCGGATGGCTTGGAAGCGGTCACCGTCCGGCGCGTGTCTTTGGCCGCCATCGAACGCGGCTGGGACGAGTTACTGCGCCTGGCGGCGTCGATCCGCTCGGGACGTGTATCCGCCACGCTGGCGTTGCAACGATTCGGATCGGCCGCTCAGGGGGATCCACTGCACCGGGCTGCGGAACATCTGGGCCGACTGCTGCGAACCGTGTTCCTGTGCGACTACATCGCCATCGATGACTTCCGCCGCGAGATCCACACTCTGCTGAACCGTGGCGAGTCGGTGCATCAGCTTCAGCGCGCCGTGTACTCGGGCAAGGTGGCGCCGGAGCGCGGCCGGCGCCGCGACGAGATGAAGGCGATTTCCGGCTCGCACGCCCTGCTGACGAACATCGTGCTGGCCTGGAACACCGCAAGGATGCACGAGGTTGTCGAGAGGCTCAAGCGAGACGGGATCCCAGTCGAAGACGAATGGCTGCGCCGTATCGGCCCGGCGCACTTCTCGCATGTCAACTTCCGCGGCACGATGAGATTCGGCGTCGAGAAGTTCGCGGCGGCGCTGATCCAACGCGTGCCGGGCCAGGCAGCGCGCTTGGTTTCGTGACGAGGCAAGCATTCCTTGAACTGGCAAGATGCCAGCCGGCGAGTTGACAACCGTTGTTAAACCGACCAAGATCCCTCCATGAGCCGCCAGACTATGAGTTTCGCTTTGCCCGAGTCGATGCGCGAGTACATCGACAACCGGGTCGCCGCCGGCAACTACGGCAACACCAGCGAGTACATCCGCGACTTGGTCAGGCGTGACCAGGAAGAGCAGGCCAAGAAGCGGCTTCGCGACCTCATCGAGGAAGGGCTGGCGTCCGGGCCCGGCCATCGTCGCACCAAGGCGGACGAGAAGGAACTGCTGGCGATCGCTCGCGGCGAGATCGATTGAAGGCGGCGGTTCTGCGCCCGCAGGCGCTGCGCGACCAGCAGGGCGAAGTCCGCTACTACCGCAACGAGGGTGGCACCCGCGTTGCGGTGAAGGTGGCCAAGGCCACAAACGCCGCGCTTGACCAGATCGAACTCGACCCTGGCATCGGCTCACCGACGCTCGGAAGGCTTCTTGGCATTCCAGGGCTTCGGACCTGGCGGGTCGCAAAGTTCCCGCTGCTGTGGTGCTACTTCGAACGCGGGGACCACCTTGATGTGGTCCGGCTTCTGGGCGAGCGCCAGGACGTCGCCGCGATCTTGGGCGATGAGTTCGTTTCGAACTGACGGTACTCACGCCGCGGCGGGCACAGGGCCGGAGCTCAATGACCGGTCTCCGGCAGCCTGTTCGCCGAGTTGGCTGGCCGAAATCGACCCATTGGCGACGACCACCCGCGTGGTAAGCTGACGCTCGCTACACCCCTGCGCAGGGGTGCCGGCAGCCCGGACCGGACGACGCCGCCCAGAAAGGCACCGTCGGTTATGCGCCGCTAGCCA